>VGSG01000051.1 GCA_016875095.1 Deltaproteobacteria bacterium
TCAATAGACAAGATGACCGACTGTGGGATCGCTACAGGAGACGATATACAGTCGAGCGCACCTTCAGTTGGATCACCAACTATCGACGCATCGTTGTCAGATACGAGAATCATATCAATATGTTCGTCGCCTTCTTCCAGGTGGCCTGCATCATGATAACCTTGAGAAAATGTCTATGAGGTTTTGCAACCAGCTCTAATATACGGGACCGCACTGGGATCAACAAAGTGCCTGATGTTATCCACATCTTGCAAGTGCGGCTTTTGTGTGCAATAAATGAGAGTGTCATATGACTGCTAGGCGGCGTTCGCTAAGATGGGAGCCCGGATGTACATCGAATATACTGTGAGTTTTTGGAAAGAAGGCAACCAAATAGTGGGCCACGCCATGCCCATTGACGTGATGAGCTGCGGTTATACCCAGTCGGAGGCCGAAGAGGCGCTGGATGAGGCCGTAAGAGTTTTTGTCGATACAGCCCAGGAGATGGGCACTCTGGAAGAAGTTCTGGCTGAATGCGGCTATGAGCGTACCGCGGAGGGCTGGATCATTCCCGAAAGGCCTGAGGAAAAACAGCGTCTCATGGTGATGAGCGCCTGATCGTCCCAAGATTGGCGCCCATACATTGGAGAAAGCTGGAGAAGGTGTTCCTTGCCAATGGCTTCTCGTTTGATGGCCAGCAAGGAAGTCATCGAAAATATTCCAAACCAGGAATCAAAAGGCCTATTGTCATACCCCGGCGTAGCGACATTCCTCCCTCGATTATTGCCAACAACCTGAAAACGGCAGGATTATCGGTTGAAGACTACTTTCGGCTTTTGGACGAAATATAGCGCCGCATCCTACGTGTGCGTACGGAGGGGAGTTGTCCGCTTCTTGCGCCCGGCGTGATATTCCTTTTCAGGATGGGGGTCAGTGGGGGGAAGCGAAATAGACGGCTTCACGAGCCGCATCCAGCATATGCCGCAGCCGAATATGATCATCCTCTCGCATACTGAACCTCGGCTTCAGCCATTACTTTGTCTCTGAAGTAACAGCTCAGCTCATGAGGGGTCCGGAGATCCACCGTGCAGCCTCCAAGAGCATCTTGAGAGTTCCGAGGTCCCGGAAGGTATGATAAGATGCCTTCGCACATGAATTTCGATGCGAGGAAGACATCGTTGGACAGTGACGCGAGTAGAGAGTCTCTGGCGGCCAAAGAACGAACTTTCGAGTGCAGGGTCTATTACGAGGACACGGACTGCATGAGCGTGGTCTACCACGCCAACTACTTGAAATATCTGGAGCGGGCTCGCTCCGAGTACGTGGAAGAGAGGCTTTCCAGCGTCGCGGATTATCATAATAGCGGCTTCTTCTTCATGGTGCACAAGATGGAGATCGCGTTCCACGCGCCGGCTCGACTGGGAGACAGTCTCATGATCCGGACCTGGATCGAAAACACGACCCGATATCGGGTCGTGGTGAGGCAGATCATCACCAAGAAAGGGGAACCACGGGACTACCTCGTGACGGCCACAGTCACGCTGGTGACGGTCAACCCTTCGGGCGAGCTGATGCCGGTTCCTGCGGAGTTTCACAGCCTGTGACGCGCGGCCCCATGTCACTACGTCTGAGTATTATCCTGATGCTGGCCGCAGCCTTTCACCTGATTGCTCCGGTGGGGGCCCGGAGCGCTCGCCCCGCTGAAACCGACGACCAGATGGTTCAGAGAGCGCTGAAGGCATCCGGCATGACCTCCCAGATGGCGGCTTTCTCGGATGCCCTATTGGCCGCCATTCCTCTTGAGGTTTTTCCTGATGAAGCTGCCCGAAACGAGGCAAGATCTTTCTTTAGGGCGGCCCTTGGGGAGGAGAAGCTCTCCGCCATACTGCTCCAGTCATGCAAGGAGTCCCTGAACAGGGACCATCTCCAGAGAGTCTTGGAGTTCCACCAGTCAAGGCTGGGCAAGAGGGTGGGTCAACTTACGGAGGGCACGCTCTCGCCGGCATCTCTGGAAGCCATGCGGGAGCAACGCCACTTTTCACGGACCCTGGACAAGGAAAGGCTCGATATCCTGGAACGTATCGTGCGGTCGGAGCAGACCTTGGAACTCAACCTCAGTATGCTCAGCGCGCTTTTTCACGGCCTTGCGGAAGGCGCCCTGGTCGCATCTCCTTCGCAGGCGGAGCGGGTGGGCGAACTGCGACGGCGTCTCGGATCCATTGAGGCGGAAATGAAGCGGGAAGCTCCTCGAACGATGGAAATGGCCGTTTCGGTCTTCGCTTATACGTATCGGCAATTAAAAGACAGCGAGCTTGGAGAGCTGGCGTCATATCTGGAATCGGAACCCGCGGCCTGGTATCGTGACGCTGTTCACCGGGGCATGACCCAGGCCGCGCGCCGGGCAGGAGTCGCCGTGGGTGAGCTGATGGCTCAGCTCAGGGAGCGCTCCGATAGACAAGGGGCATCGCGCCCCAGGCAGAATAAGAACAAGTGAAGAACCCTCTATTATCGGCGCCCTCGCGAAGCATTACGAACGCCAGGCTGCGCGGGCCATTGGCCTGCGTCGGTGTGATGTTGTGCGGCGGCCTCCTTTCACTGGGCGCCGCGCTGGGGTCCGAGGGTCGGTACGCGGTCTATGCCGACCCGCAGGGTAGGTTTAGCTTCTCCTATCCCGCGACGATGAATGTGGAGAAGCCGAGCCCGGATGAGGTAAAGATCTATCACCCCGGCGCCACGCTGCGGATCAATGTCTTCGTGGAGAAGCGGTCGCAAAAGCAGTCTGACAAGCAATCCGCGCCGCAAGCCCAACCCCTCCTGGAGGCCCTCAAGGTTCGACTCAAGCAGGAGATGACGGATGCCGCCATTCTGGAGGAAGGTCATCTGCCGGGCTCGAAGGATCGGCAGGGATACCTGATCTGTTACTTCGTGGACCGGAAGGCTGCCAAGCATGTCCAATTGGTACAGTACTTCGTCACGGAACGGAGCTTGTTGCAGATGGTGATTTCCGATCATCCGGTCGGCTTCAAGAACCTCCAGGAAGTTATCCGGAAAGTGCACGGATCTCTTGAAGTTAAGCAGGAGAAGCTGTAGCGGCAAGTGAGCGCGGGAACCTTCAAGCTGATGTCGGATTTCGTTCCCCAGGGAGATCAGCCTGCGGCCATAGACGCCCTGGTGAACGGTGTCAATCGTGGGATGCGCGACCAGGCGCTGCTCGGGGTGACCGGGTCCGGCAAGACCTACACCATGGCCAACGTTATTGCCCGCTGCGGAAAACCCAGCTTGATACTGGCGCCGAACAAGACCCTGGCCGCGCAGCTTTACAGTGAGTTCAAGGCCCTCTTCCCGGAAAACGCAATCGAGTACTTCGTCTCCTATTATGACTATTATCAGCCTGAAGCCTACATTCCCACATCGGACACCTACATCGAGAAAGACTCAAGCATTAACGAGACTATCGACAAGATGCGACACTCTGCCACTCGATCCCTCCTCGAGCGCCGCGATGTGGTGATCATCGCTTCGGTTTCGTGCATATACGGCCTCGGCTCTCCTGAAGTCTACCGTAAGATGCTCGTCCACTTGATCCAGGATCGGGAAACCGAAAGAGACGATGTGCTCCGGAAGTTGGTCGAGATCCAGTACGAGCGCAACGACATCGACTTCCACCGGGGAACGTTTCGTGTCAGGGGCGATGTGGTGGAGGTTTTCCCCGCGCATGAGGAATCGGTGGCCATTCGGATAGAGTTCTTTGGCGATGTGGTGGACGGAATTTACGAAGTGGACCCGCTCAGGGGGAAGGTTGTCAGGTCGTTGGATCGGGCCGCTATCTATCCGGCAAGTCACTACGTGACCGAGAAGCAGACCGTAGAATGGGCTGCGGATCGGATCCTTGAAGAGATGAGAGAACGGGTTGAGTATTTCCGTGAGCGGAACAAGCTCATAGAGGCTCAGCGGATCGAGGAACGGACCCGTTTTGACGTGGAAATGCTCAAAGAGATGGGGTATTGCAACGGCATCGAGAACTATTCTCGTTACTTGACCGGAAGGCAGCCTGGTGATCCGCCCCCTACTCTGTTGGAATACTTCCCTGAAGATTCCCTCTTCTTCATCGACGAATCCCATGTGAGCATCCCTCAGCTCGGGGGCATGTTCAGAGGGGACCGGTCTCGAAAGCAGACTTTGGTCGAGTACGGCTTTCGCCTTCCCAGCGCGCTGGACAATCGCCCGCTCACATTCGAGGAGTTCGAAGGCCACGTGAATCAGGCCATATATGTCTCGGCAACCCCCGGCCCGTACGAGCTGCAACGCGCGGGCGGCTGCGTCGCGGAGCAGATCATCCGTCCCACCGGCTTGATGGACCCGGTTATCGAGCTTCGACCAGCTCGGTATCAGGTAGACGATCTGCTCGGGGAAATAAAAAAACGCGCGGCAAAAGGGGACCGCGTGCTCGTGACGACGTTGACCAAGAAGATGGCCGAAGATCTTACCGAATACTACGCGAATCTGGGTGTCCGAGTCAGGTACCTCCACTCGGAGATCAACACCATAGAACGGATGGAAATCATCCGGGACCTGCGCCGCGGCGATTTTGACGTGCTTGTGGGAATCAATCTCCTGCGGGAAGGTCTGGATATTCCCGAGGTCTCCCTTGTGGCCATTCTGGATGCGGACAAGGAAGGGTTCCTCAGGTCGGAGCGATCGCTGATACAGACCGCGGGACGGGCTGCCCGCAACGTGGACGGAACGGTTCTCCTCTTTGCAGACCGTGTTACGGAGTCGATCCGGAAGGCTATGGATGAAACAGGTCGCCGAAGAGCGCTTCAGGCTGAATTCAACCGGGAGCATCAAATCACTCCTGTGACGATACGCAAGAACATCAATGACATACTCTCTTCGCTCTCGGAACGGGACTACGTGACAGTGGAACTGGAACCCGAGGAGCCAAAGGAAGAGGCGCCTTTGGATGCCATTCCCAAGCTGATTGCAAAGCTTACCAAAGAGATGTTCGCTGCTGCGAGGGATCTGGAATTCGAGAAGGCTGCGCGTCTGCGAGACCGTATCCGAGAACTGGAGAACCGCCAGATTCGATACGCATAGAGGCGATCCCGGGATTCAATTCGGGCTGAAATGGGAGGCGATTTGTGGGATAATCGGTGGTCCATCCGCCCGGAGAAGGATCGAACATGGGTTTTGAGAACGGCTGGGTTGAGAGGTTGATCGAATGCATGTTGGCGTCATAGGAACCGGATATGTGGGCCTCGTGACCGGCGTCTGCTTTGCAGAGATGGGCAACGAGGTCATCTTGATGGACGTGGATGAAGGCAAGATCGGGATGCTTTGCGATGGTAGGGTGCCGATCTACGAACCCGGGCTCCAGCAGATGGTCGTCAGGAACATGGCCGAGAAGAGGCTCGCGTTCACTACCGACCTGGAGCATACCATTCAGAGTTCACTGATTAATTTTATCGCGGTTGGAACACCCCCGGAAGCGGACGGTCGCGCGGACCTCAGCCAAGTGTACGCGGTAGCGCGAGGCATCGGCAAGGCAATGCAGAGCTACAAGATAGTGGTCACCAAGAGCACCGTGCCCATGGGAACCACGCACAAAGTCAAGGATATCATAGCCCAAGAAACAACCCATCCGTTTGACGTGGCCTCTAACCCCGAGTTTCTCAAAGAAGGCAACGCGATTGAAGATTTCATGAAGCCCGACCGGGTGGTTATCGGCGTGGACGATGTGAGGGCGGGGGAGATCCTCAAAGAGCTGTACAGTCCTTTCGTGCGCACCGGCAATCCGATCCTGATGATGGACATCGTTTCCTCGGAAATGACCAAGTACGCGGCCAACGGCCTGCTCGCGACGAAGATCTCATTCGTAAACGAACTCTCCCGGTTATGCGAGAAAGTGGGCGCGGACATCGAAATGGTCCGCCGAGGCATAGGCTCCGACCCTCGCATCGGCCCTCAATTCCTCTTCGCGGGCATCGGTTATGGGGGATCGTGTTTTCCTAAAGACGTGGAAGCCCTCGCGCGCACAGGCAGAGAGCACGGGGTGGAATTGAAAGTCGTCGAGGCCGTGCAGGAGACGAATAGAATGCAGAGGCAGCACTTTATTCATGTCATACGGCGCCACTACGGGGACGACGGGCTCCGGGGAAAGCAATTTGCCATATGGGGCCTGAGTTTTAAGCCGCGAACCGATGACATGCGTGAGGCTCCCTCGCTCGACCTGATACAGGCTCTCCTTGACCGCGGGGCCAGGATCAGAGCGTTCGATCCGGTTGCAATGGAGAGCGCGGGACGTATACTCGCCGATTCTGTCGATTTTGCTCCGGGAAACTACGAGTGCCTCGAGGGCGCGCACGCGCTGGTGATTGTCACGGAATGGAATGAGTTCCGCCATCCTGATTTTGAAAAGATCAAGAAAATGCTCTTAGAGCCGGTCATATTTGACGGCCGAAATCTCTATAACCCGCAAAAAATGGCCCAACTGGGCTTCACCTACTACAGCGTGGGCAGAGCGAAAACAACTCCCCAATAGCGGCCGCTCCTACTCACGTCTGTCAGTGGCTGAGCTGCCGAGCGCTTGGTCAACCAGTTCGTCGGTGGGGAGGGGTGGGAGCGAAGTGAGGTCGTTGAGGCCGAAGACTTCCAGGAACCGCCGGGTGGTTCCATAGAGGAGAGGCCGGCCGGGGACGTCCTTCTTGCCCACTACTTCAACCAGCCCCCTTTCCACAAGGTTCCTCAGTATTGCCGAGCTTTCCACTCCCCGAATCTGTTCAATCTCGCTTCTGGTGAACGGCTGGTTGTATGCGATAATCGCAAGGGTTTCCATCGCCGCGCGGCTCAGGCGAGACGGCTTGCTCTTCTTCATTTCCAGGATCCACGGAGCGATCTTGGGAAGCGATCTGAACTGGTACCCTCCGGCAACTCGGCAAAGCAAGAACCCACGGGCGCGTTCCCGGTATTCCTGTTCCAGTTCATCCAGCATCGACGTGATAGTCGCGAGGGAGACCTCTTTGATCACTTCAGAGAGGGACTGGGCGGTCACAGGCTCGGGGTGCGAGAAGATAATCCCTTCCACAATGGATTTTAGCAGGTTGCGATCCAAGAGTCGTTTCCTCCGAACATGCTCTGAGGCTCAACGCGACAAGCGCCAGGGGCCGTACGGCCCGAGGGATTGCCCAGACGCTTGACCTCCGCTCCGGTAGATGCATATACCAGCATTCCCGATCTCCGTTCAATCTTTTGCGCTAACCGATACGGATGCAGACTACGGCAGCCGCCGGACTTCTCTTCTCGGAACTCATTCACCCACATCGACTCCTAAGACGCTTCCTCTAAGGCTTTAATCCAACGGGCGCCTGTGGTAGTCTGAATTGGAGGTAACTTGATTTCCGTATCTTACACGGGCGAGGGTTTGGGCATGAAGAGTGTTGAAGAGAACCCGCACAATATAACACAGGCGGAGATTGTGGTCGGTATACCTTCCTATAATGAGGCGGAGTGCATCGCGTTTCCCACCGAGCAGGCCGACAAGGGCCTCAGCAAGTATTTCAAAGAACGCTCTTGCGTAATAATCAATTGCGACAATAATTCCCCGGATGACACCCGCCATGTGTTCATGCAAACGCCAACCTCAAATCCTAAAATATACATCTCCACTCCGCCCGACGTTCAAGGGAAAGGGAACAACCTAAGGAATCTTTTTGCAAAAGCCGTCGAATTATCCGCGAGCGCCGTCGTCGTGGTAGATGCGGACCTGGCGAGCGTCACCCCTCAGTGGGTGCGCAACCTCGGAGAACCCCTCCTTGAGGAATTTGATTACGTAGCGCCTCTTTATGTCCGGCACAAGTACGAGGGCACGATCGCTACGAATATCGCCTATCCGCTCACCCGAGCCCTGTATGGACGCCGCGTGCGCCAACCGATTGGGGGAGATTTCGGTTTCTCCGGCAAGATGGCCCGAATCTTCAATGAGGCGGCCGATTGGACCGACGACGTGGGCCAATTTGGGATCGATATCTGGATGACCACGGTCGCTATGCGTAGCCACGCCCCGATCATTCAATCCTTCATGGGCAAACCCAAGGTCCAAATGCCTAAAGGCCCTGCCGCAGATTTGGGCCCCACCTTTGCTCAGGTGGTGGGGACTATTTTCGACCTTATGTGCGCATACGAAGAATTTTGGAAGGGCGTCAAATGGAGCCGGCCTACCGCTGTCTTGGGCTTCGGTCTCGGGGAAATGGAGATCCCACCGACGGTGGAGGTCAACGTCCAGGGTTTGTGGGAGAAGTTTTCTATGGGGGTGGAAGCCCGCTGGGACTTGTACAGGTCCTTCATGCCTCCAGCAACCTTTGACAAACTTCAAGAAGTGGCAGGCTTACCGCGGGAGGCTTTTGAGTTCCCACCTGTGCTGTGGGCCAAGGTTTTGTACGATTTCGCTTGCGCGTACAAGAAACGCGCAGCGCCTCGTGAAAATCTCATCGAAGGGCTCGTTCCGCTCTATCATGGCAGGACGCTGTCATTCGTGGTAGAGACCGAGCCCATGAACACCCAGCAGGTGGAAGAACTCATCGAGGATCAATGCCTCCAGTTTGAGAAGTGCAAACCCTATCTGCTGGAGCGGTGGGCCGCTCATTGAGGTCCGGAATCCGTCACGGAAAAGCCAAAGGAGCCTCGCATGGCAAAGATACTGATAGTGGATGACGAAGAAGGCATCCGGATGCTCTATTCCATGGAATTGGAAGACGAAGGATACCAGGTGATCGCCCTCGCGGACGGGAGGGAACTCTTGGAAGTGGTGGAGCGAGAACAACCGGATTGCTTGGTCCTCGACATCAAGATGAAAGAATATAGCGGACTGGACCTGCTGCAACAGATCCGCAAGAAACACTACGATCTTCCCGTTATTCTTAATTCGGCCTACTCCAGTTTCAAGGTGGATTTGAAGGCTGTCGCGGCCGACTACTACGTGGTAAAGAGCTCGGACCTTACTGAGCTCAAAGAGAAGCTCAAGGCCGCGCTGGAAACAAAGATACCCACTGAATAGGTTTGTGGGCCATGCCTGTCCCTCATATTGGTCTTTGTGGCGAACGTTCACGAGTGGGGCGAACGATGCGCCATCAACCAGGCGCAAGACCCGTTGCCTTGGAGCAAGCCGCCTGAAGGAGTAGATCTCGAATTGAGCCTCATCGTTATGGACACTGTGAGCAAGATCTATAAATCCGGCGCATTGGAAGTCCATGCGCTCAACGACATTAGTCTCACGGTAGAAACCGGAGAATTCCTGGCGATCATGGGACCCTCGGGTTCCGGCAAATCCACCCTGATGAACATAATGGGCTGCTTGGATGTGCCCACGTCCGGCGCGTACTTATTGGATGGGGAAGACGTGTCGAAGCTGGATAGAGATCGTCAGGCGGACTTGAGAAACAAGAAGATGGGTTTCGTCTTTCAGGGGTTCAATCTCTTGCCCCGTATGGACGCAACGAGGAATGTGGAACTACCTCTGATCTACAGCGGGCTTCAAACCAAACGACGTAAAGAGCTGGCCCTGAATGCCCTGCAACTCGTGGGACTTGCCGACCGTTCGCATCATCTGCCCACCGAACTCTCCGGGGGCCAGCAGCAGCGCGCCGCCATTGCGCGGGCGCTGGTCAACAGGCCCGAATTGATTCTGGCGGATGAGCCGACCGGAAACCTGGACACTCACACCAGCGCCGAAATCATGGAAGTTTTTCGCAAGCTGAACACAGAGCATGGGATCACCTTTGTGCTGGTCACCCATGATCCTGAAGTGGCCACGCTCACCGATCGCAGAATACTCATCAGAGATGGTAAAATCGAAGGAGACGAACGGAACTGAGTAGTGAGCGGGAACCGGCGGTCTTTTCCGAAAGTCTTGCGCCAATTCGGAAGTATGGCGCCCTGTACTGTAGAACTCGTAAAATGAGCCGTAATGGCTGATGCGACCGACTGGACGAACTGCCGTTCCCGGGCGCGCTGCGCGGTAGGATGAATTCCTTGAAAAAACTCATAATCGTAGTTCTGGTTCTTGCGGTTGCAATCATCCTTTATCTGGCGCTCGGGCGGAGCGCGCCCGATGAATCGCAGCCCAAGTATGTGACCGTGCCGGTCGAGCGCGGCACGCTCCGGTCTGAAGTCATGTGCACCGGCTCGCTGACTCCGCTCAATCAGGTCCTGGTGGGGAGCCAGGTATCGGGAACGATTAAGAAGCTGTATGCGGACTTCGAGTCCAAGGTGGAAAAAGGGCAGTTGATCGCGTTGATCGATCCGGCGATCTACGAGGCAAAGGCCGCCCAGGCTCGAGCGGATCTGGAGGCCGCCCGAGCAGCCCTGCACAGGGCTGAAGTTGCGAGCCGGGATGAGCTGCGAACCTTGAGGCGAAAGGAGATGCTGTTCGAAAAGCAATCCATTTCCGAGAGCGAGATCGATCAGACGCGGGCGCGAGCCGACGGGGCCGTTGCCCAAGTAGACGTGGAAAGGGCCCGTGTGGTCCAGATGGAGGCCAGGCTCACCGAAGCCGAATTACAGCTCAAGTACACGCGCATCGAAGCTCCGGTGGACGGCGTGGTCACCGCGCGCAGCGTGGATGAAGGCCAGACGGTTGCCGCGACCTTTCAAGCTCCGGTGCTCTTCACGATCGCGGAGGACCTCACCCTTATGGAGGTGCACGCAAACGTTGATGAGTCGGACATCGGCCGCGTAAAAGTGGGACAAAAGGGGACATTCACCGTTCCTGCCTTCCCCGATGAGCCCTTTGACGCGGAGGTCACCCAAATCCGTAATGACCCGAAAATCGAACAGAATGTAGTGACCTATATCGTGGTCCTCAAGGTGGACAATCACGAACTCAAACTTCGCCCCGGAATGACCGCGAACACTCGCATACTGCTGGATGAGGCCCACGGGGCTCTTATGGTGCCTGAGCAGGCATGTCGATTCTCACCGTCGCCTTCTTCTTTACGAGCATCGGGTTCACCCGCTCTTCCGCCTCTTAAGGAAGGCGAAAAAAGATGCTGGAAAGTGGAAAAAGGCAATACGATCCGTCCGGTGACGGTCAAGACCGGGGTCGTGGGCCTGGAAAGGACACAAATACTTTCCGACACGCTACGAGAGGGGGACAAGATTGCCGTGGACGAGGTTCGCGCGCAGCAGGCCGGGCCAAAGGCCAGCGGACTGCGCATAAGGTTCTAAAGTTCCGCAATTAAGATGCTCCACGGTGGCTGCGTATCTGTTCGTCATTCCCACTTTTGCCGGAAGCGCGACCATTATGTGGCAGGGGTGGAAATTTGGCGCCACGGATGCCTCCGGAGTCGCCCGGCGGCACACGAGGAGTCGGCATGAGCTTCCGAGAAGAAGTCGATACAATGGGCACGGTCATGACGCCCGAAGACGCTTACTATGGCGCTCAGACCCAAAGGGCGGTGGAAAACTTCTCCATTAGCGGTCTTAAGTTCGGGCCGTCTTTCATCAGCGCGCTCGGCATGATCAAGAAACATGCCGCGCGCGTGAACCTGGAACTGGGCCTGCTCGACAAGGAAAGGGCCGAGGCCATCGTCGCGTCGGCCGGAGAAGTGGTCGCGGGGAAGCTCAACGATCAGTTTGTGGTGGATGTGTTCCAGACCGGTTCCGGCACCTCCACCAACATGAACGCCAACGAGGTCATCGCGGGCCGTGCAAATGAAATCCTCACCGGCAAGAGGGGGGGGAAGTCGCCTGTTCATCCCAACGATCATGTAAACATGGGGCAATCCACAAACGACGTCTTCCCTTCCGCGCTCCACATCGCCGCGCTCACATCAATCAAGGGCAAGTTGATCCCTGCCCTGGAGAAGCTTGAAGAGGCCCTTGAACGCAAGGCTACGCAGTTCTCGGACATCCGGAAGATCGGGCGAACCCACTTGCAGGATGCGGTCCCGATCACCCTTGGACAAGAATTCAGCGGGTACGCGCGTCAGATTGCGCTCGGCATCGACCGTATCTCTAAAGTAGAGAAAAGCCTCGTGGAACTCGCCCTAGGCGGCACCGCGGTTGGGACCGGTATGAATGCGCGCCCTGAGTTCGCTCCACGAGTGATCGCCCTCATCGCGAAAGAAACCGACCTGCCCTTTAGAGAGGCGGAAAACCATTTTGAAGCGCAGTCCGCTCAGGACGCTGCTGTGGAGGTCGCCGCGGCGGTCAAGACCGTTGCGGTGAGCCTGATCAAGATTGCAAGCGATATTCGGCTGCTCGCATCCGGGCCGCGATGCGCGATCGGAGAGATCAGCATCCCCTCCTTGCAGCCGGGCTCCTCCATCATGCCTGGGAAGGTCAATCCGGTCATTCCCGAGATGGTGATGCAGGCGGCCGCGCAGATCATCGGGAATGACGCTACCATCACGTACGGCGGTCAGGGGGGATACTTGGAGCTCAACACCATGCTCCCCGTAATCGCGTATAATTTGCTCCAGTCCATCGATCTACTTGCGGGCGCGGCGGACGGGCTTGCGGAGAAGTGCGTGCGCGGCATTGTGGCGGACCGAGAAAGATGCCTCGCCTACATTGAGAAGAGCCTCGCCTTGTGCACTCCCCTTGTCCCGATCATCGGGTACGAAGCTGCCGCGGCCCTCGCCAAAGAAGCGTACGAAACCGGCAAGACCGTGCGAGAAGTGGCCCGGGAGCAAAGAATCCTTCCGCAGTCTGAACTCGACCGAATCCTCGACGAAGCGATCCATAGTAAGCCCTGACAATCGCTCCGTGCCTCACGCTCTTGCGCGCCGCGCCCTTGGGGATCCCAATCCGCGCCTCGCGCGTATCAGCGCGCGAAAGTGGAACCGCGCCTATAGACCTTCCGGCCCATCTTCTTATACCGGCCTTTTTCTCGTCGCTCCTCATCGAGGCGCTTTCCGGAGCCTAATCTGGGGCGCGATTCTTTCCGCGCTGCTCTTTAGCAGGCCGCGGACGGACGCGAAATGGATCTCGAGCTTTTACTTTTTTTTGCGCGTTCCACAGAATAATTTCTTGACTAGCCGCGAATTGGGTGATACCTGCCCATCCGCAAGGGGACATTGACTGATTTGATCCTTCCTACATGTCCCGCTCAAAAACGACGAGTTTCTCACTGATGTCAGAGGCCGCGCAAAAACGTAGTTGTTCATCCGTTTGTCGCGCTGATGTTGCGGATGAAATCATATGCAAGAATCTTCAAGAAGGAGTGGGACATGACTGAGAGCGCGTTCGGTGCCTCCGCCGGCACCCTTCTGGACTCGTACGATTTCAATCAGAACTACCGGTTCCTGAAAAAACTACTCAAGGAGTTGAAGGCGCAGAATATCGAGACGATCCAGAAAGAGATCTTCGGCGAGGATGAACGTGGCCGAACTCTTACCAAGAAAGAGATGAAGCAGCTCTTCCAGTTCCTCAGGAAGATCGAGAACCACTACGACGAGTGCAGGACCCCGCCCATCCCTGAAGAGTTGGAGAAGTCCATAAGGAGCCGAGACAATTCCAAATGGCTGCCATGGGAGAAGGAGGCCATTGAGAAAGTGGATGCATGGCGGGAAGAGCTCAAAGACCGCAAGCAGAACGCCCGAGCCATGCTGACGAACGCCCTGGCGAAGCTTCGCGCCAAGGGCAAGGCAACCTGAGCCGCCAAACGAGCGTGCGCCTCGTGAAGGCGACTGTTAAACCGGGGGACTGACCGGACCATATACCTGCTCGGCATGACCGAGTCGCTGCAACACCACTCTTCCAACGGGCGCAGACGAAAGACTGCGCCCGATTTGTCTCTGAACGGTCAAGCCTCCTTGGAACGAAGGTTTGCTTTGCGGGGACCATTCATTTAGAATGGGCGGCACTGTGCGATCGGGGAGGGAAGATGGATCAGTTTCGGCCAAGGGAAGAACAATACGGCGTGAAGGACTTCCAGCGCGGAGTTGACGACCTCAAGCGTTTCATGGACCAATATTTGAGAGGGAGAGGGTCGTGGATCGTTATCTTAGTGATAATTGTCCTCTATTTGTCTTCAGGAGTGTATGTGGTCGGCCCGGGCGAGAAAGGCGTGGTGCTGCTATTCGGGAAGGTCTTTTCGATCACCGAATCAGGTCTGCGTTATCGCCTACCTTGGCCGATCATGACCCACACCCTCGTGGATGTGGCCAAAGTGAGATACGCGGAAATCGGTTACCGATCAGACAAAGACAGATCACCCGACAAAGTAAGAACGCGATCGGTCCCCGCGGAATCCTTGATGCTCACCGGGGATGAAAACATAGTCGATGTGCAGCTCGTGGTGCAATACATGGTGCAGGACCCGATTAAGTTTCTCTTCGGGGCGTTCGAACCCGAGGCCGCATTGCGGGCATCGGCCGAAGTGGCTCTTAGAGGGGTAGTGGGAGAGAACAGCATCGACTATACCATGACCAGGGGCCGCAATGAGGTGCAGCAGAAGGTTCAGACGTACTTGCAGAAGCTCTTGGACAACTATTTTACCGGTTTGGTGGTCACTCAAGCGCGGCTCCTCGTCGTGGACCCACCCGCGCAAGTGAAGGAAGCGTTCCACGACGTAGTCCGAGCTTGGGAAGATCGAGAGCGCCTCATCCGGGAAGCGGAAGGCTACCGCGAGGACATTCTTCCCAAAGCGCGGGGCGAGGCTCAGCAAGAAGTGCTGGCCGCGGAAGCTTTTAAGGCTCAGCGTGTGATACGCGCGCACGGCGATGCGGAACGATTCAGCAAGACCCTGGAGGAGTACAAGAAGGCGCCCACGGTCACCCGCGTTCGGCTCTATTTGGAAAGCGCCGAGAAGTACCTCCTCGACGTTCGCAAGTTCATTATGGACGGCCAGAATTCCCGCGCATTACCGCTGCTCCCTCTGACGCCGATCCAAGGAGCCTCTCCCGCGCCGAAGGCCCCCCTCCAACCGCAATCGGATTCGCCTCAGGCTAGAGAAAGGGAGTAGCTGCCATGATCAAATACGTTGTTGTGGCGATCTTCGCGGTGATCGTGGTGGCCCAGACAGTCTTCGTGATTCCTGAATGGGAACAGGCCGTCGTGCTCCAGTTCGGGAAACCCGTGCGGATCATCAAGGAGCCGGGGCTTTATTTCAGAGTCCCTTTTGTCCAGGATGTGGTCCATCTGGAGAAACGAATCCTAGTAGCGGAGGCCCAACCGGCCGAATATATCACCCTGGACAAGAAACGACTCATCGTCGATTCCGTTTCACGTTGGCAAATCACAGACCCCCTTGTCTTTTACCAGACTGTGCGAACGTATCCGGGGGGAATCGCGCGGCTCAACGACATCATTTTTGGACGGCTGCGGCAGGAGATAGCGAACCATAATTTCAAAGAGTTTATCCGAGAAGAGCGTGAAAAGATTATGACCGCGGTGACTCTGGAGACCGCGCAGGCTGCGAAGACCTTCGGGATCTCCGTGGTGGATGTGAGGATCAGAAGGGTCGATCTTCCTAACGAAGTCCAGAAGAGCGTCTTCTTGCGGATGAACGCCGAAAGGCAACGGATCGCGAAGCGCTATAGAGCCGAAGGTGAAGAACAAGTCAGGGAAATCCGCGGCGCCGCGGATAAGGAAAAAGAAATTATTCTGGCGGAGGCTTACAGGAAGTCTCAGGCGCTGAGAGGAGAGGGCGACGCGGACGCGACCGCGATCTATGCGAGCGCATTTACCAGGGACGAGGAGTTTTACTCCTTCACCCGTCATCTGTCGGTGTACGAAAAGATCCTCAAGCACGACACGACCATACTGCTCAGGCCTGATTCGGACCTGATGAAGTTCCTGGACACCTGGCACCCAGACAAGAAGCCGGCCGCAACGTCAAGGTGAAAGGACAAGTAGCTGTAAGGATTCAGTTAAGCGCGGAAGCCAAAGGCGTCTAACCCGTCATTGTGAGCAGTGAATAGTGGGACAGGCGTCCCGCCTATCAACGAATGACGGGCAGGATGCGCCTCCAACCAGCAACCCGCCCTCTTGAGGGCTAGGAGATTGCTTCCCCCGCCTTATGGCGGAGTCAAGATGACAGTGGTTGGCCGCTGGTGACTGAATCCTTACATCTGTGCGCTAATAAGCCTTGACCCCGGCGCGGGGATTTCTTATTCTGATAAGCTTAAGAAATACTGATTACTGCAAGGCAGGGTAGTTCATTCATGAAGGCATTACTCGTCTCGCCGGCTATTCCCGACACCTTTTGGAGCTTCAAGTATATCCTGAAGTTCGTGAGCAAGAAAGCTGCCCACCCCCCCCTCGGCCTCCTCACCGTCGCGGCTATGATGCCGAAGGAGTGGGACCTGCGGGTCGTGGACATGAACGTCGAGCCTCTGAGCGATCAGGCCCTTCAGTGGGCCGACTTTGTCTTCATCAGCGCGATGTTGGTTCAAAAGGTCTCATGCCGGGAGGTGATCGACCGGGCCCACAAGTTCGGCAAGATCGTGGTTGGCGGCGGGCCCCTCTTCACCAGTCTTAACGAAGAATTCCGCGATGTGGACCATCTGGTGCTCAACGAAGGAGAAATCACCTTCCCCCAGTTCCTGAGTGACCTCGCGAACGGTAACCCGCAGAGGGTGTACAGCTCTTCGGAGCGGCCGGACATCACGAAAACACCCTTACCCAGATGGGATCTGATCAAGATCAAACAATACGCTTCGTTGTCCATACAGTATTCTCGCGGATGCCCTTTCAACTGCGAGTTTTGCGACATCGTCAATCTGAATGGTCGCCGCCCTCGGGTAAAGGCTAACGATCAAATGATCCGGGAGCTTCAAGTCCTCTACGACATGGGCTGGCGTGGCCGTCTCTTCATCGTGGACGACAACTTCATCGGGAACACCTTCCGGGTCAAGTCGCTGCTGAGGGAGATCGTCCTGTGGCAAAAGGCCCGAAATTATCCCTTCGGCCTCTACACCGAGGCCTCAGTGAACCTGGCGGACGACGAAGAGCTGATGAAATTGATGAACGAAGCCGGATTCGACTCCGTCTTCCTGGGCCTGGAAACCCCGGAGGACGACTGCCTCAAGGAATGCGGCAAACACCAGAACAGCGGCAAGGACCTGCTGGAAGCGGTGAAGACCATTCAGGGACACGGCATGGAGGTGATGGGAGGCTTCATTATCGGTTTCGACAACGATCCTCCCAACATTTTTGAGCGACAGATAAAATTCATCCAGAACAGTGGCGTGGTCAAGGCGATGATCGGACTACTCAACGCGCTTCCCGGAACTAGGCTTTACGAACGCCTCAAGAACGAAGGGCGACTCCTCTCCATGGATGAATGCTCCGGTGATAATTGCGACGGCTCCATGAACTTCATCCCCAAGATGGACGCTCAGAAATTGAAAGAAGGTTACCAGGCGGTCCTGGAGTATATTTATTCGCCGAAGGAGTACTATAAGCGGGTTTTGGAGTTCCTCGAGCACTACAAGCCCACTCGGCGAAAACGCGTCGACATGACCGAGCTGATGGCCTTTGTCAGGTCGGTGATTTATTTAGGGATTCTTGACAAGGGCAAGAGTAAGATCTACTACTGGAAACTCGTGATCAAAGCCTTCCTCTTTCATCGAGAGTCTTTTGGCGAGGCCATCTCAAGCGCGATTTTTGGGTATCACTTCCGGAAACTCCTGGGGAAGTAGCTGATACGCCTTGGCAGCGCCGTTCCCGGTCTTCACGACGAAGCTCACATCCTGACCGTAACGGGCCGAGCCACCGCTTGGAACAGAGCATTTCCAAAAAGAAAAAACAATGACCGCTTTCTCTCAGCCAAAGGGTCCCCTTTTACTTGGCCGACCGTGGCCCCTTTTTGATTGACCGTTTACAATCCTTTGGGCCAAGCTATCAGAAAGGCAGGAACCATCTATTCCAAAGAGTTAGCAACCGCTGACTTACGATAAACCAAAGTGAGGCCTGCGCTACATGGATGCTGCCCACTCCCTTCATGCCTAAGAGAGCATTGCCGGGCGCATCGGGGAACCGGGCCCTGACACGGTACACATTACCAAGCCTCGGAATCACATCCGGAGTCGGCGCTATTTCGCTAACGGTGAGCAGGCGCCCTTTCCATGGATCACTGTCGAGATAAATCGTTACCGGCTGATCTTTCTTAACAAACGTGATTCGATCCTGCGGAACGTACACGTCTGCGGATACGTTTCCCGGCGCCACGATTTCGCAGAAAGGTTCGCCTGCCAACAGTCTTTTCCCTATCAGCGACTCCACATCTTTGGTAACTATGACCCCCGCCGCGGGTGAGGTTATGTTGAGGAATTGCGATTGCCATTTATAATAGCTGAGCTCTTCCCACGCGGCCTGTCGTTTCAGTTCCACCAGCTTGCTTTCTGCAAGTTTGGCGACATTTTCGCTGGCCCCTGCCTGAAGGAGAATCATCTCACTGGTGAGTATCTGAAACTGTTTCTCTGCATTCCTTATCTTGAAATCTAACTCTTTTTCGTCGAGTCGGGCCAGCGACTGATCCTTGTCCACCGAGGATCCCTCGGACACGTACACACGGTCAAGAAGCCCTTCCATCTTGCAAAAGGCAAAGTGTTTTTCCTCGGTAACCACCTCGACCTCACCTCCAACATTAAACGGAACAGGAATCAAGAAAAAAAGCGGGCACAAGACAAGAATCAACACCGCAGCCGCTTTGGACAACTTCTTCACCGCGCCAGAGCGCGACACCGCCCCCTCGCCGGTTTCGAGCAAGTTGCGGAGCCTCGGCTTCATGGAAAACAACCAGGCCTCGGTAAGGGCTGAGGCAATAAAAGGCGCCATGTTCAATAAGGCGATTATCCTAAGCTGGTCAGGAGGTTTGTCCTGGAAGAACTCGAGAAAGAGGTGTCCTTGCGGCACGCCGTGCTTGAGCAGAGGCAGGCAGAACAGGTATCCTGCATTTGAGAAGGTCATGTATTTGGAAAGGGCGTCTCGCGCAGGAGCAGGTAGGTCGTTTTCCGACAGCCCTGCAACACCGATCTTGGCCGATAGCAATAAACCCCGACGGATATCTCGCGCCCCTTCAGCCAGAGCCAGAGCCTGTTCAGCGAATCGACTCTTCCGGTCTATCAGGGGCTGATTGTTGGTTGCAACAACCCGTGAAGCGCCGCCTAGATGCACTACGAGAAATGACCGATCAAACTCTATTATTGCCCTGATGTCGTTGGTAAGCAGCAAGTATAGATCTTCGAGCCGGCCGGCAGATTCCGTACACCTCTTGCCGAACTCCAGCACAAGAGCCAGGGCTTCCTGTCTCGGGTCGGGAGCTGTCGGGGCCGCTCCCGACATGCTCAATTCGGATTGCTGAGCGCTCATTGTCTCCTCTACCACCTATGCCGGGTGGATAGGCCTTACATGAGACTTTCCACTCGAGTAGTCTTTAGCAGTCGGCTCGAAAATCGCGAAAACAAACTTGTGGGTGGCGATTCAATCGTAAGCAGACCGACCATTCCCAGCGGAATTGCCGTCCCTTCGTTCTTGAGACTGACCGAGCACTTGTACTGGGCTACCAGAGGAGCATCAAGCACCCGCTCGCCTTTCACTTCGGTCACCAGTTCACCGCCCAGTCTACTGGAAAAGGGCGAACCTTTCAAATCACGCTCCTGATAGGGCTTGACGCTTTCGATAGTTCCTTTGAAAGACCATCCGGATCCGCTTGGCATCCAAACTGTGGCCGAATGACCCGCTCGCATTTTATTCCTGTCCTGCTCGGGCACGAGAGCGTGCGCCACACGCTCCTGATGTGACTGCAGCTCGCCAACCACTGCGCCTGCTCCGGGTCTATATCCAGGGAGCATTTTCTCGTCCAGGCTCGTGATCAGGCCCGAAAACGGGGCGGTGATCCCTCCTTGGGCGACCTTCAAATCGTCTCTAATCCGCATAAGTTCTCGCCGACAATGATAAAGCTCGGTCAGCTTGCTTTCCGCACGTCCCATTTCCTTCGGATCCAGGCGAATCATTTCGAGTTGCAACCCAAGAGCCTCTTGCTCGACCTCTTTCTTGATCAGGGCTAAATGGAGCTCGGAAGCATCCAATTCAAACATGAGTTGACCTTCAGTAACATTCTGCCACTGTCTTACCATCACTTTCGCAACAGAGGTCTTCAGCGGCACAGTAATCTTACGAACTTGAGCCGAGGCAACGTAACAGGGGTACACAGACTTGGAAGCAACAGGGACGAAGAAAAGCAGACCTATGACGAAGAGAATCCCCACGCAGAGCGCAAGCGCCCGAAGTTGCACTCTTATTTTACTCCTCTCTTGATGGAGCGACCTTGCGCCCCCAACCACCGGAAGCGCGACAAACATGGCAAAGGCCACCACTGCCAAGAGCGCTCCCACTGTTTTGTCAAATCGATAGTATACCGCTACGACGATACCTGTATAGAGGACTACGCGATACATGAATGCGCTGATACCATACACCGCAAACAAGAGAAGTTCCTTGAGATTACCCGCCGGGTTCGGCGCCAAGCTCATTCCCAGTGTCCTGTTCATGAACAGATACTTGAGGTACGCGAAAGATTTTCCCTGAAGGTTCGGAACTCCCAAATAGTCGGTCAACATGAAATAACCGTCGAATTTCATTAACGGGTTTCCGTTGAACAAAACGGTGGAAACAAACGACACCGCCATCAAGTAGAATGCCAGAGAATGAACAACTCCCGGTTTGGACATATGCCATACATATGCGGCAAGAAGTGCGAGCACAGCCTCAGATATAATGCCCGCAGCGCTGATCGCGATACGCTGCTTTCTACTTGCCAATTGCCACGCGTCGGTAGTGTCACAATAGAGACAAGGAAAAAAGATAAGAAAAGCGACCCCCATCCGGGGAACCCGAAGCCCAAAATGTTTTGCCGTATACGCATGAGCGAACTCGTGGACAAGTTTGGTGATTCCAATGGTAATCCATAGGTAGATCAGGCTCTTCCAATTGAAAAAGAGCAGTTGCTCATTCTCCAGTCTCGGAAGATCAGCCAAAACAAAGTAGACGGCGCCGGGAATGAGGAGGAGAACGACAGCCGCAAGCCACTTGCTCGCGAAAAACGCGACGAATCGAAGGGTGCGTTCCAGGAAAGCGTCGGGGTTTATGAGAGGAATATAGAGAAAGTATATGCGAGAGAGTTGCCGGCGTGTTTCTTTGCTTGCCGCGGTGTCTCTCAACTGGCTCAGGTAACGGGCCGTGCTGAAATTCGTCCCGAGCATCAGACCGAGCTGAGCGGCTCTCTCCAGAATGAGCTTGGCATCGTCTACCGCATAGTGACGCCCCATGCCTCGAAAGGCTTCAACAGCCTCTTCCAAGGTTCGAGTTCCATCAAAGAGTCGCAAGAATTTGTATTCGCGCAGGGACAGTCGGAAATACTTTTCAGAAAAAGGATCATTGAGCACGATGAGCGGCGTGCCGTCTTTGTCAACCTGCTCCGACGTAATCAGCTCCGGTCTGAATTTCGGTTTGAGCTGCATCTCGTGCGCCGTAGACTGACCGTTGGTTCGTGAGAACTTGACCGCCCTCCTCGCCCTTTACAACGATTTATATTACAATACCGGCAGCCGTTCAGCCAGAGCATTGGCAAAAAACCGAAAATTGCGAACAGGGCGGACTTTCGGTGAGGATGCGGCCGGCTGTTGCGCGAGGTCACTTATCCGGTCGGCGTTCGTTGTAATTGGTCCCCATGGCGCCTTGAAGTTCGGCAAGAGCCGCGTTGGCTTCACCAAGCGCTCTGGTTAGATCAGCGCTATCTTGGAGCACGTCGGCTTTCGTTTCTTCCAACGCAAGTCTATCCAGATCATCCCGCGCGGCTCTCTCGCCGGCTACTTGGAGCACTTCTCTTGAGGATCTTTCTGCCGACTGAGCGTTCCTGACCTGGTCCATCGCTCCATGATAGCTCACCGCCGCAACACGCACCTGCGAAGCCAGGCCCAGCGCTACCGCGCCCATCTCTTGGCGCGTCTTCGCGCTATGCGAACCCGCGGCCTTGGATTCGCTTACATTTGCCAGCCAATCCAATAAGTCGAAGTAGACGAAGAGGCCCACTTCCTTCCAGTCCTTGTTATACAGGTAACGATCCTTGTCCCTGGTTACTCTCCAAAATCCTGTGGCTTTGGGGAAATACTTGACAATGGTCCTCTTGTAATCGTTCACGGAGCTGAGGTGATTGAGACCTGCCTCAAACGCCTCCGGTCTGTTTTGAAGAGCACGCATCTCCATGTCGCAGAAGGCCATATCGAAGCGTGGAGCACGCAGTTCACCCACCGCAACAAACCCCCCGTCAACACAGTAGTCGGGAGACAGGCCGAGCGCGGAGGCTAGAATATTTCTCTGCTTTTCCAGTTCGGTTCGAATCGTTGTCAGCAGGGTCTCGGCCCTGACCATCTGTCGTTGCGCCCGGTTGTAGTCGGCCACGCTAACCAACTTTTTGCGGTAAGCTTCCTTGAGCTTGTCCGCTACCGTCCTACGAGCCGCCAATAGTTGCTGAGCCTGAGCGTGGCACCTCTGTAACGCCAACACCCTATAGAAAGCCGCGTCGACAAGTGCAATGAGTTTTTGGGCGACTCTCACCTTCTGATAGTGGGCCTTGAGCTTGTCATTCATACTGCTCCGAGTCACATAGTACGCCAGCGCGGCATCAGTGGGGCTCCATCTCGTTTCCAGCGAGTAGCGCCACGTGGTCCTCTCGTGAGAAGTCGAATAATTGGTGACCCCGGTTCCACCCCCACCCGCGGCCGGATCGGGGTCGCGCCCCTCCTGGCCCAGCACGTCACTGAAGGAATACGGCGGGTTGTCTCTTTGGCTCAACTCCGCAGAGAAAAGGAAATGGGGTAGGAGGCGGGTTCGGTTGCTATACTCGATAGCCCGCTTGGTAAGCTCCTCTGTGCGCGCTGCCATCACTTCCAAGTTGTTGGCTAGCGCAATGGATCGGCATTCTTCCAGGTTTAGCTGTCTCTTTCCCGCCAAAGCGGTGACAGGTTTGGCTCGAAAGTTAACGAGGGTGAAAGCGGAATTCGTAACGGTAAATCGTTCATCGTCCACAGATCGGAAGGGGTCCAGCAGCGCGGACTTCATCGCTCCCAGGCCGTCGCCTGTGTCTCGACATCGGTCCCACAAATTGGCCTTGCACGAGGTAATAAGCAGCAAGCCCCCAAGAGTCCCGACCACTGCCAGCAAGCTCTTTCCTCTCAATCCATTAAATGACATTAACAGTCTCATTGGGGCGCCCTCAGCGTGCCGGTCATGCCGATTTCCAATTCTTTGCCTGGGTTGTCGATGAGAAGGTAGACTCTTTTGGTTCGAGATCGCGGATCGATAAGCTTTCCCACCTTGTCCACTACGCCTTCGAAAGACTTCCCTCCCGAGCTGACAAAATGCGCCCGGGCGCCTTTTGGGAACAGACCCAACTGCCCTTCAGGAACATTTGCCACCGCGTAGACCTTTGAACTATCCACGATGCTGAAAATCCGCTCCAAGCGTTCCGCTGTCTCGTCCGGCTGCTTGTATCGCACAGCCAAATGGCCCGAAAAAGGAGCCTTCACCTTGCAGCTATCCAGGTCAAAACGCGCCAACTCCAACTCTTTTTTCGCCTCCGCTACCCGGTGGCGAGCCACTTCCGCTTCGGCCTCCGTTCTGAGCGCCTCCTGTCGCGTTGTCGCATCAACCTCCAGTAGTTCTTTCTTAATTCGGGCCTCCTCGTCAGCGCGTTTGAGAGCTACTTCCAGTCCTCTAAGGCGTTCCTCAGCGCGCTGAACGGTCAACACGTACCGCTGCGGGTCAATTTCACACACTACTTGACCTGCTTGTATGGCGTCGCCCTCGTCGAACTCGAACTTCCTAATCTCACCCCAAACGAGAGAGCCCACATTTGCAGATCGATACGGATTAATGACCACCACTTCCACTGCGGAACCTGCGTCCTTCGCCCCAGGAGTGACGTCCGGAACGGACGTAGCCGTTGGAGGTTTGCCTGAGGGGGTCCACTGTTGTTGGGCGTCGCTGACAAGGACCGCCGAAAAGACGGCGAGAGCAACGGTTATTGTGCAAAGTGCGCCACGGCCTCGAAAGCTGGCAACGGTGAACATGCGGCCCCACCTTCTAGAGATACTTAATAGACGTGTAATAATGGCTAATTATAACAAGAAACAAGCCAATTCGTCAACAAAAAATAATCTTTTTTCTTAAAAAAATGGTGAAGTTTTTGATATTAATGAGGTTACTTCAAGATCGCTACAAGGCAGGCGTTCCGCCGTGACCGCAGCCAACGAACCGGATCTCATAACAAAGTTTTGTGTGGGGGGGTGGTCCTTCCGGCTGGTAATTAGGATAGTCTCTTGAGCTGATGGGGAGGGTTGACAATATATCTCTACTGTCCCGTCATGGCGTTCATGCCGCGGCTCTTACCCGCGACGAAGGCCCGGGGACCGAACTCTGACCGCGCCAAGGCTGAACGCTGCCGCGTCACGGGCACAATCGGATCGTAACTTCTTCCGGAAAACTCACCTTGTTACGAGTTGCGCGAAACTCATCTCGTCAAAATTAAAAACCAGGGTGAGTCCATTCGCAACGGACTCATGATACCCAGGAAGCCCTGCGAAAGCTTCGACGCGTTTGCCGTTTGGCTTGCCGTTAGGCGCCCCTGAGTCGGTGTTGTTGAAAAGGTCCATGAACTGCATCGCGTCGAGGTTAAACACTAGGACTTTGCCGGATTTTACCTCGGGGACGTACCCAGCTAGGCCCGTCAGCGTTTCGAAACGCTTTCCTCCAAATTCCAACCCTTTTCCGTCATCATACGAGACACTTCCTTGCGGCCCCGCCTGCGGCGCAATCTGCGCTTCGAATCCCTGTCCCGGAACGGAACTCTCGGACGCGCCGGCCCGCGGCGTGGAGGATGGCTCGGGCATAACGAATGCCTCAAAGTTGATTCCCGTTGATGAAGGGAAAGATCCTGCTCTGAAACCCAGTCCTGATGCTGAAAAGATGCCCGGTCCTCCCTTGTCTCCACCACCGTCGCCAATCAGACCTGTGACTGTTGGGCCGGTCGGGCCAACCACACCGCCAAGCCGAATCTCGTTCAGGTCCGTCACGGTGATTGAGACATCCTTGGACGCGGTCAGGCTGCCGTTATCCGTTGCGATCACCTTGATCTGGTAGACGTTGTCCCGGTTGGCGTCCGCAGGGGCCTCGAAGTTCGGCTCTGTCTTGAAGGTCACCTTTCCCGTGCTGGGGTCAATGTTGAAGAGGCCTGCGTCTGGGCCCGAGAGGGACCACGTGATCTTGTCGCCGGCATCCGGGTCCGCGCCCGTGGCTGTGTAGACGGAACCGGTTGTGTTCTCCTGAACGTCTACTTTCGCGCCCGAAGTGACGCTCGGCGCCTCGTTGACGTCCGTCACGGTGATTGAGACGTCCTTAGACGCGGTCAGGCTGCCGTTATCCGTTGCGATCACTTTGATCTGGTAGACGTTGTCCCGGTTGGCGTCCGCAGGAGCCTCGAAGTTCGGCGCTGTCTTGAAGCTCACCTTACCCGTGGAGGAGTCAATGTTGAACAGGCCTGCGTCCGGGCCCGAGAGGGACCACGTGATCTTATCACCCACATCCGGGTCCGCGCCCGTAGCCGTGTAGATGGCGCCGGCGGCGTTCTCCTGAACGTTTACCGTGCCGCCCGAAGTGACGGTCGGTGGATCATTCGCGGCGATCACCGTGATGCGGCCGGTTTCGCTGGCCGTGCTGAACGGCGTGGCGCCGCCGTTGGCCGACGCATCAACGCTCGCCTGCCCGTTGCTGTAACCGCCGGTGCGGTCCCAGGCCCTGAAGGTGATCGCAGGGTCCACTGTCCCGTTCCAGTCTGCATTGGGAACAAAACGCAGCCGCGTGTTCGCGTCCGCGTACAGCACCCGAGCGGAACCATCAGTCACCGCTCCAAGAGCGTTCCACGTGCTGCCATCGGTCGTGTACTGCCAAGAGCCGTTCGCGGTCACCGCCCCAATCACCGCGATCCCTTCCAGAGCCCCGGAATCAACATCCGCGATCGGATCCCCGCCCGCGCCTCGCGCAATGAGGTCGGAAATCAGCGTCCCAGCGTTCGTCGTATCATCCTCATTGATCGCAGTCAGATAAGGATCTCCACCAGCGTTCAGTGTCGGCGCATCGTTCACCGGTGTGACGGTGATGTCACGCGTGAGAGTGTTGGAGTCGAGCTTTCCGGTTGACGGGGTCCAATCATCCGTAACCGTGAAGCTCACAGTACGCGTGGACGTGTCAGGATTAGAACTGGTGTTCTGATACTTCACGGAGCGCAGGGCCGCTTCGTAGTGAGCTATTGTGTCCGTGCCGGTCAGCGTCAGCGTGCCGGTTGCGCTATTCCAGGAACCCGTTATCGGCCCGATATTGGTAAAGGTGAGCAGGTCCTGCCCGGAACGGTAGTTGCCCGTGATCTGAACCGTTGCGCCGGTCAGGTTCGGCCCATCCGCGTCGCTCGCCGTGATGGTTGAGCTGATTACTTTGGCGGGGTCATTTTCAGTGTAGGCGAGCGCCGCCGCCTCGATGGTAGCCGCGACCGGCGCATTATTCGTCCCGTCATTATCCATAATGGTGACCGTGGCCGGTGTAGCGGAGAATGAATGCCCACCGGAGGCCCCTGTCAGCGTCACCACCACTGTCTCGTTGCCTTCGGCGGAAGCATCATCCACGATACCGCCAACGTTGATGGTCGCAGTCTGTTGCCCTGCATAAATGGTCACGCTGCCGGTCAGCGCCGTGTAGTCCGCGGAGCCCGACGGGGTGGGGGTGGCGCCGCCGCTAACAGTGTAGGTCACAGTAACGTCGTGGTCATAGTACACTGTGCCAAGGTCCACGGTGAATTGCCCTGGATCGCTCCCGTTCTCAGAGGCCCACTGGTCCGTGGCTGTCACCGTGACGGTCGGGCTGCCCGAACTCACCGTGATGTAGACGGTGGCCGATGAAACGCTGCCGTCGGAATCCGTGATCCTATACGTGAAGCTGTCGTTTCCTGTCGCGGTGGACTTGTAAAAGAACTGCCCGGTTGTTTGACTGAGTGTCAAAGTCCCGAGGGTCGGCCCGGACGTGACTTTGAATAGGCCGCCGTCCACACCGAGCGAATCGTTCGTGGAGACGTTCCCCGAATACTCAATATTCTGGTACGCGGTCACCGTATCATCCCGGGCAAAGGGGCTGCCGCCCGGGTCGTCAACCGGTGTCACCGAAATAGTCACGCTGTCCGTGTCATAAACCTTCGCGCCGTACGGGGTGGTCTGCCCGTCCCATGTCGTGATGTCGAGGGACGCTGTGCCGTTGAAGTTGGCGTCCGGCGTAAATTTGAGACCATTGAGGGCTGCGTTCACCTGCGCGATGGTGGTCCCCTCTATTTTCACGCTCGACGAGTTGTTAGTGGTGATGGTCGCGCCACCCCCCTCAACAGCCAGAAGCTTGCCATGGGTTACGGTGAGAGTCACCGTGAGCTTGTCCCCGGGAGCGGCCGCGGGAAAGTCATTGTCCGACACCGTGATCAAGTTGCTGTTGGCCGCGTTGAAGTACAGAGGGTCGTCCTCATTGGTCGATACCGTGGCGTCTTGTAAGTTATTGACGGGCTTCAGGTCGATGACCAGATCCTTCCCCGAACCGATCCCCGTGCCCGCGAGGCTCGCCGCATCGCTGGTAGGAGGAAGATACTGCCCCGCTCCTTGACTCCCATACGGCGCAAGATTGTTGTTTCCAACGTCCTTTATGGTTGCGCCTGAAAGCGAGAGCGCCGATTCCGACGTGTAATTCAAGTCCGTGGCACGATCGCCCGCTTGCACCGTATACACGAACATCAACGTGCTGGAGCCCGAGCCGTACACGTAGGTCGCGGTCCGGTCCGTGTCACCGGTCTCCAGCGTGAGCGTGGGAGTTCCGCCGGTTACGTAGACATTCTCGCTGAAGTTGACCTGAACGTAAATCTTGTCGCCCGCGATCCACGTGCCGTTTGAATTTGTGGCGCTAACCGTGGTCACCGTTGGGGCAGCGCTCCCGTCAGTGGACGCAGTGGTGAAATTCCATGCTGTGGAGGAGCTGATACCCGTCCACACGTTGCCGTAAAGGTCCGACACCGCGCCGGAATCGACCAGCACATAGTATTGTGTGCCGAACTTCAGGTCGTCGATGTCTAAGGTGATCTTCTTCTGAGGTGAGCTATTATCATATGTGACCTTGGCTTCAGTGGCGGATATGGTTTGGACCGGGTTTGTAACGCCCTGCTCGTAGATCTTGAAGCTCCCGGTTCCTCCGATCGTCGCCTCGTTGACCCACAATACAAGATCGGTGGTTACTGAGACGTTGATCTGATCGTCCACTGGGGTATTGATAGTCACCGAGGGAGCAAGTTCGTCCCCTTTATTTGGTCTTGTGCGGAAATCGTGTAGATCATTTGCGCCGGTAAGGTCATTGGGGTCTCCCGATGTATTGAACCCGGGGAAGTCGTGGTTGGCGAAGTCCTTCACGTACCCGGCCGGGATGTTCACCGTATAGTCCTTATTAGGGTTGAGCGATCCCGTAAACTGCATGATCAGCTCGCTACCGCTGATGCTGGTTATCACTTGGGCGCCGCCCCCGCCTGCAACGTCGGTCAGCACTCCAAAGGGGATCGTGGTGACGTTGGTGGTCCCTACTTCGGTAAGCGTGATATTTCCCGATCCCGGCAGTATGGGCTCGTCAAAAACGTATCTGAAAATCGGGGCATCCTTCAGGACGGCCCCTCCGTCGGGCGATGCAAGAGCAGTCAGTTTCGGGAAAGCAGTTCCCGGGGGATTGGCTACCGTGACGGTGAAGGTCTGGACATCCGTCCCCCCTTTGCCGTCACTGGCGCTCACCTGCACCACGTAATTCCCATCCTTGTTGCTGTCCAACGGGATAAAGAAGTTCGGGGGATTGATGAACTTCAACTCGCCCGTCACCGGGTTGATGGTAAACAGCGACTGGTCCACACCCCCGCTTATGGAGTAGCTGACCACGTCCTGGTCCTGATCGGTAGCCACCACCGTGGTCACGGCGGAAGTCCCGTGAGCCACGGTCTTGGAGGCGGTCGCGCCGCCACCATCACTGGTGATGACGGGAAACATGTTCGACGCGGATGTCAGCGGCGAGAACGCGCCCAACTGCTCCCACGTCATGGTTGAATTCACCGCGTTTGTGCCGCCGCTGTCCTTTTGGCCGACACCGCCGATATCCGAGTTGAACGCGTTGGTTTGGGTCGAAGTTCCTAAGACGTAGCGCAATGGCGAATCAGGTGTAATCGTGATACCGCCGGGCGGGTTCCCGGTGATTCCAGTCTCGGCCAGTTGGTCTTTGATGGCCGAGAACGGCAGCTTGAAACTGACGAAATAGTCGGGGCCGTTATAGGAATTGACGTCGGTATTAGGGGTGGGATTCCAATTGGGGTCGGTGCTGGCGGATACTGCGCTGAAGTCGTAATTGCCGATCAGCGAAAACACCCGAGAGGAGGACTCGGTACTGGTGGTATTCGGTGAAACGTTCAGATTCCCTCCTGGATACCATAACTTAATTCCATTTTCCACATCCTGAACGGTCACGAAAATGTCAATGTCGCCATTTTGATCCGCGTCAATTCCCAATAATATCACGGAACTGAATGACCCCCCTGAGTCCGCTCCACCCACTCGCACCCGATAAGCAATATCGTCGTCGGTCGTGGTGGCCGTGCCTTTGTCGTCGTACTGAGTGTACAACACGGCATGGGAGTTATCTCCCGACAGGTCGGTGGTGGCCTTCTGAGCCTGTTGGTCACGAGCCGGATCGAACAGAGTTCCGGTCATAAGGGTTTTCCAACCCGTGTTTCCCCCCAGATCGATGGTCACCAGCCTTCCTTCGAACTGATCGAGCCGCCCCGCCACAAAGTAGGTAGCTGCGGCATCAACATTGCCCGTTTCCAGTATCCAGTCTCCGCCGTATGCGCTGTTGCCCGTGGGGTCGTCCGAGGCTGCCACATCATGACCTGATAGACGCTCTATCTGCGAAACGACTTCTTTCCCCTGGTCGGTGGCCGCAAGGTTGCACGACAGGATGTCGATGCGTCCGTCCTGGGCGAGGAGACCACCCAACCCTTGCCAAAAGGATTGCAGCTCCGGTGACGTAGCCAGGAGTCCTGACGTCACGGTAAAAGAACCGGTCAGTTGAAACGCGCCGTCGCCCACGTCATGGGCGGCAATGCCGATACTTTGGGCCTTCTGTCCCCCCAGAGCTTCCGCCACCGCGTTGACGATTTGTCCCGGCGAAGCATGCGCCGCGTCGTATAACACCTTAATCACGCCGGATTGGGCAGCCTCCGCCAGCACGCCGGATCCCTGAACGTTCGACGAAACGAGCAGGACCTTGGGGCCTTCGGAATCACCGGTCGTTGTTGAATCCGTTTGAATCTGAATCTCACTGGCCAGGTTGGTGATGAGGATGCAATTGGGGTCCTGGCCGTCAAAAACCTTGGCCAAAGAAGGGGCGGAGGCAGCGGCCGCTTCAGCCGCGTGGGCCGAAGACCCGGACAGCTCAGCCGCCTGGCCCGGCGCGGTAGCCTGGGTTTGATCTCCCGTCTGAGCCTGGTCCACCTGGTTGTCGGGCTTGTCCTGGCTGGTTGCAGGGGCTGCGGCATCCAAAACAATACGCTCTTCAAGCTGTTCCAGGACCATTCTCTGCTCGATAAAATACGGCTTCCTGCGTAACCAGTAGCTCATCTCCTCCACTCCTCCCACGGCGCCAGGCCGTTTGATTCTCAGAGCGTTTTCGCTAAGGTTGGCGTTGCCTACGAAGAGCGACAGATCGTGCCCATCGATTCAAAGCTGATCAACGGCGTCGCCGAGAGCGATCCGTTCCTTCAATTGTTCAAAAATACTAGCAGGTTCAACGATTCGGACTCGACGCTTTTTCAGAAAGAAATGTTTCAACCCTTCTCGACTAAGCGCCTGAATTTTCGCCACTCTCTCCGGTAAAATAGTCTATTCCCCGCTGCCGGATGGGTCAAGAGATATGTTCTTGTATTCAGCCCTCATTTTTTGATGGAGGCGACTTAACATGCTCACTTTACTATACAATCGGTTCGTTGCTAGTAAGATGACAGTATATTGGGTATCAGCTTTACCCAAACGTCCGCCGGAACCAGTCCTGGTCCTCAGAGCAGAACCCTAAGACCACACCCCTTCGCCACACGCAATAACAGCGCCATGTGAACGAGACCTCCCGCCCTTCCGGTTTCTGTCGCCGCATCAGTGTCGTGAGGCTCTTGAGAAATGGGGGCTCTTGGATGGGAATCCGACTTTCACCGGAATGACTGACGAACTGTGCTCGCTATAGTGAACGGCATTGACATTTGCGCGAAAGGTCACCCTCCCCCTTCCCCCTCCCATCGAGGGAGGGGTCAGAAAACCCTCTCCCCTGGCGGGAGAGGGAAGGGAGAGCGGGATTCCAGCCTTATCCAAAGGAGCAGATCTCAACGCAGCCTTCTATAGAGGCGGTAGCTCAAGTCGATAAGTCCGGAGGCGCGGAGATACCTTCCTGTTCAGCTTCTTCGGCTGTTTCTTGTTGAGCTGATACGTCTTGTGACCGCTTCTCTTCTCTACT
>VGSG01000052.1 GCA_016875095.1 Deltaproteobacteria bacterium
ATCCTTTGTCTACAAACTGCTGAGCCACATCCATCAAGTTGACGTCAAACCCCGCCTGCGCGGCCACCTGCGCGATACCCGAGCCCATGAGCCCGGCCCCAAGAACAGCAATCTTCTTCACTTCCATCGAATCCACTCCCTTTCGTAAAGAGAATCAAAAAGAAAGGAGGTAAAGCTGGCCAGGGATGCCTGCCCGGGTGCGAAGAACCAAGCAAGGTCCCCGTCCACCGAACCTCCAGCTCCATAACAGACTTTATTGGTACCTTTGTCAAGTCGGGGTGAATTGCCAAGTCTACATGTTCAGCCGCCTATCCTAGGCAATTCCTCCGCTTTGATGACCCCTTTGCTAACGAGCTGTTGAAAGAACCCTTGGGGCTTTTCCATCTTGATGGAATATTTGGCGGCTATGTCGGCGAGGGACATACCTGATCGCATGTCGTTCACAAGGTCAATCCCTCTGACCTTTCTTACCTGTGGAGACGAGGAAGCCCTCTGATCCGTTTCCGAAAACTGCGAAGGAGTTATCACGCTTGCCGCACCATCCCTGTAGGCAAGCTGTTCCTCAACGGCTTCAACCTCAATGTCGTCCTGGTCCGATCCTAGAGCCACCGCGGAGGCGCCTGAGAGATTGACAGCCGAAGTCACGGCCGACGCAGTGGCCATGGCCGCTCTTGTTCCAGTGGTCGGCAGACGTTGAGCGACGTAGGCGTCAAGATAGTTGCAGATCGCTGTCTTTACGTAAGGACGGTATTCCTCGACCTTCGTCTTGCCTAGCCTTCCCACGTCATCTTCCAGTCCTCTCATAATGAGTCTCACGAAATGGTCGTCAGGGCTTTCGAGCTGTTGTTTCAGCCTAGTTTCTGTTTCTTTCGGCAATTGCACTTTCTTAATTACTTCTCCGAGTGACTCTGACTTGAACTTCAGTTTTGTAAAGCTCTCGAGCCACTCAATGTCAGGATCGCTCAACTTGAAGGCATCGACCACGAGAAACGGCTCGGTGTGCATTTGCTGGGGCACTTTAGTGTCGGCAAAGAATTGCAACTGCAAGCCATTAGTGAGCACGCCTATAAGCCCTTTGGTCTCGCAGGCGGCGTAGTATTTCTTGAGCTGTCCGACATAAGTGTCGTCTCGATCGAGGGGCTCATCTGCCCCTTTGCATTCAATTATCATGACCAATTTGCCGTCGAGGAAGACAGCGTAGTCGACCTTGTAAGCATCTTTGGCTCCGAACCGACAAGCGTGTTCCGGGACGACCTCCTTGAGGTCGAAGACATTGAAACCGAGAACGTTGTGGATAAAGGGTTCAATGATCGCGTTCTTCGTCTTATACTCGTCTTTGCAGTCAGCGCGTTGCTTCTGAGCCGCGTTCGTCCAATCCCTGACTACGTCTGCGAAGTCCATCGTCCCCCTGCTTCCTCCCTGGAAAGACTTGCCATTCCGAAGATGTGGTTTCCCTGAGTACCTGGGGAGTCCTGACGGCGCTGCGACAGCAGCGTAGGTAATCCCAATAATGGTAATCCAATTGTGGAATTTACCAGTTCCTGGCACGAGCAGTCAACTTCTATGAAGGGCGGCCGTGCCGAGCCAAGGCTCGTTGATCGTCCCGAATCGGTTGTGTTATCATCCAGTCTTTCGAACTTCTTTCGCATGTTCCAGGGCACAAGGAGGGGTGTATGGCAAAGGTAGGCGTCATTGGTGTGGGGCAGAGCGCTTTTGTGAGGCAGTATCCCGGATCAATCCGTGAATTGGCGTTTGAGGCGTACCGGGAAGCGATGAAGGACGCGGGCGTCAAACCGCAACAGATCGACGCTTCGGTCGTCTGTTCGGCCCCGGAGTATGATAAGCAACGCACCCCGGCAGGGCTCATGGCCGAGTATTTGGGCCTGAATCCCCAGCCGACCTTTTACGTGGAAAGTGTCTGCTCATCGAGCTCCAGTGGACTGAGAACCGCATACGCGCTGATCGCGTCGGGCCTGCACGATGTGGCGCTGGTGCTGGGATTCCAGAAGATGTCCGAGATATCTTCCGCAGAGTCGCAAGAGCGCATGGGCCGCGGCGCGGACATTCAGTGGGAAGCGCCCTTCGGCACCATGATGCCTGCGTACTACGCCATGTACGCCCGCGGGCACTTCGAAAAGTACGGCACTCAGGAAGAAGATCTAGGCCTGATCCGACTCAAGTCTTCCACATACGGCCAGCTCAACGAAAAGGCGGTCTTCAGAAAAGCGCTGACTCTAGAGAAGATCCTTGAGCCCAAGTACATCGCAACGCCGCTCAAGATGATGGACTGCTGCGCGAACGCTGACGGCGCGTCCTGCATCATCTTGGCGTCCGAGGAGAAGGCCCGTGATTTGGCTGCAAAGCCCGTGTGGATCAAGGGCCTGGGAATGGCGACCGCGCCGATCAACATGGCCGGGAGAGATTCCTTCAGCGGTCTGCGGTGCGCACAGGCCGCCGCAAAGCGGGCCTACGAAATGGCCGGAATCAAGCCTTCGGACGTGGATGTGGCCGAGGTGCATGATTGCTTCACCATCGCGGAACTCATGGCGTACGAGGATCTCGGCTTCGCGGAACCGGGGCAAGGCAGGGAACTTATACGAAACAAAGAGACCTACAAAGAGGGAAAAATTCCGGTGAACATCGACGGCGGGCTCCTCTCCAAAGGTCACCCGATCGGCGCCACCGGCGGCTCGCAGATCCGAACTATCGTGCTCCAACTCAGAGGCGAAGCGGGTGACATTCAGGTTCCCGGGGCTAAGATCGGCCTCGTCCACAACATCGGTGGCGTAGGCATTTACGGCAATGTGAGCATTTTCGGTGTGGAATGAGGGAGGCCGATTATGGGATTCGAGCAATTTGGCATTGTAAGCTTCACGGGCGTAACCAAGGCGGAACAGTTCGTAGAATTTCTCAAGAATAATGAGCTTCGCGGCACGGTCTGCGCGCAGTGCGGGGCAAAGTTCTTTCCTCCCCGGGCTGATTGCAGCTCTTGTCTGAGCGATCAGATGGAGTGGTTCCCCATCACGGGTGAGGGCGCGCTCATTTCACACACCAAGGCCACTTTCGCGCCCGCGGGCTTCGAGAAGGATGTCCCCTACCGGCTGGGGGTTGCTGAATTCGCGGATGGAATCAAGGTCTTTGGCCGCATTGACGGGACGCTGCCGGACGAAGCGGTCAAAGCGGGCATGAAGGTCAAGGTCCGCATGTTGGACTTGGGAGAAGAGCGGCTGACCTACGAGTTTACCGCGGCGTGAAACGCCGTGACGGATGCCTCCATCAGCGCACGTGTATTGTTCTCGGAAAGCCGGCCCACAGCAAGCCAAGTGAAGAAGATCCGGATTGGAAAGCGGATTGAAGCCCGGGGCAGGTATACCCGGTAATCCGAGCATGAGGCTAAAGATCCGCCCCGGCATTTTCAGGCAAAGGCGGGCATGACGGCTGAAGCTCGCAAATGGCTATATCGAGGCTCATTCGTGTCGGCCGAGTTCAATGGACTTTGATCGAGAAGGACACACGCGCCTCGCTATTAGATATAGCGTCTCTTCATCTCCTTGATATATTCCGGGATACCGCCGGGCACTTCCTGCTCGATCTCCCGCTTTGCCGCGGTGAGACGCGACTTCACTCCGGGTCGATGAAACTCAGCCAGCGTGATCAAGGCGCCGCCGCGTCGGCCAAGCTGGAACATGAGCCTGTCCTCCTCGGGCAGGTTCAGGTATGCGTCGATGACACCGAGCATTCGTTGCTTCTCCTCAGGGAGTTTGCCTTCCACTTCCTGGAGGAGGTTAAGGATGTGATCGCTCACCAGGGTGGTGGTCACGCCGTCCAAGCTCTCTATGAAAAGCCTTATTTCACGGACTATCTCGTCTTCGTCCGGTATGTCGAAAGCGCCGTCTTCGGTCATTTGCCACAAGGGGCTGCCCCGTTTCACGTAAAGCGACCGAAATCGCACAAAATCGGGGTTGATGGCGTTTACCACGCGGGCGCACTCCAGCGCGTTCTCGCGGCTGAGTTGTCGGCCGCCTATCCCGGGCATAATGTACAGACAAAGTGAGATACCGGCCTCCACCACTTTCTTGCCGCCGTCGATTATGTGCGCGGCGCTGCCGCCCTTTTGGATCATCCGGAGAATCGCGTCGGATCCGGATTCCATCCCCACATGGAGCCGCGTAAGGCCGGCCTCTTTGAGCCGCTTGAAGTCCTCCACGGTCTTTTGGCTCAGCGTTAGGGCCCGAGCATAGGACGTGATCCGCTTCACATGCGGGAACTGGGTCTTTATATAACCTAGGATCTCCACCAGGGAGTCGGTGGACAATATCAGCGAGTTCGCATCCTGAAGAAAAACGGTCTCGCCGCCATGGGCCAACCAAAGAGCAATGGAGCCGAAACAATCGTTCACTTGAGGATCCTGCCACATATCGGCCATGACCCGTCTGGTAACCGCGCCGCCGTCACCGGCGGACCAGGAAATCTCTCTGATTCGATCTGCAATGGCCTTTGCCGCATCCACGTCCGCTTTGATTTCCTCCAGGGACCTTCGCGAGAACTTCTGACCCTTGTAGGTTGAGCAGAACGCGCACCGGTTCCAGGGGCAATTTCTCGTCACGCGTATGAGAAGGCTGCCGGCCTCGCTGGGCGGCCGTATGGGCCCCTGTTCGAACTGTAGCGCTCGTTGTTCCATCTTCTTCATGCTCCTGTGCAATCCGGGCTCACTGTCGCCCGAAAGCTTTATGAATTTGCGAGTTTCTGCGATTCATGATAAGGTAGATATACCGCGCGGACTACGCATTCGTCCCCGACAATTATGAAAACGCAGGGATCGATCAGGGTTACATAAAGCCGCTGCCGGCGCGACCAAGATACGGACGTATTCGACGAAGCCGCGACGGGCTTCCGCGCGACTTCCCGGTATCTTGATTCATTAATATAACCACTGCCGGCGCATGAGGGAATCTCTTTTGAAACGCTTCGCTCTCCAGGGCATATTCCGGCTGCTGATCATTTCGTGCCTGTGCGCAGCTTGGGCCGGCAACGGCCAGGCGCAGGGGGATAAGACCTTTCCCGAAGCGGTCAAAATCGAGGCGCCGGATCATCTCTCCACGAACATCCTCGGCGCGCCGCGGCGTGGCGCCGACGTCCTGGCAATAGCGCTCCACGGAGACGTGCTGGAAGTGGTGGGACGCGAGGGCGACTATTACCGGGTGCGAATTCCCGAACAGATGAATTTCGGGTTTGTCTTGCAAAGCCACACCGCGCCGTGGCGTCTCCCCAGGGCCATGGGGCCCAACTGGCCTTTGATCCTGGCCGGGGTGGCTCTGCTGGTCGCGTTGCTGGCGGTTGTGGGGTTCGTTCAACTGAGGGCCAGGAGAGCCAAACGGGCTGAAGACCGCGCGGCTTCCACTTCGGCGGCGATCCGGAACGCAGAAGAATCCTTCCGCGCTGGTGATTACGCGCAGGCTATCCAGGAATTCATTGAATATCTGGCGCTTCAGGGGGGCGACATCCGCAATCCCGACGTGTACAGGCGACTCGCGGTTTGCTATTACAAGACGGACCAACTGCGTGAAGCCGCTCAATGCTGGGAGAAGATGCGGGCGCTCGGCGGACTGAAGGGAGCTGAAGATCATGCGCTGGGTGTTGACCTCATGAACGCATTGGGTCGGCAGGAAGAAGCAGCGGCCATCTACGAACAGCTCCTGCAAGGCCCCATCGATGAAGAAACAAGCCTCGACATACGCAGAAAACTGATCGACATTTACCGCAGCCAAAAGCAGCACCGGAACTACGTCAAACACGTGGTGGAAATCCTGGAATCAGGCCGCGTTGACCGAACCCTTATCCCATCAGCGGCGCAGTTCCTCATTTCGGAAGGACAGACGGATCTGGCTGTGGAGGCGTCCAACAAGGCGCTTATCGTAGCGACCTGCGAGGATTTCCTGGAAGACCGAGCCCTCACGCCTGAAGCCGAACGTATCTATTTGAAATGCCTCGAGTACGACCGGACCGACAAACGCCTTCACCGCATCCTGGCCCAGAAATACCGCCAGGACAATGATTATCGCCGGGCCGTGAGCCAGCTCACCATGCTCACCCAACTGGATCGGCAAAACGCCGAGGAATATACGGAGGAAGCGGCCAAGGTCTACATAGGGAGTGACAAGGTTGCGCACGCTCTGAGCGAAGGCAACCCGCAGATCATCAAGAAGATGGCTCAACAGTTCCTCGCGCGGTCGGAAGTCACTCCGGACGCCGTGGCCACCTATGAAAAGGTATTGGAATTTCACCCTCGCGCGTTGGGAGTGAACAAGATGCTCGCCACCGTCTACCTCACAAGAGGAGACCTCGCCAGGTACATGGAGAAGCTGAGCCTGCTCCATGAGCTGGACAGCGCGAACCATGATTACCTTTCTGATCTCGCGCAGTGCGTTATCGACAACAACCTCATTGAAGAGACAATTCGCCAAGGCAACCGGGAACTCATCGTTAAGATCCTCAAGCAATTGGTCAAACGCGAGGCGTACGACGACAAGGCGGTCCATGTGCTGGAATCGGTGGCGAAACGAGAGCCCGCCAATCCGCAGATCCAGCGGGCTCTTGCCGCGGCCTACGCTCGCAGGGGTGAGCCCGTCAAACAACTGGAGCATCTGCTGGCGCTGTCTCGCTTGCAGCCTGATGACGAGGAATTGGCCAGGCAAGCGACCGAACTGGCAAAGGCTCACAATCTCCCGGGGCTTCTTTCGGACAAAGGCGGAGAAGAGGTTTCCGACGCCGCGGCCGCCAAGACTGCTCCAAGGAAGGCTCCAAAGCCGCCGCGCGGCGAAGAACAGAGAATAGTCGCTGAGCCGCCGAGCGACGCCGCCCGGGAAGACCTCACTAAGCGTGAAGAGATGCGGACCGATCGAAGCGCAACCGCCGCGGGCGAACCAAAGGAAGCCCCTGCGCTTCCTACGGTAAGTGGAGGAGAGGCCCCTCGCCAGCCATCTGTTCACGAATTGGGATTTCCGGAAATCCTCTCCGGTGATCCTCTTCCTGAAGAGATCGCCGAACCGGCGCCTGAGCCCCGTCCACAGGAGCCCGCTCCTCCTGCCATCGGGGCCGTGAAAGCGGAAATTGTGGAACACCAAGAATCCGTGGGTCGAAAATTGTCCGAACAGCCTGTCACGACCTTTGTCTCGCATTCGATGAGAGGCCCGCAGATTCAGTACAAGGATGAGGAGCTCTTCAAGCCCTCTACAGGAGGCCTGGCTTACAAGAGCCTGCGCGTGCTGAGAACCGACGGCTGGGGTTCATGGCGCTTGGGCGTGGAGGTGAACACCGGCGACGAGTATCTCATAAGGGATTTCAGCAAAGGGTTCCTGTCGCCGGAGCAATTGAGACAATTTCTCGGTCAGGTGGCTGACGTCGCTTTCAATATTATACACGAGAATATCCTGGAGAATGAAGGCGAAGTCATCGGCCCACAACGCATACGGGCTAGCATTCATCCGCTCTATCCGCTCACCCTTGACGACGTGATGGCGCCCGAGCGCAGGCCGGATTTTGCCGTCAGGCTCAGATGGATCAAGGGCATAGTGAGCGGCATGGCCCATGCGCACAACTATATCGGCCTGGACGGAAAATATCGGCGCACACTGCACCTGCATTTACAGCCGTCCACAGTCCTCTTTCAGGAGGATGCCACGACTCCCAAGATCGCGAACCTGGGTTACAATCAGTCCTTCAGGACTTTCATTCTCGCTCGGGAGCCTCGATGGAGAGATCCCGGTATGGCCCCCGCATTCATGCCGCCTGAGTTTTTCCGCCTCAAGGCGCCCACAGCGATGGAGAAGGCCGCAGATATATATGCTCTAGGCGCGATCCTCTATTTCGTCGCTACGGGAGAATATCCATTTGAAGGTCCGTCATTCGAGGACTACAAGTTCCAACAGACCAGGGTTTTTCCAGCGCCCCCCAGACTGGTGAACCCTGAAGCGCCTGATTGGCTCGATCCACTCATCTTGGGCTGCCTCGAAAAGGACCCGGAAAAGAGATGGGGCAGCATGAATGACGTCCTCAACGTGGTTCTCAGAGAGACAAACCAGGGTGAACTTTAATTCCACCCACCCACATTTCTCGCCAAGAAACAGCGAACCGGGCGAAACTTATAGTCATCGTTGGATGTATTGAACGGAGCGAACCGTCCTCGCGATACGCGGAAGTCGCGGCCGCACATGGTAAGAGACTGGCGTGAAAGAAATAACTAAAGTGCGAGGCAGGTGTCCGCAGCCCTCAAACAGCCCAGGCGTGATCGAAGGGGGTCTCTTCGGAATCGTCTTTGTACAGGCGTTCGTTGGCCTGCTGGGCCTTCAGGTGCGCGGCCAAGATTTTGCACTTCTCGCATGGGTTGTATGCGGACTCGTATCTAGTCACTTTTCCGTGGACCCTGGAGGCCATGCGGATTTTGAGGTCCTTGATATCATTGTACATGCGCAGGCAGTGCCGAATGCTCCATCGGCCTTTGAAGACGCGGCATGACACGGCGAACTCATCAAGCCACACTGCGCGATCCGCTTCCATCGCTCACTCCCTCCCCAATCAGAGGGTTCTACCCCCGGCCCTGAACAGGTGTTACTACACGGGCTTCCTTTTTGCTGTTGATGAGTCCGACACTTGGTGTTTCGGAATGTTCCAGGTTTATTCAAAGAGCTGCAAGCCGCATACCCGCCGGTCTTTCGGATTATTTGTTGACTTCAAGTAGGTTGAATGCTACCATTTCCGCGTTTACAGGTATGGAGAGAGGATCGTGGGATACAGGCATTCCCTACTAAAGATCGGACTGCGTAGACCTCACGGGCATTCCACTCGGTCGTTCTTGATCACTATATTCGCAGTGGCGTGTATCGCGCTCGGCTTGTACCTGATCTGCGTCCCGGGTCTCATCGCGCACTTTCCCTCCGTTTCTCCACTCTCTTCAAACCAGTCAGCGGCGGGCGATTCTGATTCGTGTCCGGTGGTCAGCGATGAGGCCGCGAACGAGCAGGCCGAGTCCGTGCGTGGCGCGGTGGAAGATTTCGATACAACCGGCCCGGAAGACACCCTGTACTCCCTGATGGCATCGCATGTGAATGACGAAGCGTTGGTTCGTAAGGTCACGTACAGCCTGGCCGAAGCCATAGCGGCGGCCACTGGCAAGCCCTTTGACGGTGACGCGCCGCTTCCGGAGGGAGCGTGGTACGGCATAACGTTGGATACGGAAGGAGCGTTTATCAAGGCTACCCTGGGATTAAGCGCGGCTGAAGTGTTCCATGCTGAGCGGCGGGGCGCTGAGGTCTGTTCCTGGAAAGAAGAAGTGGTTGTGGAATTGCGGCAAACCAGTCGCGTTTTCGAGCTGCGGAACAACCTGATCCAGTCAATCCTTAAGAGCGGCGAGACCGGGGAGTTTGCCGCGAAAATAAGAGACGTCTTCCGTTGGGATATCGACTTTCAGGCCGAGTGTAAAACGGGTGATACGCTCAAGGTCCTGTTTGAACGCAGATATGCAGACGACCGCCCTTCAGGATATGGCGGCATACTCGCGGCGATCTATGAAGGAAAAAAGGCTGACGGAAAGATCGACAGAAAGACTGCATTCTTCTTTAAGGACCGGTATCACGATGAGAACGGCGCGGAGTTGAAGAAGGACTTCCTTCGTGCGCCGTTAACCGTGCTGCGCCGAACGTCCTCGTACGGCATGAGGCGCCATCCGATTCACAGGGTCGAGCGCCACCACCACGGCTTGGATTACGGGGCGCCGACGGGTACACCTGTCATGTCCATTGCCGGTGGAGTGGTGAACTTCGCGGGCTGGAAGAACGGGTACGGGAACTTTGTATGCGTAACCCACGACAACGGATATGAGAGCCGCTATGGGCACCTGAGTAAGATACTTGCGAAAAAGGGCCAACGGGTCAAACAAACCCAGAAGATCGGACTTGTGGGCAAGACCGGTGACGCGACAGGGCCTCATCTGCATTTCGAAGTGCTTCTCGGCGGCAAGAACAGAGATCCTCAGAAGGTGCTCAACGCAAAGATGGTAACGAGTGTCCCCAAGGTTGCTAAATTCCTGGAGCACCGATTTCAAACCGTGGTGCAAGAGCGCCTGGAAGCCATGGATCGTCTATCGTCCCGCCAAGCTGCGGCGCCTGGATCGCTTGCCCAGCTTCGCTGATTGCCTCCCTCGACAAACCCCTTCTCATGCTACCTATACGCGTTGCCAGAAATCCTGTTCGGTTCGCGGCAGCCTATTACCGTCATTCCGGCGGAAGCCGGAATCCAGTCTTTTGAATATGTTCTGGTCCCCGGCTTTCGCCGAGGTGACGGACGGTCAATGGGCCATTACTTCCGGCAAACGCTATAAAACCCCTATCAGGTTCGGTTACTGCTGCTACTTCTCTCCGCCGGATTGACTTTCGGCGCAGACCAGGATATCATGTGAATATCAGGGCGAAATCCGCCCATCCTCTGAAAAGGGGATGCTTTTTATTGAATGGGGCCCTCACTCTCGGTCAATGCCCTGAGATAAAAAGGACGTGTTGAGCGATCCAACGGGCTCGTCAGCCCGGCATGGACCGGAGGAGTTGCAACGCAGGGAGTGGCGAATATCCCGACGCCCCGCTGGGAGAAGTGGAGCGGCCGAGTTCTCGTTGCTCTTGCCCGCGAACCAGGAGGCTTCCGCCATGAAGAGAACCATGCTGCTTTTGACGGTTTCAGCGATGATGTTTGTGGCTGTTCCGTCTTACGGATTTCTGGATTACCTTTTTTCAGGGGGCGCCAGCAGGGACGCGATAGAGAATTCCGCTGTCGGTGACATCCGGGCCTGGTGGACAGGTAATCCTGTTTATCAGTTCAACCCTTATTACTCCGGGGCGCCGCAGCAGCAGTTTGGCGCACAGCAAGCCGATCAAGGGGCCCAAGCCCCCACACAGGGATACTACCAAGGCGCGCCGGCCGCACAGTACGGCGGGTATGGGAGCCCGCAGGGATATCCTCCAGCCAACGTGACGTATCACGGCGGTCAGGTCCCAGGTGGCGGCTATCCCCAGGGTTATCCCCAGCCCCAACAGCAACCCCAGGCGGGTTATTACGGCCAGCCGTATCCTCAACCGGCCCAGCAGCAGCCGATGGCAGGCTATGGCTATCCCCAGCAAGGTTATGCCCAGCCTGCGCCTCCTCAAGCCGGGTACGCTCCCCAGGGCTACGCTCAGCCCGGACAACAGGCTTATGGAGGCCAAGTTCCAGGCCAATACCAGCCTATGGCCCCGGGGTATCAGGGCGGAGCCCAGTACTATCCGGGCGGTGGCCAGCAGTAATACGAGAGCGCTCGAAATCGGAATGTGAGGCCGCGAGGCCCAAGGTTTGGAATCCCCCGACGCTCGTCGCAGAACGGAGCCGAGGGGGATTCTTATGTCTGCTGCCAAGTGCTTTGTCCGATTCCTGTTCGGACATTGATAGGCGCCGGCACATCTTCGCAAACAAATCGAGTAGCTCGGGCCGGCAGAGCCTGCCCCGGACTCGATCCGAGGGACACCGGCCCCTATCCAGTCTCTTTTCAAGCTCGCTCTGTCCAAGAGGCCACGAATTGGGACAGCCGGCATATGTTTTCACTGCTATGGCGGATTCACCACTCGGATATCGCACCACATGAAATCCGAGTATTCCCGCCAGGATCTCAGGCGGATAGCCGTTTTTTGTCACCGATCTCAGAATTTACTAGAAAGATTTTTTCTAACCTAAAGAAGTAACTTGACTCGGTCGCGCGGTGGTGGTAGGGAGGGGCCTGGCCTCAACCTCGGGGGAGGGAGGGGCCATTGTACCGGCAAACCGGCGGGCGAGGTGCTATGCATTTTGCCCTCCGGTTTGATTTTTTCCGGAGCCGACAGGCTTATCATCCTCAGCCGCTCCAGCCCCTAAGGCCGTCCGATAAGGGTGATAATCTCATCATTCCCATATTCTTCGAGGTAGCGCCGGTCCACGCCCACGCAGACTTCAAGATGGGGGCAGCCTTTCTCGACACACGGTTGCGGAATGGCATTGTGGCCCATGTTGAGGCGATTGCTCACCATTTGCTCCGTGTTTCGTCGTTTGATGCGAAGGTCGTCGGGCGAATTCCCGATGTGGGGCAGGCGCGGGGCTACGCAATGCGGCACATTATCGAGGATGGTGAGCGGAAAACGCCCGGGCGTGATGGAGCTGAGGCGATCCCTGAGAAGCGGCAAGCGACACATTTTGTCCCGGTTCGTATAAGCATTGCCGTCCCATTCGAGCAGACAGAGACAGTGCGCGGTGGTCTTTGCAAAACCCAGTGTTTTATCCATAAGGCGTTCGATCTCATCCACATTGAGCATATTGAGGCATGTGTTCACGTTGAGGCGTTGAGGCGAACTGCCATTGATCAAACTCAATGCCCGGAAGGCTTGCACGAAGCTCCCTTTTCTCCTCACGATTCGATCGTGAGTCTCACCGATACCGTGAATCGAAACCCAATAGTTCTCGACGCCCGCGCGCCGCAACGCCTCGACGAGTTTTTCGGTAACGCCGCTACCGTTCGTGAACAGGTAGAGTTCTAGTATCCCCGCGTCCTTGGCCAAACGGGCGTAATCAACGAGAGAGGGATTCAGTGTCGGCTCGCCCGCGCCGGTGAAAAATAGGGTCTTGGCCCCGGACTGGGCGCACTCAGTGATGAAGTCGAATACTTGTCGGTCCAGGTCCGGGGGATTCTTGCTCCTGTCATGCGCGGGAGCGCAGAAGATGCAATTATTGTTACACTCGAAGCTTGAGAACACGATAGCTCCAGGCTCCGACCAACCCCAGAGCAGGCTTCTCGCCTCGGGTGGAGCCGACGCGCTCCATTTGTTCCAGAGATGCGGCGAAGCTCGGACGTGTCTCTCCACGGCCTCGAACATTTTTTTGTACGCCTCGCACTGGGGGTCGCTCTGATTAAGATCGCCCTTGCCGCTTTTGGCGCGAACGGGGCAGCCGCCGTTACAGAGCGACATATAGGCGCATTCGAGACATTCGGAGTTCCGGATAAGGTTCTCTGCACGCGCCGCCAACTCCAAACGGCGGGGTGAAACCAATATGTCACCCAGATTCTCGGATTCCAGAATATTGCCGAAATTGTTTTCGGGATACGATCCGAGCCAGGCGTCGCATTGACCGATTTCCCCTCGGGGGCCGACACAGAAGAAGCTGCTCACGCAATTGGGACAAAAGAAACAAGGCGTTTTGGCCGCGTTATCCCCGAAAACCAATCGGTCGATAACGCTCTTGAAAGGATCCAGTGTCACGCCGTCGTCGCGAGAGCAGTACACCTCAAACAAGTCCGCAAGGAAATCGCCCAACGGGCGCGCATCAAGGGAGATCTCACCGGCAAGGCGCCGGGAAGGTCCCGCTGCAAAAGGAGTATTCAATTGAACGCTCTTGAGGCCGAGTTCATCAAAGTAGTAGCGATAGAAATCCAGGGGCGATACATCCAGGGTCCTTTTGTTCGGGACCGAGATGACACTCAGGTGAAGTCCTCCGGAGGTCGCCTCTCTGTAACGGGCAACCCAGCTCTCATTATAGGCTTCACCCGTAATGCCTCGATATCGACGATAGACATTCGGGAAATCCAGCGATGAACCGAGCATTCCATCGAAGAGTTCCCAGAGGGTCGAGTCCCATGCCGGACCGTATCCCATGAGGTTGGTTTGAAGGAAATGTCTTGCGCTCAGATTGGCGCCGCGAAACAACGCATCGATGCGCCGGCCTGCTTGAAGGGGCCATTCGGGCGACAGGGTCATGATTTCTCCGCCCTGCCAATATATATCCACATTTGTTACGCCAACGCCGGCAAGATAGGTTGAAATGCGCTGAAAAACGGTGGACAATTCTTCAAGCGTAATCGTATCGTCCGTTCGAGGCTGGAAGCAGTGATCGCAGCGACAATCACACCGCGCGGTCGGCACAAATATGATGCTTACCTCGCGCCCGAACATGCGTTACTCCTCGCGGTCACCCGCCTCTGAGAGATCCTGCGCCATCTCCCGAGCCTTTGCTTTTATTTCGAGGAAGACCTCAAGAAACGGCTCGCAATTGAAACCGGAATCCACAAAGCGGAGATACCCATCACACAGGTGGAATGCCTCACACGAGGCGCATTGAGAACCTGAGACAAAGAGGTTTTTCTTGTGGTCGATCAGGTCTGTCCACAATCTTGCGCTTGTATCAACCTGCGCCCCGCCGCAAACGTGACCGAAGAACCTTCCGGCCCGAGCAAGCCTCTCGGAGGCTGTCACGCGGAGGGCTTGATCAACGTACAGATTCATGCCGGGAGATTCGGGATACAACTGGAGAAGAGACACGGGAGCGCCTCTGAGGCAGCCTATGAAAGCGGAGTGAAAGAATTCCACGGGAACTCGACAGCGCCTATCATGGAGGTAGTAGCGCAAAGCGGACATCAACTCAGACGCGTCGTGGATTTCTTCGAGATTCAGAATGACCGGAACGGCCGCGGAAGTGACAATCGTAACTCCCTGGAGCAGGCCCTGATCTACATCCATCAGGACACTCAGCGAAAAGCGGTCTGCCATCCAGGTGTTCGCGTACACCGCGGCGGCATCGCGCGGGTGGAGCTTGATTACGACCGGCAGATCTGAAGGCAAACCGGCGAGTTTGAGCGCATCGGCGGGAAAGCCGCTCAATTCAATGCCGTGCACCCGCGCTCCGACGTCCCTGTAAGCGCCGACTATTTCCTCACTCCTTCCGGACCGAATGATCAGGGCCTCGGCATCGACATCACGAGCCACGCTCGCGGGGACACTGACAACAACCCTATCACTCATTGACAGCCTCAAAAAAAAGTCTATATCCTTCGCACCAAACCGTTTTCCGTCCGAAACCGCACGCTGCGGCGCATCCGCCTGCACAAAGGTCCCACCAGCGGCATGATGCGCATTCCCCCTGCCTCAGCAGGTCTCGGCGTTGAGATCGCCACAGCGCATCCGGACGGGTGAGGATCTTTTCCAGCGAATCGACCACCAAATTGCCGATCGCGCCGGAGCCCACGTCGAGGAGTCGAACACAGGGATACACATCTCCCGTAGGCGCAACAGCCACAGTGGGTTCACAACAGTGGAGCCCTTCCGGAAAGCCGCAACGAGGCGAATCCTTGTCATGCGCGAAATGAGCCCACGTGACAAACGGCTCCACCGGTAGCATGGCACGGTCCTCTTCCCAAGCCCGGTAAATCTCTAACAGGAACTTGCCCCAGGATGGAGCGTCAAGACGCGCGCCCTCAAATTCCCGAGCCGGTTCTTCCAAGGGTATGAGCGTGAGACTATCCACGCCTACGTTCTTGAAATAATGATAGATACTCTTTCCCAGACCCACAGATTCTCCGTGGACCACGTAAACCATGCCCACGCGAAATCCGCGACTCCTGACCAACTCAAACCCTTCATACCAGCGTTCCGGATAGGGCTCACCACTCTTCAGGCGCCGATAGTCAGAGAACGGATCGACTGACGTGCCGATACCCCCCCCTTTGAGCAGCTCACACAGAGTGTCCGCCAGCGCGGGCGTCATGCAAGTCAAATTAGATTGCATCACGTGCTCGACCCTGTGGTCCGAAATCAGAGCCTGAAGTCCTAGGACCTCTTGGAAAAAAAACTCCCCCATGAGAGTAGGTTCGCCGCCATGCCAGAGGATAGTGACCTCATCGAGCGGATTTCGCCCCAGGTATTCGGCCAAGGATCGAAATGTGGCTTCAATCACCGGCTTGCCCATGAATGAACCGGTTTCGGCCACATTACAGTACGAACAGGCGCCGTTACAGCGTAATGTCGGCTTGATTACGAATTCGATGTTCTTCGCCATGGCAACCGGTCGTTAATTCCGAGGACGGCGATCGCGAGATTCTCGTCTTTATCGTCAAGCGAGTAAAGCCGCAGAGCAGGTTCAGACGAAGGACCTTCTCACGAAATTCGGATTGGACGCGAATCGCATGAACAGGGGTTCAAATTCGTCCCATGACGACAGGGATCTGTTTGAGGTTACTATTGGTCGGAAGACTCCGGAGCCGTTCTTGCGACGCTAGTCGGGAGCGCGACGCTCTAGGAAACGGGAGCAAGAGCGCCACCGCAGCAGACCCGGCCCCACCGCCCGCTCGGATGAGAGCGGCCACAAGAGTCAACCACAGAGTCGTTCCACCAGGTGAGCGGGATTCTTATCGATTACCCCAGACACGGCCGCGATTGCCCCAGACGCGGCAGCCACGACGCCACCATTGAGGCTCCGCAGATTCTATGGTCCCCTCACTCCGACGCGCGGCCTGCTCTGGAGGTATTTCCGACCCGCGATCTTCATTGGCGGTAGGCGCAAGCCCTGAAACAGCGGCTGCTACCGCAATCGACGACCACTTTCCAAGGCTGGTGAGAAACGCTCGTCTACTGACAAGCCCCTCTTGGCCAGGTTTTTTCTCTCGATCGTCCATGCTCCTCCCCCTTGGAAACTCGGGTAAAACCGTCCGCCCCGCTATGCGCGAAGAAAAAACACACGCTACCCGTGGCCATATCCCCTTGAATCGCTCTCTCGGACTATCGCCGCGCAACCCTTCCGCGGAAAAAAACCTATTCCCCCTAATATACTTCTGCCACAAACTAGAGAGCCCGTCAATCGGAAAGCGCATGCCCCGCGCGGCGCATTCACCACGTCTCCTCAACGCCTCTCATGCGCGTAGCACCCGTGCGATGCCACAGAAAGGAGAGTCCAAGGGGTATCAAGACAGGATAAAGGAACATGAGAAGTCGGACTTCGCACCAAATACCGAATGTAAGAACCGCCGGAATGTACAGGGGTATCACCCAAGCGGATCGTCGAACAAAAGGAGGAGCGTGCTTGAGCCCCAGCGCGGCCAGGATCCAGAAAAAACCCATGAACAGGGCCCACGAACGCGCTGCATAAAGCAGGGAAGATGTCTTGAGGTTATGCTCCAGAGCTTCGGCGATGGGCGCCGACAGGGGGGCTTCACCCAATACAAGTCTCAGCCCCCCACTGATCAGCGCCCAGAGCAGCAGATACAACAAGAAGCGAATGATTATCCTTCGGCTCGGAGGCCACCATTTATCGGCCTGAGCGCCGGAGGAATCGGTTGCCGTCAAGAGGTATGCGAACACTATGAAAACAGCAGTCTCCCTGGTAAACACGGCAAGCGCGATCACCGCGGTTAGGAGAGCTTCCCGACGCATCCGCACACACCAGAGCGCCAGCGCAAAGAACGCGGGCTCCAGCAGCGACCAGGGCTGGAAAAACTGGTCCCGAAACGCCACCCAAATAGTTGCCGCGACGAAAAAGACGCCGGCGAGCGAAAGATCGCTCGTAAACCAGACGCGGAAATACGCGAATAACGCGACGAAGAGAAAAATCAGCGCCGCGCAATCATACACAAGGTACGATGCGACAAATGCCTTGGCGTAACCCATATAGGGAGTTAACAGACGGATCAATCCTTCGGTGACATAGGGCACGAGCACGCGGTATCGATAGGGCGCTTCCGCCGTTCCTGCCATGATCTCCCGATGGAGGTCCATCCGCGCATCCAGGTAGGGAAGATCGACCATGCGGACCAGCAGATATGCTTCGCTCATCGCGACTGAAGACACGAGCAGAACGCTGACCCAGTCAATTCCGTGGGCATGTGTCGAGCTGCGACCTGCGTTCTGATCACGCATAATCCTGCCGTCCTTCCGCAGAACCTGTAGGCGCCGGATAGGAATTCCCAGGTTTGAACACGAGCGAAAGCATGGTGATGTCGTCCGCCTGTGTGGCTTCCTGAGCAAAGGCCGTCACTTCGTTCCCCACGTGCTCGATGAGATCTCTCGCTGTGCCCTTTCGCGCGTGAGTGAGCTTCTCCCGCAATTTGCCGGAGGAGAAGATTTCTCCCCCCGCGTTGGTCGCTTCGGTTACTCCATCGGTATAGGCAAAGAGAATATCTCCGGGGCGGAACTCGATGTGAGCCCCCGGGTAGACCAGATCCGGGGCAAGTCCCAGCAGAGGGGCTGCGGCCTCGTTGAGTTCCACGAGGCCTCGATCTTCCGTCAGGATGAAAGCGGGTTCGTGACCGCCGCGGGCGTAAATCAAATCGCCGGTCTTCATGTTGAGCACGCCGCAGAAAATTGTCACAAACATACAGGCTTCGTTCTCCCTTGAGAGTTCTCTGTTCAGTCTGGTGAGCAACTGATCGGGCGGGAGACCTTCCAAGGCGGCGGTTCGCAGGAGCGACAGGCTGGTGGCCATGAAGAGCGCTGCGGGAACGCCTTTGCCGGACACGTCGCCGACCGCGAAATAGAGGCGCTCTTCATCCACTCGGCCGAAATCGTAAAAATCGCCTCCAACTTCCTTCGCGGGATACATCACGGCGAACAGATCCAGATTCCTGCCGTCTCCAAACGCCGGGAGCTCCGAAGGCAGCATGCTTCTTTGAATGCGTGCGGCCACGGCCAACTCGCTTTCGATGCGTTCCTTCGCCGCGGTTGTCTCGGTCAGGTCATGAATGTATTTCTTCAAGTCCCGGGTCATTCCGGTAAAGGCTTCGGCGAGCAGACCGACTTCGTCCCTGCTGCGAATGGAAGAAAGGTCAACGTTCAAGTCTCCGTGAGCCACCTGGCTGGTGGCCTTGACCATCCTTCGCAATGGATTGGCGACCGCCCTGGCCAGCAAGAGACTCACTCCCAACAGAAGGAGCAGTCCGGCGATTCCCATGAGCAGGTTTGTCCGGTGCAATCCCACTATGTCAGCGAAGAGCTCCTGTTTGGGGTACACAACCCCCAGAGACCACCCGTTGGTAGGCAGTCTGGCGAAAGCCAAGAATGACGGTTCACGGGACAAACTCTCGCCCGCATCAATGAATCCGGTCTGCTGCTTGAGCATTGCTTCGCCGATAGAGCCGAGTATGGGCCTGGCCAGCTTATCAGCCAGGGTGAACAACGATTCGTTCATGATGAATTGTTGGTCGGGGTGGGCCACGAAGGTCCCGTCACCGGAAACGAGAAAACAGAATCCCGTTTGAAGCACCTTTACGGAAGCCAGTCTCCTGGTGAGCCAGCCCACGGAGACGTCCGCGGTGACCACACCTCGCACGCTTCCTCGTCCTCCCTCTGGGCGCAGATGGAAAAAGGGCTGCGAGTACGTGGTCATGATCACATTGCCGCCCCCTTTATCGAAGTAGGGCTTGGTCCAGATGGGGGTTCGGCGGTCCACCGGCTCTCTGTACCAATCCCTTTCCGGATAGTTATAGCTGTCCGCGCCAAGTTGGACGAATTCCAGGCCCTTGCCTCCCCTGAAATAATACGGCGCGAAATCCTTTACGTTGGGGTCGAAAGTGTAAGGCTCAAATGCAACCGCGCATCCGAATATACCCTCCTGAAGCTCAACCTGTCTTCGGATGAGGGCCATCAGGGCTTGCCTATCGATCCGGACCTCTTCCAGGGCCGATGCAAAGCACTCCGTCACCTCCACCACGGCTCGGATTTCCTGGTCCAGGTTGCTCGCGATGGAACGAGCGTGGATTTTGGCCGTGCGGCCCGCATCGCGCGTGACCAATTGCTTTGAGACAAAGTAGCTATACGCAATGACGGAACAAAGGACGGTTCCGGTCCCGACGAGAGCCAGGAGGGTGATCTTGAAGGCGAGGCTATGAACGGCGGCTATTTTCATGCGCAAACGGGAGAGGCTTTCCGAGGCCGAAGGCGATTTGAACCCGAATGCCGGGAATCTCGCGACTCGCGGGGCTCGCATAGGTGGCAGCAACTGAGAGTCTTTATCCGCCCTTGGTCGCGTCGTCCATCGATCCGTACACGGGTAACAGAGCGCTGAATCCCGACACGTCGAAGACCTGCTTGACCACACCTTTCAGAGCGCAACAGACAAGCTCTCCGCCCCGTGCCCGCGCGTCCTTAGCAACCACCATCAAAGAGCGAAGTCCCGCGCTGCTGATATAGTCCAGATTGTGGAAATCCACCACGAACCGCGTTTCGCCTTGGCCGATCCACTCCTGCATCTTCTTTTCAAACTCAGGAGCGGATAGTGTATCCATACGACCTCCGACCAAAACGATAGCCAGTTGACCGCTCTTATTCAAGGTTATGTCCAACGACGCCTCCCGTCTTGGGCTCAAGCGTTAGCAAAATGTAATCCTACACCCTGGATGCTCGCTCCCAGTCGGCCTTGGTGAACTCCAGTATCCGCCGCGCACGGTCCGAAAAGAGCTTTATTGAATCAAAATAGGGCGGGCACAAGAGCTTCTGCATGAGCAGCCCGTCGTCATCGAACCACCGTGGCAGCGGCCCTCCCAGGAAATAGCCCTTTTCTCGTAGAATGTCCACCACATGTCCGATCCACGGAGACGTAAGCTTGACCCAGACCTGAAGGACAACCACACCTCGCTCAGCCGCTTGAGCTTCCAGATTCCCGAGCTGTTCCGCGAAGTCTGACCCTGCTTGATAAAACCCGATTCGGGCGACTTTGGCAAAATCGAAGACCGTCATTTTGGCGTCGCACACGCTTTCGGAAGGAATCGGCTGATCTGCCTCACGAAAACGCCGTTCTCTCGTGACATCCGAGTACATAAATCGGAGGGCCTCTTCGTATACTGCCGGCAGATAAACGGTCTGAGGTTCGTCCCGGTAGCACCGAAAGCCCAGAAGGGTGGTTACGCGGCCCGCGGTGACGCCTTCGCCCGCAAATGCTTCCCCCGGCATGAGCCCGATTTCCAGGGCTGTCGCCACATAGCCGTACTCAGGCATCATCTTTTGCATGGTCAAATGATTCGTGACGGCCTCACCGAAAACCGTGTGCATACCAAACCTGGGTACCACCTCTTCTCCCATATACTTTGCCAGAGCGGTCGATACGCCCATGCGGCGCCATTCCTTGAGCACGAGGCCCACTCCCCACTCATAAACCGAACGGCATGGAGCAGAGCGAAACAGGTGGACGACACCGATAACCTCTCCGGATTTGGATCTGGCTACGATACTATAGTAATCACCTTCTTGATTTGCCCTTGTGAGCGCGGGGGGGTCATAAAAGACTTTGATTGGATAGTCTTCCCCATACACGGCCCTGAATAGCCGCGCGATGCCTTCTGCGTCATCGGGTCGAAAAAGGCTTATTTCGTATGTCAATCCTGCTTCTTTTGGACTCATCGGGTTCTCTTTTCCCATAGTCAATATTCTGGCGCCGGAGCGCGCTTCAGGATCTCTCCTGAACATTCAAACGTCCGAGCATGACTGCGGCCAAGCCGATCACCAAGAGCAGTGCGCAAGCATAATAGAGCGCAGCAAATCCCCATTGAAAAATCAGGGTCCCTCCCAGGATAGGGCCAAAGAATAACCCAGCCTGAGACATCTGGGTAGAGAGATTGGTATTGAGCGCGCGATGCCGAGGAAGGGAAATGTCAAACATGAGACCGCTCACCAAGGGCATAGCCACTCCCCATCCGATCCCCAAGAAAAAGCCCATGGCGAAGAGGGCCTCCGCGCTCTTTACGCTCGCGATGACCACGTGCCCCAAGACCAGCCACGCCAGTGACGCGGCCAGCGATTTCGCTTTATCATATCGGTCCAGGAGATGTCCCGCGGCCAAGCGGACGGTCATCTCCGTGACTGTGGAGCAGGTAAAGAACCATCCCGGATTGGGAACCCCGATCCGCTCCCCAAAACTCTGCATGAAGAAAAACACGGGGCTAAATGTCGTCCACAACACAAGAGGCAGAAAGAGCAGGACCAGCACCCGACGGTCCTTCAAATTCGCGACGATCTCTTGCCATCGGAGGCTGGTTGCTTGAGTTTCGGGACTCCGGGAGTTTCCGCGGTCGAGCCACCCGAGCGCGATCAGACTCAAGGCCATAAGCGCGGCCGACCAGTCCAGAAGACGTACAAAACCGCCTGCGTGGGCCGAGAGTGGTCCGAGGGCCGGTGGCGCGACGGCATACGGCAGGAGTGTGATCACGGCCATGACGCCGAATGCCTGGCCGCTCCTCCCCGTGGGAATGCACCCGACGAATTTGCTCACCACCGCGGTGGCCAGGAGCACGTACGCGGCCCCGTGCAAAATCCTCACCAGGGCCAAACCCCCGATGCTCTCAACCAGGTTGTACGTCAGCAGACTTACGACCACGCAGATTGTGCCCACACCTACCCATTTCTTCGCATTTGCCGGATTCAAGAACGGGCTGATGATAGGTCTGAGAAGCAGCCCCGTGAGGGAGAAAAGCGCAATGAGCGTCCCGGCCCAGTGGTCGTCGATGCCGAGGCCGGCCAGGTACTGCTGGAAGGAGAAGAACACGGCAATATTACAGAACGTCAGAAAGATGATCCCGTTGATTGCCATGAACTCGCCGGTAAGGAGTCGGTTCGGGTCAGTCATATCATGAAGAATCCGGAGAAGTGGTTTCAAGCCGTCGGTATTTGGCGCGCGCTGAATCCCTCAGTTCTTGCAACCGCTTTCAGCCAGCCGCAGGAGCAGGCGTCCCGCGACGATCCGCCGGTATTGCGCGCTGGCTCGCACATCGTCAATTGGCGATACGGCACGCTCCACGAGACGGGCTACCTCGGCAAGCATCTGGATCTCCAGTTCCCGACCCAGGAGCGCTTCTTCGACCTCCGCGGAACGAACCACCGTGGGACCGACACTCCCCCACGCAAGCCGCGCCCTCTCAATTTTCCCGCCCTCGGAAAGGCTGAGCGCCGCAGCCAGACTTGCTACCGCGCAGGCCTGGGATTTGCGCAATCCCACCTTTTCGAAGTGGCGCACGTTGAATTCAGGAGCTTTACGGATCCACACGCCCTTTACGATTTCGTTTGCCCCAAGACGCACCCGGCCCGGACCGACGATGAAGTCCGACACCGGCATTCGCTTGGCCTCTTTGCGAGAGACAATTTCAACCTCTGCGTCAAGCGCGTACAGCGGCGGAAGAGTATCTCCCGCGGGCGAAGCATTGACGATGTTTCCTCCGATGGTCCCCATGTTGCGGATCGCGGGCGAGGCCAACACCCGGATCGCCTTTGTCAGCACAGGAAATTCACTACTCACCAGCGAGTTTTCCAGCAGGTGGGTGTGCGTCGTCGCGGCTCCGATAAAGACTGCGGCGCCTGCGTCTCGAACTCCCCGGATCTCCTCAATGCGTTCGAGGCATGCCAGCCGACTTGGATTGATCCTGCCTCCGCGAAGATTCACCAGTAGGTCGGTGCCTCCTGAGTACACGGCCGTGTTCGGGTCCTCCTCCAGAAAGTCCCAAAGCTCGTCAAGCGCGCGGGGAAGCAGAACCTGTGTCATGGCCTCTCCCGCCTTTGCATGATTTTCGATGCCGCCTCTACCGCGTCAATAATCTTTTGGTACCCGGTGCATCGGCACAGATTGCCCGCGAGCCCTTCACGGATCTCAGCTCTGGCGGGGTTGGGGTTTCGTCGCAGCAGATCAAGGGAGGCCATGACAGCGCCTGGGGTGCAGAAGCCGCACTGCACCGCGCCCTTTTCAACAAAGGCTTCTTGGAGCGGGTGCAATCTCCCCTCAGAAGCCAGCCCCTCCACCGTGGTGATTTCGCGGCCCTCAAGCTGGGCTGCCAGCATGAGACAAGAGAGCTTGCCTTCGCCATCGACGAGAATGGCGCACGAGCCACACTCACCCGCGCCGCACGATTCCTTTGCGCCGGTAAGCCCCAAGTCTTCTCGGAGCAGATCGATCACTCGCCGGTCGGCCGCGCAATCCACCTGGATGGCCGCGCCGTTTAGTCTGAAATCGATCTTCATTTAACCTTCACCGCGTTTCCCGGCCGCGCAGAGCGAGGAGCACCCGTTCCGGCGTCATTGGCAGCCGAAACATGCGGATGCCGCACGCGTCCGCAAGCGCGTTGGCAACCGCGGGCGCGGGGCCATTGGTTGCTATTTCTCCCACACCTTTGAGTCCGAAGGGGCCTGTGGGTTCATGGAGTTCCACCGGAAGGGACTCCATATTGGGCGTATCAGGGGCAGTAGGTATGATGTACGTGGCCAGGTCCGGGCTTTTCACCGTGCCTTGCTCAACCCGGAAATCCTCGAAAAGGGCGAACCCCAGGCCCTGACAGATGCCTCCGTGGATTTGCTGCTCGTAGATCTGCGGATTGAGCGCCCGGCCGCAATCGGTCGCCGAAAGGTACGAGACCACCTCCACGGCCCCGGTGATTTCATCCACCTCAACCGCGGCAAGGTGTGCGCCATAAGAAATGACCGCGTGACCCAGCCCATGCAATCTCAGTTCGTCCGTAACATCCAGGCGATCCTTCGCAACCGGAGCGCGGAAGTGTGAAATCGCGGTCCGCTCGGATTCGGCCATGAGCCGGCCCAGTCGGGAAAGGGGGATTTGCGCTCCTGTGGCGCGATTGACGACCTTACCGGGCGCCAGCGTCAGATCGTCCGTTGAAGGGGCCATGAGCAGATCCGCGGCTTTCTGGAGGATCCGATTCTTGAGGATCTCCGCGGCTCCGATCAACGCATTACCGAAGGTGTACGTGCATCGGCTGGCGGAAGCCGACCCCGAGGGCAGGGTTCGGTCGGTATCAGGGAGAACCAACTCCATCGAGTCCATGTTCTGATTGAGAATACTCCCCGCGATCTGCGCGTTGGCGCTCGCATTGCCTTGGCCCATGTCCACCACGCCGCAATAAATCCGGATTTTACCTTCAGGCGTAAGCTCGATCTTCGCATTCGCGTAGTCCGGGACAACCGTCCCGTAGCCTGCGGCATGCATGAGCGCCGCGATCCCGACCCCACGTCTCTTGAACGGGCCCGCCGCAGCTTTCCACGCGTATCGCTCAGTCCGGAGCGGATGTCGCTCAACGCGTTCAAGGCATTCCACCAGTCCGGTTGAGCCGGTAAGGGTTACTCCGACACACGTTTTTTCCCCTCGGGTGAGGGCGTTCTTCAGACGAAGCTCCAGGGGGTCCATGTCCAGCCGCGCCGCGAGCATATCCATCATCTGTTCCATCGCCGCGGTCACTTGAGTTACCCCGAACGCTCGGAACGCGCCGCCGATAGGATTGTTGGTGTACACGCACCACGCATCCAGGAGCGCATGAGGAATGCGGTACGCTCCTCCCGCATGCTCCAGCGCCAAAGTCATAACCACGCCCCCGAGATGATCATAGGGCCCTGTGTCAAAATAGAGACGGGCAGCCAAGGCATGCAGAACGCCGTCACCCTTCGCGCCCAGCCGATAATAAAGCCGCGTCGGATGGCGCTTGGTTCCGGCTATGAAGGACTCTTCCCGTTCCCACCACATCTTGACCGGGCGACCGTTCGAGTGGAGGGCCGCGAGCGCGAGCAAGGTCTGTACGGTGATCCCGTCCTTACCCCCGAACGCGCCGCCCGTATATGGCGCGATGACACGAACCTGCTCCAAATCGAGTCCAATGGCCTCGGCCACTTCAGCCCGGTCTCGGAAGGGAGTCTGTGTGGATGCGACAATGACAACCTTGCCGTCATTCTGTTGCTGGGCCCAGCCTACCTCGGTTTCCAAATATGCATGCTCTTGCCAAGGTGTTTCGAACCGGCCTTCGATCACCTCATCGCAACGCTCAAAGGCGGTCAGGCCGTCTCCCGTCTGAATATGGGCTTCCAAGAGCGTGTTTCCGCCGGCATTATCTTCATGCACAAGCGGCGCTCCATCTTTGAGCGCCTCTTCCACGTCGAAGACTCCCGGCAAGGCCTCTAAATCGAGTCTGATAAGATCGAGCGCACGCAGCAGTGTCTCGCGGTCTTCGGCCAAGACCAGCGCCACCGCATCACCGCAGTGTCGGACTTTCTTGTCCGCAAGGACCGGCTGATCTTTGCGGACCACTCCCTGCCGGTTTGAGCCGCGTATATCTCGATGAGTCAGAACAGCGATCACGCCGGGCGCCTTGCAGGCTTCATCCGTGAAAATACCCTTGATGACCCCGTGGGGCGCCGCGCCGCGTTTCACTCCGGCCCATACCATGTCGGAACTGTAGTAGTCCGCGGCGAACTTCTCCGCTCCGGTGACCTTGGCATAGGCATCCGCGCGAGGCGTCGATGCCCCTATATGAAGCGCTCCTTCACTGTGGCGCTTATGACGTCGAACCTCGCCCATATTCCGATGACAATCCTCCGATTTCGTTACCATTTTCTCCAGGTGCTCTGCGCCGGCGCTTAGAGGCTGCCGAGCGCTCGGGCCGATCGGACTTGGGATTCGAGCACCTTCTTGAGTGCTTGAACAAAGGCTTGCATAGCGTCCATGGTCGCAACGGTCACCCGGATGTGGTTCGGAACGCGGAACCCGGTCATGGCGCGGACCATCACTCCCTCGGTCATCAGCTTCCGGTATGCAAGGGCGTCACTCATGGGCAGCTTGATCATGACGAAGTTTCCTTCACCCACGATCATGGGAAGACCCAATCGGGCAATTTCTTTCTTCAGGAACCTCTTCCCTTCCGCGACCATGATCCGAGTGCGGGCGATGTGCTCCTGATCTCCCAGCGCGGCCAACGCGGCTTCCTGCGCCAATGCGTTCACCGAATAGACGATACACGTGCGCCGGATCGCGTCCACGACATCCGGACTGCCGGCCAAGTACCCGACGCGTAGCCCGGCAAGACCGTACATCTTGGAGAAGGTGCGGAATACCACGACGTTTGGATACTCCCTAATCAGAGCAAGACCGTCAGGGAAATCGTCGGCTTCGACAAACTCGCAGTACGCCTCGTCCACGACCACAATCAACCGATCCTGAATACGATCGAGGCATCCTCGAAGCTTTTCCTCATTCCAGTACATTCCCGTAGGGTTGTTCGGATTGCAGAGGAAGAGGATTTTCGTGCGCTCGTCGATCCGGGCCAGCAAGCCCTCCTCATCGAACGCATAATCTCGGAGAGGCGCGAGGCGAGGCTCAAAGCCTGAGAACTGAGCCATCCACTCGTACACGGCAAACGTTCTATCCGCGGTGACGATGTTGTCGCCTTTTTCGCAAAAGGCCTTGATCACGAAACCGATGACCTCATTGGCGCCGTTTCCCACAATGAACTGGTTCGGGTCCATCCCGAAGAGGCTCGCGAGCTTATACCGGAGATAGTATACGTCGCCGCTGGGGTACACGGCCGCTCTAGGGGGAGGATACTTCCGCACTACTTCCTGGGCCGCCGGAGGAGGTCCCAGGGCATTCTCATTGTTGTTCAGGCGAAACAACCGCGAGCAACCGTAGAGCTTCATAAGTTCCTCGTCCGGCTTACTCGGAATGTACGCCGTGAACTTCCTTACATATTCCGGGAGCAACCGATCAAGCGCCACGTGAGTCATGAGCCGCTCCCATCGGAGGTGTGTTCGAAGACCACGATGTCACCCGCGCCCCCATAGGGGATCATAAGGCGTGGCTCGAATCCGTTATCCAGGAGCGCGGCCGTAAAGTGAGTCTGCCAGGCTTTGCCAAGGTCCATTTCAAAAAAGAGGCATGAAAGAGCCTCTTTGCGGAGGGTTTCCACATGCGCCCCCACGATCTCCTCGGAGTCTCGGCCCCACCAGACAGGACGCAGCGTCACCCGAGCCTGGGATCGGTCGAACTCGGCCGACAATACCGAAAAGGGCCAGGATGACTCGCCCGCATCCTCCACCCGGCGGATCTCACGCGCGAAGGCCAGACGACCGTACTCGCGGCTAAGGAAGGGCTCCAGGCGAGGATCAGCCCAAACTGCGCTCCCCAGATCCTCTTCCAGATGACGGTAGCACGCTGTGAGCTCCACCAAGGCGCCGTCGGCCTGACGGAACGCGAGGGAGCCCAAGGGCTCGAAGTAGTCCGCAGGGATCTCCGGAGTTGGATAGCGGCTGATCAAGCCCAACGACTCACTTCGAGCCACATCGTGGAGGCAGGCGTCGATCAGGGCCTCCGCCATGGTCGATTCAGGCGGCTGCGCAAAGAGATAGGGCCCGTAGAATTCTACCATCTTTGCGCTTTCTCGCCGCCACACAAGCCCTCCACCGATACTCCCCGGCGGATCGACCGCCACGGCCGCGCGATAATCCCCAACGGCGACCATATCCACCACTTTGCCGGGATAGGAAAAGCTTGAAGGGATCAGATAGCGCTGGTACCGGCTATTCGTAAGGCTCACGAACGCTTTGAGCTCCTCGGTGTCCGGCGCCCTGACGACGAACTCGTCCAACGGTTTGGCCGTGGAGACGGCTTCCCCGGAATAGGCAGGATAAGCTTTCTCTTTGACCAGCGTAAGATTCAAGCGATCACCCGATTCGGCGAAACGGAAGAGATCGACCATGCGCGAAGCAATGAGCAATCCCGTCTCCCGCGTGCGGCCTTCGTCTTCGAATGATGTGGCGCCGGTGAGGTTGAACGCCCGCATGTCAAACTCTTGGGCCTTGAATGCGATCTCTTCTTCCACGTAGTAGCCGTGACCGCGGCAGCTTATCAGGACCTCCGTGCCGGCAGCGGCCGCGCCACATAGGTAGGTGAACACTTCCTCGGTCGCAAGGGTGAGCGCAAGAGCTTCTGTCGCGGCCAATCCAAAGGCCGTGGATGCCTTCTCAACGAAGCTCGTGGCAACGGGGAGGAATTCCAGTCGCGGATATACGTTCAGACTTACCTGCAGTCGATTCATAGCTCCCTGTAGGCTCATGACAAGAACATGAGCCATACCTCTCCCGGATCTTCTAACAGCTCGCGGACGCCAAAGCAAGCCGGCTCATCATTCGACGCTTCTCTATGCTCACTCCTCTCAAGCGAAAGTATATAAGAAAGGGAATCGGTGCGCAGAGCCCGATAGGGCGGCGCGCGAATGAGATACGCAGGAAGCCGGTCCCGCATGGCCGGTCGAGGAGGGCCACGGGAGGATTCCCGGGTAACCATTCAGTTACGTGTGGGTGGTGATTGGTGGGGTGCTACGGTGAATGGGGAAGGGGAGATTTTTCTCGCGTTCGTACTTCGGTGATGGTAGAGAGGCGCTGGTGATTCTGTGGTGAGGCGCTGAGAGTCATGGGTATCAACGGCTGTCCGATGTGTTTGGCGAAACAGCGACGTATCGACGAGTTGGAAGAACAGATCACGTCTCTGAAGGAGAAGCTGCGCTACCATCAGCGCAAGGAGCAAGAGGGGTTCTTTGGGTCGTCCACCTCGTCCTCCAAACGACCCGTGAAGCCTCATGTGGAGGAAAAGGAACGCAAGCCCAAAGGGGCGCGTCGTGGTCACAAAGGGGTGGGCCGGAAGCGCCATGACGAGGAGTGTGTTGATCGCACGGTGGAGCTTGATCCTGAGGGAGAGCTGTGCCCTGAGTGTGGGGCTCCGCTGGAGAAGAAGGGTTGGGAGGAGCGCAGCGTTGTTGATACTCCTTCCCAGAAGCCGGAGAAGATCATCTTTCGTTTACCGCGACGGTATTGTCCCCATTGTCGCCGCGATTTCACGCCTGGGCCTCCCGGTGTGCTTCCTAAGACCCTGTATGGCAACCAACTGATCGCCAATGCGGTAGAGATGTATTACCTCCACGGTCTGCCCATGGGGCGGATCAGTCAGCACACCGGAGTGGGCGCCGGCAGCCTGATGGACCTATTCAAGCGCTGCGCCCGTCTCTTTGAGGGTGTTGTGCCTCGCCTCATCCAGGAGTATCGCCAGGCGCCGGTCAAACACGCAGACGAGACTTCTTGGCGGACTGACGGGAGGAATGGGTATGTCTGGCTCTTTGCCACTCCGGACTTGAGCATTTTTCAATTCGGGAAGAATCGGTCTTCCAAGGTCCCTCAAGCGGTTTTTGGTAAGGGTCCTCTTCCGGGCGCCCTCGTGGTGGACCGCTATGCAGGCTACAACAAAGTTTCGTGCGAGATTCAATACTGTTATGCCCATCTGTTGCGGGAGGTCCAAGACGTGGAGAAAGAGTTTGACGGAGAGGGGGAGGTTTCGGAGTTTGTTGCGGTTGCGGCGCCCCAGCTCGCCTTGGCCATGGGGCTGCGCAGGCAGCCGATCCCTGATGATGAGTTTTACCGTCGGGCAGCTCAGCTCAGCTCTGAGATCAAGGCGACTATGGCCCAAGGCGCTCACCATATGGGCATTCGGCGTATACAGGACATTTTCCGCGAGAATGAGCCCCGACTCTTCCATTGGTCGGAAAGGAGGGCCGTGCCGGCAGACAACAATCTCGCGGAACGGGACCTGCGGCCTTCAGTGATTGCCCGGAAGGTGAGTTTCGGTTCCGTTACCGACGCCGGGGCGCAAGTCCGAAGCACTCTGGTCACGGTGGTCACCACCCTGAAGAAGCGGAAGGCCGAGGTGGCGCGCCGGATCAAGGATGCCTTGGATATCCTCGCCCGCGACCCTAAAGCAGATCCGTACCCTGTGCTCTTCCCTCAAACCAACCCTCCCTGAGCTAAGCGCCCTCCTCCCACTCCAGCAGTATTCCATCCGTTCCAGCTCAGACGCACAGGCGCGCCCAACCCTCCCGCGCATAACTGAATGGTTACATGGGGCTGTAAGTACTCAGGCGCCCCGCGGGAGGCGTCTGGCCCGCATAATTCAACAGTGGCGAGGGCTTGTCTATATGGGAAGCCCTTCCTGATCCG
>VGSG01000053.1 GCA_016875095.1 Deltaproteobacteria bacterium
GCTGCGGGGTTGCTTGCCGACGAGAGTGTCTGGAAGATGTTGTCCGACAATATGTCCTTGGGAGACTTGCCGCGCTCAGCCTCCACTTGCTTCCGGCGAGAGCCCGTGGGCTTGTCCCCTTGCGGCTCCAAGTGTTGCCGGAGAAAGCCGATCAGGACCTCCGCGGCTGCTCGCGCCGCGAAAGGCCGGAAAATGTCATTCCGGTCAGGTTCCGCGTGGTCCATCACCCCTTTCACCACGATCATGGGCACATCCTGGAGAAAACCGGTCAAGCCGATCGCGGCGGCTTCCATATCCAGGCCGCAAATTCGCATTTGCGTGGCTTTGAGTCGATCCCAGATGCCCTTGTCTCGCACCAGCCTGGTCCCGGTCGCCATCGGACCCACGCGGATAGCCCACGGATCCTGTTCTGGAAGCCTCCCCGCGTGGCTGAAAAGAATTTGCGCGATGTGGCTCTTTCCCTCGACCGTGGCAACCGGGTTCCCCTTCTTGTACACGACAAACTTCTTCTCTTCGAGATACCCAATGGCGAGCGTCCAGTCCCTACATATGGTTTCTCTTTCGGAGGAATTTATCGGATCGCGACCTTCCACGAGCTCTCTCAATAACCAGAGGCCCTGCAATTCGAGGGGCCTGGGCCGTTGCAACAACCAAGGCGCGTTTTCCGTTGACCAAGGCAGATTTTTCGGCCTAGAAAAAAGTTTGGCGGCATCTATCCAGCGCGCATTGAGTTGGTAGGTCGTAATGTTGGGCCGTAAAACCGTGCCTGATTCAGTTTGCACCTCCTCGCCCTTGTCGTAATCGTACACGGGGTCGGCTATGATCACGTCCCCCAGACGGGTGCGCTCCGGATTGCCCGCGCAAACCCCGCACATGGCCAGGCATTGGGGTTTGTAGAGGTCCACCAGCCGCGCTGCCGCATTCCCCGCGGGGCCTGGGCCCATTTCGAGCGCGCTCGTCAATGCCACCCGCCTTGACCCACGTTGGGTTTCGTAATCCCGAAACCAGATCTTGAAGCCATACTCTTCCGGATCGTCGGTTTCTTTCCACTCGCCGAGGCCGCCGTCTTCCACCTCGCGTACGGCCTCGTCTTCGCCACGCGCAGCGGTGACGATCAACACGTGTACGGGCTTGTCCATCCGGCGCCTCGTTCTTGAGGAATTGGAGTTGCAGGTAGACTCAACGACTGATGCTCAGACCCTAAGATATCATAGGTCCGAACCGCTTTGAACGCGAATAATAGTCTACTGTATGACGGTTCAGATACATGGGACTGGATTCCTGTTTGCGCACATATGCGTCAACTTTAGGTTTTGGATTTGACCCTCGCGATCCCCTCACCCTGCCCTCTCCCGCCAGGGGAGAGGGTTTCCAGACCCCCCTCCCTCGATGGGAGGGGGACGGGGGCATGGGCGCTAAAATAGGATTGGCCTCTGGCGCTCGACGTTCCCCCTCACCCTGCCCTCTCCCGCCAGGGGAGAGGGTTTTCGGACCTCCTCCCTCGATGGGAGGGGGACGGGGGCATGGGCGTTAAAATAGGATTGGCCCCTGGCGCTCGACGTTCCCCCTCACCCTGCCCTTTCCCATCAGGGGAGAGGGTTTCCAGACCCCCCTCCCTCGATGGGAGGGGTAAGGGGGAGGGTGATAAGGCATTGTTATCACAGAGGCCTATTCCTTATTTGAACGCCTATGGGGGGACGGGGGAGGGTGATAATCAGCCGAGATCATTAACCCCCTTCGTTAAATTTACGACAGTGTGCTTCCGCAGGAATGACGAGCAACCCCGCGTTCCGCGCGGCGCCGTCCCACCAGGAACTAGATTGCTTCGTCCCCCGGATCGAGTCCGGTGTCCTCCCAATGCCACATTTTGTGAGGCTGTGTCCGTGTAATCGACGGCTTATACTGATGCGCACTCGGAGAGGCAAGATCGAGGAAATCTTCTTTGTGAGAGAGGCGCCTCCCCGATTCTTACCTCTCTGAAAGCGAATCGGTATTACCGCCCGGGCACGGTTTTTTGGTGACTTGCCGGAACTTCCTTGATATGGTTCAATTTCTTTTGAAATTGCTCGGAGCAAGGGCTCAGCCGGACATGAAAATTACCTTTTGGGGGACTCGGGGCTCCATCGCGGCGCCCGGAACCGACACGCTAATCTACGGCGGCAATACTACCTGCCTGGAAGTCACCACCGCGTCGGGCCGCACCATCGTCATCGACGCGGGGAGTGGAGTGCGCCAGCTTGGCGATTCCTTGCTCGCCAAGGGAGAGCCCCTGGACATCTACCTGCTGATGACCCATATCCACTGGGATCATGTGATGGGTTTCCCTTTTTTTGGGCCGATTTTCCACTCCACTACCCGAATAACCGTAGCCGGCAGCAGTAGAGGTATCGAAGGCCTCCGACACGTTTTCAACAATAAGTACATGGATGGGACCTGGCCGATCAGCTTCAAAGATCTCAAGGCCCACATCGAACATATCGACCACCCGATCCAGGGCCCTCTTGAGATCGACGGCACGGAAATCAGATCGAACCGGCTTCAACATCCTCAAGGCGGTATGGGTTTTCGATTCACCGAAAGGTCGGGCGCATTCGTTTTTCTGACCGACAACGAGCTGATGGAAAAAGGCTGGGTCGGGGCTTCCTTCAAAGACTTTGCGGCCTTCAGCCGTGACGCGGATCTGCTGGTGCACGATTGCCAGTATGTGCCTGAAGAAATGGACATGCGCCACGGCTGGGGCCATTCCGATTTGGCCGCAGTGGCCCGATTGGCAATGGAAGCCAATGTCAAGCGGCTCATGCTCTTCCACCACGACCCGTGGCGCAAGGACGACCAGGTGACGGCTATGGTGGAACGGTGCAAGGAGATTTTCGATAAAGCAGGCGCGGCCGTGGAAGTGGATGGGGCTCGGGAGGGCTCCACGATATGTGTCTAGTATCAGAGAGCCTGTGTTTCCGAGCTGAATCGCACTTTCTGCCGAGCAGGCAATGGCGCGGATGTGTTCATCGGAAGTTGCTTTTCAGTAAACTGGTCATCCGTTCTGAGATTCCCCAAAGGGGAATACTGTGAGTAGCCCTGGGTGAAACCCAGGGGAAGGCGCTCCACCACCACAACCTCGCGATCGACCCTGGAGGGGTCGACCCCTTCGGGGTCGAAAGAAACGAATTATTGGGCCTAGGTACCACGGGTTTCACCCGTGGCTACTCACGGGCCCCCCCTTCGGGGGAAAATACGGGCGAATGGTGTTTTCTCGATCCATTTGAGAGCTGCAATATGGATTTTGGGGGCACGACGGAGTGTGGACACGCTACTCCAACGGCGACGCAACCTGCCTTTCGCGGAAGGCCCTTTCCATGTTGACCACGATTTGCGCGGATTTTTTGGCATGGCGCCGGGTCGCCGCAGCCGTCGGCCGAAAGGATGCCTGTCGAAATCCTTAGTTCGTGCCATGAACTCAATGCTGACCATTGACAGTTTCCTGGTATTTTACTAAGAATTGAAAGTCGAACCGGGCCCTTGCGTCAAGAGGACCTCTTCTTAGGCGTCGAGCGAGGCCGCGATCCGGTCTCTTCACGTATGAGCGCTCGCGTTGCTTTGAGCACACGCTTGATGAGTTTCCAACCGCTTTGATGAGAAAAGAAGGAGGTATGTCAATGAAGAGGCTCCTTGTTTCCGTACCGGGCCTGGTAGTGCTGTGCGCGTTGCTGACCGCGTCCGCGGGTTGGGCCGCGGAACCCATCCTCGTGGGCGTGCCGACCGCGCTCACCGCTCTGGAGGGTAAGGAAGCCCTCAAGGCGGTCGAGATGGCGGTGGAAGAGATTAACGCCAAGGGCGGGGTCAAGGTGGGCGATCAGAAGAGGCCCATGAAGCTCGAGACTATAGACATCCGGGATGCTTCTCCGGGTGTCCCTGTCTCGGAAGCGCTCTTGGGAATCGAAAAGATCATCACGGACAAGAAGGTGAACGCGATATTGGTCGGCCCGTTCCGATCCGAAGCCTTGCTCGCCGGGATGGACCTCCTCGCCAAGTACAAGGTGCCCATGCTCGGGACCATCGCCATGTCCCCGGCATCCGAGGCGAAGGTCAAGGAGGACCCGGAAAAGTACAAGTATTGCTTTCGGGTCTGCCTGAACGGCAGGTACCTCGGGTACTATCTGACCCAGACCCTGGGTTTGATGAAGGAGCAGTTCGGCTACAGCAAGCTTTATTTCATGACTCAGGACGTTCTCTGGGCCCGAGGCACGGCTAAGGGCGTCGGCGATAACGTCGCGTCCAAGTTGGGTTATGAGATCTTGGGCACCGAAGCGTATCCGACCGGGTCTTCCGACTTCTCCGCCGGTCTGGTAAAGGCGAGGACCGCAGGGGCGCAGGTTATCATGCCGATCTTCGATATGCCTCAGAGCGGTATCCTGGTCAAACAGTGGAAGAGCATGCAGGTCCCGACTCTCATCGCGGGATTCATCTCGCCTATGGCCGGTCCGGGCGCATGGAAGACCTTTGAGAATAAGATCGGCGGCGCGCTCAACGTGAACTTCGAACTGGGCAGCGGCATCTCAGTGGCGAAATATGAACCCGCGAAGAAGTTCTATGAGGATTACGCCAAGAAATTCGGAGAGCCCATAGAATCAGGGCACGGGCCTGCGCCGTCGTACGATGCGGTCTATGTTCTGGCCGAAGCTATCGAGAGGGCCGGAACGCTCGACCCGGACAAGCTGGTTGCAGAGCTGAAGAAGACCGATAGAAAAGGCGTCATCGGCAGGATCAAGTTTGATGACGGCAACCAAGCGATCTTCGGTGATGACCCTACCCAGACCGCGTGCGCGTGCGTGGCCCAGTGGACTGAGGACGGCAAGCGGGTAATCGTGTTCCCCGCTGCGCTCGCGGAGGGCAAGATCACCCTGCCTCAGTGGGTTAAGCCGGCGAAGTAACCGCGATTTGCATTCCAACCTGTCCGGGGGCCGCCCGAGTCGGCTCCCGGGGGTTTTCTCTTCCGATCTCGCGGCAGGGAATTTTCAACCTATGCTCGAAGTCACCATCATCTACGGATTCATCAACAGCGTTATCCTTGCCCTGATGGCGCTCGGATTCAGTTTGACTTTCGGTATCAGCGGGGTTTCCAACTTCGCGTACGGCGCGCTCTACGTCCTTGCGGGCTATACCGTCTGGATCTTTATGCACAAGCTCCAAATACCGTTCTTCCTTGCGGCGATCATCGCGGTGGTTCTGACCGCGGCGCTCGGACTGCTTTTGTACCGCGTGGTTCTGTTACGAGTGCGAGGACTGGTGATATCCGAGGTTATCGCAACTTTCGGGGTGGGTTTGGCGATTTTGGAGACGTTCCGATATCTCGGATTTACCGGCTTTGAGTACACTCTGCCGGTATTCACCGATGGGAGCGTGATGATCGGCGCCACCTACGTCGATCACCAGAGGCTCTGGATCGTCGGTGTAGGCGTGGTTATCGCAATCGGGTTGTACTTCTTCATACACCACACCAGGCTCGGCCTTGCCTTCCGGGGCATTGCTCAGGACGAGCGGACTGCGCTCACTCTGGGCATCCATTCGGACCGAATCGCAGGAATAAGCGTTGCTTTCGGTTCGGGTCTCGCCGCGGTGGCCGCGATCCTTATCCTGCCCCGCGGCACCATATCGGTAAATGACGGCTATGACGTGCTGATAAACGCTATGGCCGTCTGCATTGTGGGCGGCCTGGGGAGCGCCGTCGGCGTGGTGGTGGCCTCCTTCGTGATCGGGTACGCGCAGATGGCGAGCGATGCTTTGCTTGGGCCGCACTGGAAGATGATCGTCTCCTTGGTGGCCATTCTGATCGTGTTGGTAATCAAACCTTCCGGCTTGTTCGGAAAGCAAAAGGAATTGGAAGAGCGGATCTAGTGGCTGGACATCCTGCTTCTGCGCATAAGACGGGTCCGGAGAAGAACGCCGCGGGGCCGGAAGCGCCCGCGGCAAGAACGACTTTGCGCAAAGAGCGCATTGATCGTGGAATCAAGGCCCGGGCCGACGACATATTCGCGCTCTCTTCCTACCGTGAGATGCTCTACGTGGCCCTGCCACCCGTGCTCCCGGTGATCTGTCTGCTGGCGCTTCCCCTGCTGCTGCCGATCTACTGGCAGAAGGTGCTCATCTCCACCGCGGTCTTTGCGATCCTCGCGATGAGCTGGGATTTCCTGGTAGCCGTGGGAATGGTTTCTCTGGGACAGGCGCTTTTCTTCGGTGTGGGAGCGTACATCGCCGGCGCCCTCGACCAGTACGCAGGATTGCCTGTCTGGCTGACCATCCCGCTTGCAACCGTGCTGGGAGGCGGCTTGTGCACGGTAACGCTCCTACCGGTGCTTCGACTCAGGGGCATCTACTTCGCTATGGTCACCCTGGTCCTCCCCCTGATGATCGAACGCAGCATAGAGGCCACGCATATTCTCGGCGGCACCGAAGGGCTGACAGGTCTGAAGCCGCTGCCTTCAGTATGGTTCGAGGTTTACTTGATCCTCATTGTGAGCATGATCACGCTCTTCAGCCTCCGAAGATTGATGACCTCCGATTACGGGCTGGTGTTGAAAGCCATCAAGGACAATGACCGCGCGGTGATGAGCGCCGGAATCAATATCTACCTGGTCAAGGCCCAGGCGCTTTTTATCGCTGGTTCGCTCTGTTCGTTTTGCGGCGCGTTCATGACCCACGTGTACCTCTTCGTGGGGATGCCCGCGTTTGCTCTGGATTATTCCATTCTTCCCATTGCATCCGCCGTGGTGGGAGGCATGGGAACGTACGCGGGATCGTTCATGGGCGCTTTTATGCTGGTGCCCTTTTCCGAGGCGCTGCGAGGATTCGGCGGCATGAGGACGGTGCTGTACGCGCTGTCGCTGGTGGTCTTCATCGTGGCGCTCCCGGAAGGGATCTTCCACTACATTCAGCGGAAATACCACCAGTTCGAACGATGGGTCGAAGTGGAACAGTGAAAACTGCTTGGTCAAAGCGGCTTTCAAGAATAATCGCTAGAAGGGCTCCGGGCATGTCTTTCCCCTAAAGGGGGAAGCTTTGAGTAGCCACGGGTGAAACCCGTGGTACACGGCCCCCATAGTTGCCTCTTGCCGACCCTGACGGGGTCGACCCCTCCAGGGTCGGTCCTGGGATTCGCGGAGTGGCTGCCCCTGGGTTCCACCCAGGGCTACTCAAAGTATTCCCCTCTGGGGAATCCAGGAAGGCATGGGAGGTCGCATGGCAGCGGCCGACTTCCATAATTCGTTGCAGCTTCTCATCTATGGCAGTTCGTATGGACGATAACAAGCAACAAGAAGATCCACGCGACGTCATCCTGAGCGTGCAAGGCCTTAGCAAGAGTTTCGGCGGGGTCCACGCGGTGATCGGCGTCGGGTTCGATCTGCGCCAGGGCGAACTCCTGGGCATTATCGGTCCCAACGGTTCGGGCAAGACCACGCTGGTGAACCTGATCACAGGATATGTGAAACCGGATTCGGGTTCGGTCAAGTACAAAGGAACCGACATCACCGGATGGATGCCCTATCAGATCGCACGGCTCGGGATTGCGCGGACCTTCCAGATGGTTCGGCCTTTCGCGGAACTGCCGGCCTTCAAGAACCTTATCATTCCCCTCTCTTCCCCTCGTGTCAGGCAGCTCTCCGGCGGCCGGTATGGAGACCGGGACTCAGTGGCTAAAGATCTCCTCGAAGAAGTCGGCTTCGAGAGAGAATCCTCCGTCACGTACAAAGCCGCGGGCAGTCTTCCTCACGGCTATCTTAAGCGGCTGGAGCTGGCCAAATGCCTTGCTCTGCGCGCGGATCTGATCATCCTTGATGAGCTCTTTTCCGGGCTGAGCATCGCTGAGCTGGCAAGCCTCGTGCCGGTCATCGAAAAGCTCATGGTGGAAGGAAAGACCGTTGTGATGATCGAACATCGGCTCAGAGAGCTGTTCAGAATCGCAAATCGCGTGGTGGCGCTCAACTTCGGCCGGGTCATCGGCGAAGGAGAACCCGCGGCTGTTATGGAAAACAAAGAGGTGAAACAAGCCTACCTGGGCAGCGAAGACTAGAAGCGCTCGCAGAAGATAGGAGTTTTGGGAAGAGTAAGGGGGAGGCCCCTTTTTGCAAGAGGGGCCTCCCCGGACCCCTCCACCAAGAACTCCTATCTTGCTGCGCCATCTCATGGATTTGGTGGCGGCCGGCGTCTCTGCCGGCCATCTTAGGGCAGACACGCGGGTCTGCGCATACATGAAATCCCCCCTGCCCCCTTTAGTAAATGGGATACAGGGGGATTTTCCAAGGGACATCATGCTGGAAGTATCCAATCTCCTGGTTTTTTATGAAAATGCGCTCGCGCTGAACGATTTCAGTATGAAAGTGGACGCGGGCAGCATCGTCGCCGTGATCGGCTCCAACAGCGCGGGCAAAACCACGCTGATGAACACCATTTCTGGGCTCATAATCGATACCCAAATCAAGGAACAGCGCAAGGGCGGAGAACGAATCACCATCTACGGGCGCATTATCTTCGAAGGAGAAGACATCACCTACCTCTATCCCAGCGAACGGGCCAAGAAAGGCATGGCGCTGTGCCGCGAGCGCCATCCGATCTTCCCCGAATCGGACCTGCTGGAAAACCTCAGGATCGCGGGATACCTGAGAACCAAGCCCGAAATCGCGGAGACCATCGATTATTTTTTCCATCTTTTCCCGCCCATGGCCCGGCTCAAGAATCGAAAAGCAGGCTTTCTCAGCGGCGGCGAACAACAAATGCTTGCCATCGGAATGGCCCTTATGGTGAAACCCAAACTGCTCCTGCTCGACGAACCCCTCCTGGGGCTAAGCCCGCTGATGCAGACCACGCTCCTGGACGCGGTCCGGCTGATCATTCGGGAAACAGGCCTCACCCTGGTCATGACCGAGCAGTTTGCACGACCCATTTTGCCTATCATCGATCGAGGATACATTATTGAGAACGGGATGCTCACCATGGAAGGCCCGGGGCTCGAATTAATGGATAATCCCGAGGTCAAAGCCGCGTACTTCGGTGTGTGAGGAGGACGAGATCCGCGATGGCCGCGCCCACAAACGGAACTATTTACAAGGCGTTCGCAGCAAAGGCCGACCGGTTCCCTGATAAGCCCGCGGTTGTCTTTCTCGGCGAGACATACACGTATAGCGTGATCCGAGAAATGGCCGAGCGGTTCGCCGCGTCGCTCTACAAGCTCGGTATGCGTCCGCACGACCGGATTCTTATGTACATCCCGAACTCGGCGCAGTTCGTGGTCGTATGGCTCGGCATTCAGCGCTTGGGAGCCGCGGCTGTCCCGATCACCCCTATCTACACCCCGTATGACCTCAGACATATCGCGCAAGACAGCGGCGCCTCGGCGATCGTATGCCAGGACCGCAATTTCGGTTACGTGCAACAGGCGCTCCCCGATACGTCCATGAACCGAGTCATTGTCACGAACGTGGCCGACCTCTTACCGTGGTGGAAACGAGCGTTCGGCAGGCTTGCAGACAAGATCCCCGTGGGGAAGGTCCAAAAAACCGAATATACGAGTTTCCTCAGACAGATGCTCTCTTCGGGCGAGAAACCCGCCCCCGATCCCGATACCAAAGAGGACGACATCGCGGAAATCCTGTATACCGGCGGCACCACCAAGCACCCCAAAGGAGTTCCGCAGACACACGGGCTCTTTGTTGTCTCGGCAGAGGAACAACTCGCAGTAAGGGACGCGCTTTTCCCTAAGCATGAAGACGTGATCCTTGGCGGCGCCCCTCTGTTTCACATCTTGGGCCAGACCTGCACGCTCTCCACGCTCATCGTGGGTGGCGGCACGCTTCTGCTCGCGCCGAGAGTGAATCTGGACGCCATATTTGACAGCATCGCCCGCAATCGGGCCCGCAGCCTTATCGGAGTGCCCGCGTTCTACCGTATGGTCCTGGAACACGACCGGGTCGATCAGTACGACCTGTCGTCGCTCAAATACTGCTTCTCCGCTGGAGACGTGCTGCCCGTGGAAGTTGCCAACCGGTGGACGAAACGCTTCCATCTCCCCATTTATCAAGGCTACGGCGCGACCGAGACCTGCGGCGGCATTACCATGAGCCCCACCGATCGGGAAAATCCGCCGCTCGCGATGGGTCTCAAAGTCCCCAGCAAAGACGTCATGATCGTGGAGCCGGAGGGCCTGGAGCCCGTGCCGCTTGGCGAACCCGGCGAGCTACTCGTGCATTCGGACCGGATGGTGACCGCATACCTTAATAAACCTGAAGAGACGGAGAAGTCCTTTGTGCGGATTGGCGGCAAGCTCTGGTACCGGACCGCGGACATTGTGCGCCAGGACGAAAACGGCTTCTTCTATTTCGTGGACAGGACTGTGGACACCATCAAACACAAGGGTTATCGGATTTCCGCGTCCGAAATCGAAGCGGTGCTCCAGGAGCATCCCGCGGTGATCGAGTCGTGCGTGGTCGGGCTCGCGGATCCCAAGGTCGGGGAACGCATCAAGGCCTTTGTGGTGCTAAAGAAGGATATCAAAGGCGTCACCGGGTACGAATTGATCAAATGGTGTCGGCAGCGGCTTATCGAGTACAAGATCCCACAATATATCGAGTTCCGGGATATGCTCCCCAAATCCAAAGTCGGCAAAATGCTCCGCCGAGAAATCCGCAGCGAAGAACGCAAGAGACTAGAGACCTGATACCGCTTCGCTTTCAGAGAGGTAAGAATCGGGGAGGACCTTCTTGTAAGAAGGTCCTCCCCGACCCCCTCCCCAAGAACTTCCACCATTTTTCGGAATGCTCATTTCTCCTGCGGGGAAATGAGCATTCCGAAAAGCGTGGGAATTTCTTACCTGAGCCGTGGAGGGACTTCTCCTACAAAGAAGATTTCTCCGATCTTGCCTCCTTGACCGCCCATCAGCACGAGCTGTTATAGCAACGGCTCAGCTAGAGAGCTTCAAGGAATCATGAAAATTCTCGGCTTCGGCGAGCGCTCTAGGGCTTCGCCTCGGAGATCGGGATCAAGAGCGCATCGTTGCGCAATAATTTGGAGGGGAGACTCATCTCCCCTCCAAACCACCCCATACGTAGACCCGACCCGGAGGCCTCATGTCCAAAACTCTTGTAGAAGGCCCGTAGGAGGTGGTGACCCCGGACGTGATCCAGGGGAACCGCATCGGTCGAGGTTTTCTCCCCTGCAATGCGGTCCATATCATTTCCCGTTCAATGAAGTGACGTAGCCGACGTATGGGCGCACCCGCGTGTGCGCCCATAGAGCCGGCAGACCCGCGGGTCTGCCCCTGCAGACACGGTCTTTGCTCTTGGTGGGACAGGCTCCCCTCATCGGGGTCCGGAGCGGGCTTTGCCTGTCATTTCCTTGACAGATGGGTAGCCCAAGAATGACAGGCGGGACGCCTGCCCCACCAAAGCACTCATCACGAAGAAAAAACTTCTTGAAGACTAGCGAATCGGTGCCGAGCACATAGATCTTCAGGAGAGGTTCTCCGAAGCGCCGCTTGTTTTGTCCAATTTGCGCTTCTTCAACCAGTCGCGCAGGGCCTCATTTATACGAGTCTGCCATCCGGGGCCGGTGGTCTTGAATGCTCTTAGCACTTCCGCGTCCAGTCGGATATTGACGTGTGTCTTAGTCACGACAGCTTTCGGGCGGCCGCGGGATCTCAGCATCCGAGTAGCGGCCTCCTGCCCAACAATTTCAGGAAGTGCCTCAGCGGCCAGGCGGGCGCGGCGGAAATCTTCCTTGGTCCACTCCGGGTTGTCTTTGTCAATTAGTTCAGGGTCGGGTTTCTTTTTCATATCGGAGCACCTCTCGGCGATTGGCCTTACGAAGGCTGATAACACGGATCGCCCCCTCCCGTGGGGTGAAAACCAGGGCATGGAGACGATTATCAATGAACCCAAAAGCCCGGTAACGTCGCTCTCCGTAATCTTGCCGTGTGTCCGGGATAATGAGAGCGCTTTCCCACTCAAAATGAGCTGCGTCTCGCAAGGCGATCCCACGCAACTCCATATTGCGGGCATTCTTTTCTGGATCAAATTCGATCTCCATAGCAATTATTGTATCCACAATAATTCCGGCGTCAAGGAATTTGGCTGCGACCGTGGCCTTAGCCCGTAGGATGCGGTTCCTCTGGGTCCCGCGGGGCCACCACATCCGAGCTACGCGCTGAATCTTTCCCAATAGGAATGCATCTTACCGATCAGGAATTGTTCGGTCGCGAGGTGTCGAGACCGGGAGGCGAATCATGAACACAAATCGATTGTTGTGGGATATAGTCGGAATTACCGCAGTGGGAGCCATTCTTTTGCTCGGTGTAAGCTTCTCCGAGGGAGCAACGGCCACAGGAAGCTCTTATGGCTTCACTGAGAAAGCGGCGTTTGCCACATCCGGCGTACAACCATCTTGGATCATCGCAAGAGGACCGGGTGGCGGCAAAACCATGGGAGGCCCCCAGCCGGCTGAGCCGATCAACACCGGCCCCGGAAGGACCAAGCGTGCAGAGCCGGTGGGGGGAGCAGGCCAGGTTAACCCGGCTGAGCCCGTTGGCGGACCGGGACAGTTCAATCCGGGCTTTACACCGCCGGGTGGCGCACAGCCCGATCCTTCAGAGCCGATAAATGGCTGAGTGCGGGATGGGGTGAATGAAATAAGCCGCATCGGTCGCGGGTTTTGCGTGTGCAATTCGGTTCATACCGTTTCGCGTTCAAAGGGGCAACGTGGCCATCGTACGGCGCGCACCCGCGTGTGCGCCCATAGAGCGGGCAGACACGCGGGTCTGCCCCTACTGTTGCGGTCTTGTTCATGGTAGGACGGGCATCCCCGCATCAAGTCCGGAGCAGGCTTTGTCTGTCATTCCTTGGGCTTTGGTGGGACAGGCATCTTGCCTGTCGTCTATAGGAAGGCGGGACGCCTGCCCCACCAGAGCCGCCGCATTATCGTCGCTTGTTGGCTGCCTCAGTGGTATAACCACTTACGATCCGGACCCTGATCGTTGGGAGCCGGACTTCAGGACAAGGAGGCCCTCGTGAGGTGCGTCCTGTGCAGGCAAGGCGAGACCAAACCCGGAAAGACCACAGTAGCCCTTCAACGGGGCGAGACAACGGTTATCATTAAGGATGTGCCCGCGGAAATCTGTGACAACTGTGGCGAGTACTACCTCCCAGAGGATAGTACCGAGCAAGTCCTGGCTATGGCTGAAGAGGCTGCAAAGAAAAAGGCGGAGGTAGAGATCTTACGGTTCGCGGCATAGCCGATTGCTTAGCTGCCAGGCGCTTTTTTGCTTAACAATCCCCGTAACGTCGTATAGTTTAGAGACGATCCATACATCCGGCGCTTCCGTGTCCTCGGTTGTGTGTGTCTTTTTTCCCAATTGAGGAGGTGATCTTCATGCCTCAGCCTGTCACCGTGTCTCTGTGCGGCGATATCGCCAATGTGATCCTCGATCGACCAAAGCAGTACAACGCATTCGACCTGGAGATGATCGCCGCTGTGGAAGAGCTTATTATTCCGATCGCCGCGGATGATACAATCCGCGCAGTGATCTTTTCCGGGGCCGGCAAGGCGTTCTGCGCAGGTGGGGACCTGCGATGGGCCTCGACTTGGCCCGAAGGGCAGGCAGCCGCGTTCCATAACCTTGCCGCGCGGTACCATCAGGTAATCGTGGAGATCCGGCGGATGCCCAAGCCCGTGATCGCCGCAATTCACGGTGTGGCCGCAGGCGGAGGCTTCTCATTGGCGTTGGCTTGCGATTTCCGCATCATGGAAAAATCCGCAATTCTGCGGCAGGCATACACATCCAACGGACTGTGTATAGACGGCGGAGGAACATTCACTCTTCCTCGACTGGTGGGCCTGGCGCGAGCGCTTGAGATTGCCGTGTTCGACAAGCCGATTTCCTCGACTCAGGCTCTAGAATGGGGCCTGGTCACTCGAGTGGTGGAAGACGGCAAGGTCATGGAAGCAGCCCAACAAATGGCCGAGGAACTTACGCAGATATCGCTCCAGTCCTTTAGCTCCTCTAAACGCCTCCTGACAGATTCGTTCAACAATGCCCTGGAGTATCACCTGGAACATGAACGGGAAGCTCTCAGGCGATGCGCCGGCCATCGGGACGGGCATGAAGGCATACGGGCCTTCCTGGAGAAACGTAAGCCCGTGTTCAATCCGTCCTAAACGCACCCGGAATTGACTTGAAGGCAGCGTTGGTTTATGAGGAGTCCCGATGTGAGAATTTTGCCGGGTTTCCATGAAAGAAAACGAACCTGAAAAAAGAGGCCGCTCCAGAGTCTACTCGTCGGTGCTTTCGCTGATCTTTCCGGGACTGGGCCAGATGGCACGCGGGCGAATCATCGCGGGCCTGCTCTTCTTCTTGAACGTGGCGCTTTATTTTATCCCGCTTTTCATACAACAGGACATCCAGTACGACGTGAAGACCCCTTCGCTGCTCATTGCCGTGGGAGTTTGGGTCTTCTCGGCAATGGACGCGTTCCTCTATCGCAGCTCATTCCTGGTTTTGGCTCTCCTCGTTTGCCTGTTCTGTTTCGGCGCCGGTTTTTTTGGGGCATACTTCATCCTTCCGCACGTAGATATTTGATAGTAAGTTGCATAGATCGTAAGATGCGGTTCCTTCGCGGGACGCGGGGTCACCACATCCTACGAGGGCTGGGGATCTTTTTTCAATACAGCTCCGAGGGCCAAGTGTCGTCCGAAATAAGGGAGATCCCCAGCCTGCAGCCGCCCACAAGGCCTCTATCGAGGAATTCGGACCGGCGGGGACGCCGGTTCCTACCGAAAAACGCATGTCACTGGGCGCGGCGGAATTTCTCCATTCGCCGGGCGTCAGGTCTTGAGGTTTCCCATGTGGATAGGTAAGAATCACCTACCATGAACAGGCTCCTACAAGTGGAAGGTCTTCGAACTGTCTTCGAATCCGGGGAAGACGTCGCGGTGGCTGTGGACGGCGTGGATCTTCATCTGGACCAGGGAGAAACCCTGGGTCTGGTGGGCGAGTCCGGTTGCGGTAAGAGTGTGACCGCGCTTTCCATTCTGCGGCTGGTCCCGTCTCCGCCCGGGAGAATCGCCGGCGGCCGGGTCCTGTTCGAAGGACGGGACCTCCTGCGACTGAGTGAAGACGAGATGCGCAAGATTAGGGGGAATGACATCTCCATGATCTTCCAGGAGCCTATGACTTCCCTCAATCCGGTCTTCCGGGTGGAAGACCAGATCGGCGAAGTCTTCCGCGTGCATCGTAACATGAACCGAGCCCAGGCCGCGGCTGCGGCTGTGGAGATGCTGGCAAAGGTAGGGATTCCGTCGCCGGAGAAGCGAGCCAAGGATTATCCCCACCAGTTGAGCGGCGGAATGCGACAGAGGGTCATGATCGCGATGGCCCTCGCATGCGATCCCAAGCTGATGCTCGCGGACGAGCCTTCCACCGCGCTCGATGTGACCATACAGGCGCAGATTCTTGAACTTATGAACGATATCAAAAAGAGGCTGGGCACAGGAATCATTCTGATCACTCACGATCTTGGCGTGGTCGCGGAAATGGCCGATAGGGTAGCGGTGATGTACACCGGCATGATCGTGGAAGAAGCGCCCGTGAAGACTCTCTACGCTTCGCCGCAGCACCCCTATACCATCGGCCTGCTCAAGTCCTTGCCGAAGATCGAACGAACAAAGACGCCGGGAAAAAGGCGGTTGCACGTTATTCCCGGTCTGGTCCCGGATCTGCGGCATCTTCCCACCGGGTGCGCGTTCAAGGATCGGTGTCCTGAACGCGGGGCCGTATGCGACGAACCGCCCATTTTAAAAAGGAAGCGCTCCGGCCATCTCGTCCGCTGCTGGATGCGAGAATAGCTGCGATGGAAGCCCTTGCAGGGCCTGGAAGCTTTTGGAAGAGTAGCCGGGAGGCTCTTCAAATCCCCCCAACCCCCCTTTAGTAAAGGGGGGGTATGTGAGTTCACCCTTTAGGAAAGAGGGATACAGGGGGATTTTCCCCGGACCGCTCCGCAAGAAATCCTAAATTCTGCAAGGCTTGCAGCGCATCCCCTTTATTGCCGGTAGCCGGTTAGATGAGAGGACGAATTAAGGATAGGAGAGGATCGGTATGAACGAAATGAGCGAAGGCGACTCTTATAAGATCGCCGAATACAAGTGTTACGTGAAGATCAAGTATACGGTGCGAATTCCCGACGGCCCGGTTCTCAAGGGCGGAGCGACTCCCGAGGTGATGGATTTCGTGACCGGCTTTCGGCACGTGGTTCCGGGCTTAGAAAAACGGCTTCTCGGGCATATGCGGGGCGAGAGACTCTCGTTCGTGGTTCCGCCGGAAGAAGCCTTCGGTATCCGCCGCCCTGAAATGCTCATCGAGAAGGATCGGTCGGAGTTTCATTTCCCCCCGGGCGTCGAACCCTATCCGGGAATGGAACTCCCCATAGTGACTCGTGACGACAACGCTCCGGACACGGTGATGATTCGAGAGGTGAAGGAAAGCGCCGTAGTCATTGACTTGAACCACCCCCTTGCAGGCGCGCCACTGGAATACGATCTTGAGATCGTTGAAGCGAGGCCCGCGCGGGAGACCGACGTCTGCGCGGAATGGGAGCAACCCGATGACGGACAACCACCGTGTCAGGCCGTGCAGCAGATCGTTTTGGGAGAAGGCGAGCCACCGGTTCATTAGCACGGGTTCTATCGCTCCGAAAATCCTCCTGCATCCTCGTTTAGAAAAGGGAGGATGGCACCGCACACCCTCTTCCTAAAAAAATGAGCAGAGGGGATTGTCGTCGGATAACCGAGGGCGCACTCTCTCGCATAATCACCCTCTTGACGCGCGCGGACCTGATGAGGAACTTCGATTCAGGGACTGGAGGCGCCTGCCCCGGGGAGGTCGCTACTGCTTCTTCCCGCGAGGCGCCTCGCATTGAGGAGGGGAGCTATGAAGATCTTCATCACCGGAGGCGCCGGCTTTGTGGGCACGGCCTTGAGCCGGTTTCTTCTCGAGCGCGGACACGAGGTCACGACCCTGGCGCGTTATCAGTCCTCACGTTTGCCGGCGCTGGTCAAACAAATGGTATCCGATGGCGCCGAACCGGGCCCGTGGCAGGAAGAAGCGGCCCGGAGCGATGTGCTGATCAATCTGGCCGGGGTCTCGATTTTCCACAGGTGGAGCGAGAAGTATAAGCAACTCCTGCGTGACAGCCGCTTGAAGACCACAAGGAACCTAGTGAACGCCATACACGTGGACGCGGGGTCACGGGTGACGCTCGTGAGCGCCTCCGCGGTGGGGTACTATGGGTTCTGCGGTGACGAACAGCTCACCGAGTCTTTCCCACCCGGTTCGGACTTCCTTGCCACGCTGGCCAAAGATTGGGAAGCCGAGGCGGTCAGAGCACGCGATAAGGGCGCGCGTGTGGCGATTACCCGTTTCGGGGTGGTGCTGGGCCGAGGCGGAGGCGCTTTGGCACAGATGACCCTGCCCTTCAAGCTCTTTGTTGGCGGCCCGCTTGGGGCTGGGAAGCAGTGGTTCTCCTGGATTCATCTGGAGGACCTCTGTCGGGCTTGCCTCTTTGTGATCGAGAACGAAAAGATCAGCGGGCCGGTGAACTTCACGGCCCCCGAACCGGTTAGGAATGCGGATCTGGCCAAGAGCATCGGCAATGTGTTGCACAGACCGAGCTTCTTTCCCACACCGAGCTTTATGATCAAGTTGGTCATGGGGGAGTTGGGGTCCGTGATTCTGAAAGGCCAACGGGTCATCCCGCGCGCGCTCCTCGAAGGCGGCTTCAGGTTCGACTATCCCCGTATCGAAGACGCTCTGCGGAACTCGTTGTAAGAGAGTTCATTCCGCTTGGCTATGAATGATAGAGCAAAGCGGACGATTGCCGACGGGAAGGCGTCAAGCGCGAAGCAACCTCAGCGATGAGAGATCCTCCCGCGAGGCGTCGGATCGCTTCGCTCCTCGCAGTGACACCTGTTACGAGCGTAATGGTGAATCAGTAGTAAGGCGAGCCGCTTGTCATTGAGCCCTGGGAGGGCTGCTTTCAGGACCTAAGACGGAATCCGAATTGCGGAAGAGAAGCGCGTAGCGTCTGTGGTCCGGCGCGGTCACGGGAAGCCAGACGGTAAAGGTAGTCCCTTCGTCATCCGATTTTACGGAGATGGACCCGAAATGGTCTTCCACGATCTTCTTTGATACTGCCAGTCCAATGCCGGCCCCATGCGGTTTCGTGGTAAAAAAAGGGTTGAAGATCTGTTGCAGGGCTTCCGGCGAGATCTTTGGCCCGCTATTGCGAATCTTCATCTCGAAGAAGCTCTCAGACTCCAGTTCTCCTGTTCTCACAGCCTTTGCGCTGGGGATTGAAGCGCCTGTCTCCACCTCGATCGTCCCGCCGATCGGTGAGGCCTCGATCGCATTTGAGATCAGATTCAATATCAATTGCTGGAAGCGCCCGGGATCGAGCGGGATCTCTCCGATCTCCGAGCCCAGGTTTTCCACGAGCCGAATGCGTTTGTCGCTCATCCGGGCCTCTGTAATCCCGATTATGTACTCGATCAGCTCATTGGGGTTGACCGGCTGGAGATTGACTTGATTGCGTTTGGTAAACTCGATGAGGCGGTCGAGGATCTTTTCGAGCCTATGGATTTCGGTGACGATGATGTCCAGATACTGCCTCTGACGGTCTCGGTCGATCCTTCCCGGGGTGTCGAGTTGTTTGGCTATGCGTCGCGCGAACCCTCCTATGATTGCCAGGGGTTGGCGTAATTCGTGGGCAACTTCCGCGGTATGCTCTTCGATCGCTTTACACTTCCCCGATTCCACCATGTGTTCATACAATTCGTCGATTATCCTGATTTTTTCGACCAATGCGCTTCGCGAAGCCTTGAGATCCTCCTCCAGCTTGCGGCGCTCCGTCCTGTCTCGCATCACGCCGTCGAAAGCGGTCGGCCGCGACCCACCATTAAATGCGGCCTTGCAGCGAATCCTCGCGAACTTCTTGGCGCCGTGGGCATCCAGCATACCTACTTCTTCGTCCCATATCTCTTCGGGCCTGAGTTCAAGTATCTTATGCACCCGCTGCTTATCTTCCGGGGCCACGTACTGGACGAGCTGCGTTTCAAGGATGTCGTGGACCGGGTAACCCAGGAACTTCTCCACCTGAGTATTCACAAACGCAAAGCGGCCTTCCGCGTCCAGGGAAAAGAGAACGTCCGGAACCTGCTCCACGAGATTGCGATAGAGCCGCTCCGAGTCACGGAGCCATTCTTCCATCTCCTTTCGGTGAGTCATGTCCATCATCAGCTCCGACACGCCGATGACCTCGCCTCTGCTGTTCCTTATGGGCGTGGCGGTGTGTTGGACCCAAATGGCCTTTCCTGCGCTGGTGACTCTGCTTCGTTCCGATGTCGCGCGCTCTGCGTCCGAAAGAACCTTTTGAGCAGGGCAGTCCTGGCAGGGCTCGAGCCTGCCTGCCATGAACTCGAAGCACCTGATTCCGACCGGGTCCCCGAAGGTCTCTATCAACAGATCGTTGGCGTAGACGACCTTGAAATCCCGGTCGAGTTCCCAATACATCTGACCCGCGTTGCTCAGGAGTTTTCCGAATCTGTCTCTCATCGAGTCTTTAGCCTCAGCCTCTCCTCCGGATCGAGGCGCCCTTTATTATTATGCAGCGTCAGTATGGAGATGCGTCCGGCCGCTCTCCACTGACTTGGGCTCCGGGAGAGACCTGGGGTGTCCCACTATCAAGGCCTCTACCGGCCGTCAAGTGAATATAGCTGGTGATTCTTAGGGTATAGCGCTTGGGTCACAATTTCACAAAATATCATGTCAAGGAGCTTCTGTCCACCGCCAATCACTGCGCCCGGAATGCGCTTGATTGTGATTACGGGGCAAGGGGGCGGCATAAAATCAAGAATGGCCGGCCGGACGCCGGCGCAAATTCTGAGAATCTGCGCATATAGGAAGGCAACTCCGTATGAAAGGCTGTCCGTTATTGTTTCTTGCCGCTTGTCGCTTCCAGCCCTTCGGAGTGTTCCAACCAGGAACCCAGGGAGAGCTTATCCGCGTATCGTGTCAATATGTCTTTCACGCCCCGATCTTCCTTCATGGTGTAGAGGAGGCTGCGTTCGTCGTTGAGTTCCCTGCGCAACCTGGGGACAAATCGGTCAGGATTTGCTTTGAGCGCCCGTTCCGCGTATTTCAGCAGGCGTTCTTCTTCTCCCAAGGCTAGGTAGCACTGGGCAAGCAGGAAGTAGCCACCCCCTTGGTCCTCGGTCGACTCATATTTTTCCAGAGCCTGGGGTTTCTCTTCCACGGTGGCCAGAACTTTACGGGCTCGATCATGCTCTTTGAGCGAGATGAAGGTGCGGGCGATCAAGATCCGGTAGAAGGGGTTGCGATCAAACTCCGACGAAGCCTCCTTGTAATACCCGAGGGCTGCCTGGGGCTTGTTCGCCGAGTAGTAGAGGTTCCCGATGTTCGCCAGCACCTTGGCCCTTTCTTCCGCGGAATCGGTAAATTCAAGGGCTCTCTCGTAATTCGTCATGGCCAAGGAATGGTCCGCCAGGTTCTTGTAAGAGACCGCGAGGGCATTAAACCCGAAGAACTCTTCGGGCTCCTCTTCCACGTGGCGCTTGAAGGCCTCTATGGCGCCGATAAAATCCCGTTCCTTGGCCAGGCGTAGGCCTTTCACCTTCCAGGATTCTTCTTCCCGCGGCCGTTCCTTCCTCATGAAGACCTCGTCTAGGTTGAAAACCATGCGATCCTGTCTCACATCTTTCTTGCCGCATCCCGGGAGGGCGATCAGCGCGAAGACGACAAGAAAGAAGACCGGCCCCGGAATTCGCTTCATTATGGAAACCATGCGAGGCCGAACAGCATCACGAGACGGGATCTCCCGTGCGCGCCTCATATCGCGGACTAGTCCCGGCGGTCCTGCGATTCGCGGACCGGGTGATCGCTCAGTAGGAGGAAGAAAAAGACAAATGCGCATGGAGAATCGTAAGAGGCGCTCCAATTCTCTCGAAGGCTCCTTCTCTTCGCAAGAACGGCCTTCCCGTCAAACTCCGTGTCATGCATCACGCCGGGCGTGACGCCGGTCCGATCTAACCCCGTTTTCAAGGGGGTTCTCCGCGGCCCTTGCCGACACACCCTCGACCGCGGTAAACGCCCGGTTCACAGGATACCCAAAGACCCACATGGTAGCAACCTCCACATTGTCTGCAATCTTGACAAATTAGGCCGCCGGATCTTACTATCGGCAAGGGAATTCAGGGTTTTTGCCACATTCAACACTCTGCTCGGTAACAGGAATCACGCCTCACATGGATGACACTGAAAAGGCAATCGTGAGGGTTGGTCCGCGGGTCTCGCAGTTTATCGGCGCCAAAGCCTCACGAGAGAAGAAGCTCCAGGCCGCGGGAATGCAAGCGGAGTTCACCCTGAGGGACACTCTGATCATCCTTTGCTATTTGAGCAAGGACGCTGATAGGGAAGTCTCAACTCTTGCCCGCAAGAATTTGATTCCTGCCTGTAGAAACTGGTTTTCCCGCGCGGACAGACCGGAATTACCCGAGCCGATCCACCAGATCGTCATGAAGGTCATTGAGCAGATAGGGGCGGCGCAGGATTCCGAAGGTATCAAGGAAGGCGAGGAGGAGGTTCGGGGAAACATCGGGCTTCTAGGGTTGGGCGAGATGATTCAAGCGGTGGACCACAACCATCGAACGGTTTCCATCGAGCTGCGCAGCAACGGAGAGAGCGCCACCGTGTTTACCCGGGACGGTAAAGTCGTCGGAGCAGTCTCGGGGGACAGGGACGGGCTCCCCGCGCTCTTTGAAGCCTTTCGCTGGGGGGACGCCCGATTCCGTTACCTGCACGCGCCTGCGGAAGGATTCACTAATGAAATCCAGATAAATACGCTGAATCTGATCATGGAGGCGTTGGACTACGCTCCTGAACGGGACCCGTTTGAAAGCGACCAGAGCTGGACTTGGAAGGTGGAGGGCAATCTGAGGGTTTTGAATATATTCGAGATTGCCGAGATATTTGAAATGAATTCCAAACAGGCGGTCTGCACCCTCACAACGGAGGATTCGGAGGGAAGGCTCTTCTTTAATGAGGGCAGGATAATCAACGCGACCTTGGGCGAGATGACCGGTCTGGAGGCCGCGTGTCATCTTCTGGCATGGCCGAGTGCGAGCTTCGTCGTGGCCAGAGGGGGACAGGATGTCCCCGAACTGATCCGCGTCGGGATGCAAAATCTCATCTTGGAAGCTATGCGTCTCGTGGATGAAGGCGCGATCTCCTCGGACCGGATTTCGGAGGAGATGTCCAAGATCGATCAGCTCTTCGATCTCCAACCGGTCGCAAGTCTGCCTATCTTGGAAAAGGTCCGTCTGGTCTTCAGTGACGACGAAAGGGCCAGAGAAGCCCTCGCGACAGATACCCATCCTCTCGTGCGCAAAGCGGTCAAGGTCAAAATCTCCAAAACTGTTCACAAGTACCTCACACCGACCACCGATCACAGCCTCCGCCTGTCAGCGGCCCGCGGAAGGGCGCCCGTATCCACCACGGAGAAGTTGGTGCTCCTCAGTTATCTGTCCCACGACGACTCCGCGCAGATAAGGGAGGAAGCCAGAAAGACTCTCAACGCCATAGACCTTCCTACGTATCGGCGAGCGTTTGCCTCGGATATGCATCCGTGGATCTCGGACTTCCTTGTCAGGGAGGTCATTCGAGACGAAGCGGTCATCCGAGGCGCGTGCATGAGCGAAGGTCTGCTCGAAGAGACGACCCTGCACATACTCGATCACTGGCGGAGCCACGACACTCTGAGAACCATTCTGGACAATGCGAAAATTCTGGAATCGAGCGCCCTGGTATGCGCCAAACTCTATGAGGTGGCTCAAGAACATCCTCATATTCGCAAGCGAATTGAAACCTTCGAAGAATCCATGCTGGCCGGTGACGGCCAGATCAAAGTGGAGGGACATCTTTCTTTCTGCGGGGTCGCGGGGCTCATGCGTGCAACGCAGGCGAGCTTCAGGTCCGGGACCGTCGTTCTGGACGGACCTGAAAAGTCAGGACGGATCTTCATTCATCAGGGCAAAATCATTGGCGTCCTCTGGGACAAGCTGGAAGGAGCGGAGGCCCTGGGAGAGATCATCAGCCAAGAGAGGCTGAGATTCCGCTATGTCCGACGCACCCACCTTCATGTCCGTAACATCGAACCTGCCCAGGCGGAAAAGCTCCTCCAGCGCCCTGGGGCGGGACCGAGGGCTCGTGAGGCGGAGGAGGGCGGTTTTCGCCTTATCTCAGGTCATCCCGAAGCGATGGACCTGTACGAGTTGCTCTGCGCGCTGGAGGGCACTCCGGTCCCAGTGCGGGTTACCGTTACCTGCGAAGAGGGTGTGGGTGAGGTTTTCCGCGACGGACTGCACATACTGCATGTTGCTCTCAGGGGCCAAGAGAATCCCCTCCAGGCCATGGCCGCGGTTCTCTCCTGGACCGGAACCCGACTCCTGGTAAGGGACCTGAACGAGGACTTCCCGAGAACCGTTCAGAAACCCCTCGGGGATTTCATCAGCGAAGCGATCCGCGAAATGGAGGAAGCGTTTCGCAATACTCCCCGCCCCGGTGAACTTCCGGAGTGGGAGTTGTCTGAATCGGAATACGAAAGCCTCTACCACCGCATCAGCAATATGGGAGTCGCGGAAAAGATCAAACTGGCGTTCAACGGGAGTAAAGAAGCCCGTGAATTGCTGGTTCGGGATTCAAACAAGCTTGTGGCCCTGGCCGCGGTAAAGTCACCGAAGATCCAGGAGTCGGAGATAGAGGCTCTTTCCAAGTCGCGTTCGGTCTGTGACGACGTGTTGCGGTACATAGCGGATACCAAGGAATGGGTCAGCTCTTACACCGTGAAGGTAAACCTGTGTTCTAATTCCAAGACACCGGTGCCCATCGCGCTCAAGCTGCTCAATCACCTCCGAGAACTGGAATTACGCAAACTGGCAAAGAGCAAGAACGTGTCGGCAGTGGTGTCCACCCAGGCCAGACGCTTGGCGGAAGCGAGAGGCGGCAAGCATTAGAAGCCCTCACGCAAGAATTGCATGAAATTGGGTCGCGTGGGTCCAATCGTGCGGCATCCTTTTGTTGTCACCCTCGCGCGAGCGGGAACCCGGAAAAAGATGGCTTTCCGGATTGGGAAGAATGACAGAGGGTTGGCCACGCTCGTCCGAGAAAAACCGCGGCGACCGCTGCGCCTATGCGGAAAATCAGGGGGCGGCCGCACGCCGATCTCCTGACGAGCTTCCAGAAAGCTCCCATATATGCTAAGCTCTGGCCGGGTATGGTATGTTCGGGAGGCGCTCGTATTCCGCCGGCCCGCCTCGATGAGACAGGCCGGCCCAGACTCACGAAAACTCGTTGTTGCGCAGGGGTTGTCCGGGCGCTCTTCCGCCCGGATTCATCGCCCCCGGGACTACCGTCCGATAAGGCCAACGCCCTGGGAAATCAAAGGATTGAGCTGCGATGCCTTCAGCAGACAGAGAGATCAAGGACATATTTCAGGGAGCGGACCGAATAGAAATTCTCGGGAAGCTCCCCTTTATTCTCTGGGAATACATCAATCAAGGTCGCAGGCTGATCCAAGAGATGGGTTCGGGCCCGGGAGACTTTTCCTCTTCCTTCCAGAGTATGGAAAGAATGCTGGGCGTTCTCGGAACAGCGGCCGACCATCTGGGAAACGAAGAGCTGAAGGGACGCCTGGCGGGGCACACCCGGATCATCACCTCGTACCGGAACGGCGACATTCCGCATGGGGACTTCTCGCAGTCTTTCAGTTCGGAGCTGGCTTCTTTGGAAAAGGTGGCCGGCAATCCGCCGAACGTGACCGCAGATAGCCTCTTGCCCGAAGACTTCGTCGAGCGAGAATTGCAAAGAGTGGAAAAGGTCAAGACGGGAAGAAGCGCGGATGTGGTTGTGAGCGGTGATATGCTTGACGACATTCGCGGTTTCCTTACGGAGAAAGTGCTCACCGAAGAGATCTCGTCCATTCTTATAATCGATAACGCGGGAACCCTCATTGTCAACGTGGGCAACAAGGTGGACCTGGACGCGATCTCTCTCGCCGCGGTGGCCGCGGCCAACTTCGCTGCCACGGAGAAGATAGCCCGTCTCATAGGAGAGCGTGATTTTGTGCTCCTCTTTTACAAGGGACGGAACGAGTCGTTTCATTTCAGGCGGTTGGGGACGGAGTACATCATTGTCACCATCTTCAACAACTCACTTTCGCTGGGGCTTATCCGTCTAAAGGTCGCGGAAGTTGCCCAGACCCTGGAAAGAAAGCTCCCCAAGAGAGAGGGATAACCGTGGCGTTCATAAACAAGAGCGCGAAGGAAATACAGGTCAAGATCGTCTACTACGGTCCCGGTAGAGGTGGGAAAACAACCAACCTCCTCTACGTGAATCAAAAGATGAGCGCCAAGTTCATGGGCAAGATGATCTCCATCGACACCCGGGGTGACAAGACTCTCTTCTTCGATTTCCTTCCCCTATCGCTCGGAAAGATCCGGGGTTTCAGCATCCGGGTTCAGCTCTATACCGTGCCCGGTCAGGTTCTCTACAATGAAAGCCGGAAAATGGTGCTCAAGGGGGTGGATGGCGTCGTCTTCGTCGCGGACTCTATGGAGGTGCAGCGAGAGGCTAATGTCGAGAGTTTTCTCAACCTACGCGACAACCTCGCGGACGACAATCTGGACTTGCAGGAGATGCCGCTGGTCCTTCAGTTGAATAAGCGCGACTTGGAGGGAAGCGTCATCCCTGTGCTCGGTGAAGAGACGATGAGGGATGATCTCTGTCAACATCTCAAGGCGCCGGCGCCGGTCATGGGCGCAAGCGCGCTCCAGGGCCCAGGTGTATTCGAGACCTTGCGAGAAATCAGTAAGATCACTATCAAGTCGGTGCACTATAAGCTCAGGAGTTGAGAACCGACTCTGCCGGGACCATGGCTTCTTCAGACGACACAAAAGATTTTGACGCTATGGTCGATCGAGCGCTCGACGGCTTCTTCGACGAAGATCTCGTGGATCGTCCGGATCAGGGGAGGAAAAAGAGAAGCGCTCAGGAACGCGCGCCCGAATCCTCGTCGGATCGCGGGTCTTCAGCCGATTTTTCCTTCGAGAGTGCCGTTGACACCCTCTTCAAGACCGGCGGCTCCGATGTCTTTGGACGCGGCGCGGTCACGTCCGGAGATCCTGAAACAGATCGCGAAATAGACTTGGCGGTTGAAACGCTCTTTGTTGAAGAGCCGGAAACAGCCCCACCCGACACCGCGGAACTGGAAGCTCAAGTGGTGAGCGCGCCGTCATCCGAGGACAAGATGCTGGGCAAGTTGGCCTTGGCTGATGTGGATTGGTCTGCTCCCCGGGCCGCTCAACCCGCTCGGGCTCGTCAACAGCCTCCTCCCCCCGTCGATAGTCCGTCTTATGATAAGGCTATGGCCGCAGAAGTCCAAAAGAACCTGGACTCCGTCTATAGAGCCGGGCCTCAGCATAAGGCCGAGGCCGCGGATGAAGCCCACTTGTCCCTAACCACCACCGGCATCATGGCCACGTCCCCGTTCCGCACCCTTCAGGAAGCGATCCTGACTCTGGAATGGGAGATCTCCAAGCGCTCGGTGACCACCCTGGCCGAGGAATTGCGCCGACTGCGGCTCAAGTACCGGGACAATGTGACCGTGGATTTTGCCGCAATCTCTATGAGGGTCGTTCTGGACTATATTGTGAAGAGGATGTCCAAGGCGCATCCTGAATCTATACGCTTCTTGTTGGAAATAACCGATTTCCTTGACTCAAGCGTCTCCCTGTCCGAGTCGGATCCGCTCCAGGCGTTTCATGCGATTCTGATTCGCTACGAACGATACAAGTCACTCATCCGCCGGGCCGAGGGCCTGCCGGACACCAAACCGGACATTAGCAAGCGGCTGGAGATCCAAGACCCTCAAGCCTTTCTGCGCCTGGTGGAGAACCGTGCCAAGACTCTGGTGAGCGCGGGTCGATCTCTTGCTAAAGAACTCTCCACGACCGGAGATCCGGAAAACCTCATCCGCTCTTTCCGATTTCTGGTCAACCGGGCTGTCAATCAAATACTGGAGCACACGCACGGAAACTCACTCCAGCGGGCGTCTCGTCCGTCACGAATAAGAAAGAAGACCCCCTCCAGGTGATTCATGGATTAAGCGCACGGCGCCATACGGGGAAACCCCGCTCCGGACGGAGCCGACCGAATCGGGCGCAGTTAAATAGGGAGACGACTCTCAAGCAGTGTAGAGGAAGGATATGAGCGCAGACAATCCCGTGGTCGACGCGAGCAATCGGCGGCGATTCAGCCGCAAGTACATGTTGTTCAAAATTCCCGCCTACGATGCTCAGTCCAGGAGATTCCTAGGGCTGGTACAGGATATCAGCGAAAAGGGTGTTCAGCTTTTTGGCGTGGAAGTCGGCGTCAATGCAAGAAAGACGATTATCATTCAGGCCTCCGATTACGTCAAAGGGGCTCCCCTGCAGTTTGAAGTCCAGTGTCGCTGGACCAGGCAAGAAAGCGCCCAGGGATACTACGTCTCGGGTTTCGAGATCACGTCCATCGGCGAGGAATCCCGAAGGAACCTTGTGCGCTTGATTGAGTTTCTGACAATCGGGTAAACCGTGAAGCAGGATCGTGGATCGTTTCGCTCATCTGAAATCCGTGTCGCATCCTTTCACCTTTGGAAATAGATCGGGTCTCGCCCGCGAGCGCTGAGACTCAAGAGCGCGAGTCCTTGGCAAGCAACTCCGGAGAGGGCAGGCCGGACAAACCATGTTCCATCTCACCATCATCAGGCCTGACGGCCGAACAATAGAACAGCAAATCACCCACGACCGAGCGCTGGTAGGCCGCGACGACAAATGCGATCTTCGCCTGGTAGACACCAAGGTCTCCCGCAACCACTGCGTGCTCACCCAGGAGGGCGCCCGCGTTCTCGTCAAGGATCTGGAAAGCCGAAACGGCACGTGGCTGAACGGTCGTAGGATCAGGAATAAGCGCTACATGAAGCACGGAGACGTGATCCAGATCGGGCCGTTCAGATTGGTCTTCCGTCCCAAGTCTTCATCAGCGGACATGGACCGGATCCTCAGCACCACCGTGGAGATGCCCAAACATCCGATGGAGACGTACGTTCATAAAGATGAAACCGAGAAAGTGCTCAAGCCGCTCGGAATGATCACGAACTACCTCGCGGAAACCACCGGGAAGCAGGTGGAGGCATCCGCGAACATTAGACGCGAACGACTCAACCGCAACCTGGTGACGCTCTATCGCATGACCGAAGAATTGGTGCTCACTCGGGACCTTGACGAAATCCTCGATTACATCATGGACCAGGTCTTCCGGATCTTCATGCCTTCCCAGGCCATCATACTGCTGCGCGAGAACGGCGGCGTTCCCCTTCCCCGAAAGGAAAGACGAGCGGAAGGCCAGGGAAACATTCGGTCCGTCAGCAACACGATTGTTCGGAGGATTCTCAAAGACAAAGTGGGAATTCTCACCGACAATGCCCTGGAAGATCCGCGATTCGAATCAGGCGACAGCGTGGTTATTGACGGCATTCGCTCCGTCATGGCCGCTCCTATCTGGGAGGATCGCTCGATTCTAGGCGTTATCTACGTTGACAGTCTGGATGTGGCAGCCGGATATCAGACGGAAGACCTGGATTTGCTCACCGCTATCGGACACCAGACCGCCCTGGCTATACAGCGCTGGAAGCTCACTGAGCAACTCCGAGAAGGAGCGGTGAAAAACGCGGTGATCAGGCAGAACCTGGGTCGCTTTCATTCTCCTCAAGTGGTGGATCTGATCCTGAAGGGCGCGGCGGAACTGGAGCCCAAGGAGAGTCTGGCCACCATATTTTTCTGCGATATCGTGGGTTTTACCGCCATGTGCGAGAAACTCCCGCCTTCCGAATTGCAGGCCGTGCTGAACCTCTTTCTCAAGACTGTCAACGAAGTAGTCTTTGAAGAACAAGGAACTCTCGACAAGTTCATCGGCGATTCGGCTATGGCCATCTTCGGCGCTCCAGTGCCCCAGGAAGACGCTGCCGGCCGGGCGATACGGTCGGCGCTGAAGATTCGTGAGCGACTAGCCCGTGCGCAGGCCGCCACTGACCCGGACCTTCGCTTTCAAGTCAGATACGGCATCAACACAGGCAAGGCGGTGGTGGGAAATTTCGGGACTTCGGACAGGATGGATTACACTATTCTCGGACTCTGCGTAAACCTCGCCTTTCGCATTTGCCGGTACGCGGACCCTGATCGGGTCGTCATCGGGCACGAAACCTATGAACACGTGAAGGACAAGAAGTTGTTCATCACCCGTCCGGTAGGCGCCACCAGGCTCAGAGGAGCAAGAGGGAGAGTCAAACTGCACGAGGTTGTAGATTTCATCTAAGGTGGCCTCTGGCTCAGCCCGCCCTTCGGTTCCCGACGCGCGGAATCACCGGTTGGCGCCGCCGCTCCGCATGAATTTCACTTCGCTTGGGGTGGGACCTTAATTCTCCTTTTGGTGGTAGGCTTCTTCGGCTTCTTTTCTTGCTTCTCCTTTACCACGGACTCAGGGGGCACCGAGGGAGTTTCGGCCGCGTGAGCGGGCGTCGCTGCCCCGAATTGGGCCAACATATTCTTCACCTCGCCCGCAATTCGATCCACCGCCCGAAACAGCGACGGAAACCCGAACGCATGGCCGAGCTTGTTCAGTGTGTCGGGAGCCACACCCTGGGCCACCAAAGGTGAGCACTTGCATTCCTCTTTACCCACGACGATCATTCCGGCCGCTTGTGCGCCCATAGGCAGAACCAAGGGCAGAAGAACGCATATCGCCGCCACGATAAGGAACGAACGCATGGTGATTCTCCTCATGGCAATTATATTAATTTATCATACACATATTACGCAGGAAAATCAAGATGTTCCTGAGATAAGGGCTATGCCTTCAGTTATGCGACGGAAAATCGCCCTTCCTCCCTTTAGCAAA
>VGSG01000054.1 GCA_016875095.1 Deltaproteobacteria bacterium
CAGATGCTGTTTCCTGATCTTTGCCGCTTCGCGTCTCTGCAGCAACGCTTCCCTCGCCTCCTGAGCCTGAGTCTGAACCTGTTTCTCGGCGGGAGGCCCTTGCGCGGCAAGCGCGCCCTTCTGATCGTCCGTAAGGGCAAAACGCGGGGGCGGGAAGTCGATCATCAGGACGCCTTTTTTCTTCTCCACCTGATAGGGGACCGCGTCCTTGAGCTGAATGAAGATAGTTTGGGATCCGGGAACGATCAGCTCGACGGAGGTCGAGAAAAGGTCCGTACGCAGAGGCTTCTGATGAACTTTGGGGATTTCCGCGTTGATCAGGTCAAGCCGCACCTTGGTGGGAGAAACCTTGTTCATGCGGTAATCCAGGTGATCTCCGCCCCTTATGACCAAGCGGGCATTGTGGCCGACCTGCACGAACTTGAGTTCGGTGATTTCCTGAACCAGCAGCCTGGGATCGGGCGTGGGAGGCGTTACGGGAGGCCTGACTTCCCGCACCATGCCGCCTCCGCCGGTACGCGACCCGCCTGCTTCAGGGGCCTGCTGAACCGTGGGGAAATCCGCCGGTTTCTTGTCCAGGGCTGCCTCAAGGGGTTTTTCCGGCGCCGGAGGAGTGGCCGGCGGCTTCACTTCGTTCGGTTTGCGTTCGGGTGTGGCCTGGGCAAGCTTGATGTGTTTGTCGCCCACGAGGCGCTCCGGAGCAGGCGGCGGACCTTGCAGCCTACCCTCGTTCAAGACCGCCGGAGGCAGCGGCGAACTCTTGCTCTGGGCCAGGTTCTTGGCATCCCCCGCGCCGGCCACGCTCCTCTTTCCTGTGGGAAGCTTTATCGGTTCAAAGTGCAATTGCTTGCGCGGAGGCTGAGCAGACGACTGCTCTGAAGCGGCGGCAAGGTGAGGCGTTGGGGCGGGCGCGACTGGGACAGCCGGCGCTCCTCCCCCTCTATCCATTGAAAGTATTCGAGAAACAGCTTCACCAAAACCCACCAGGAATCTATCGCCTATTCGCTTTACCGTAAAGGCGGGGATAGGCGTATCCTGGAAATCAATGACCGCACGCGCATGACCTTTGTGTAGACCAAGGCGCACTTCGCGAATCTCATCGGAAGAGACGGCCAACTTGGGAGGAACCTTGCCGAGTTTGGCTCCCGGGAAATCGATCACCAGACGATTGGGATTGGCAACAACGCGGGCCTGGTGGTCGCCCACGTCACCTCTGGTGTGCAGAGTGACCAGCTTCTGCTTCACGTCCACCGTAACTTGCGCTATCTCACCGGGCGACGCAGCCCATGCCGCAACGGTGAAAGGCCCGAGCAGCAGGAAACTGAGCGCGGCCAGCGCATGTTTGATCAGTGTTGACCTCATGGTTTCACGCTCCCAACCACCGGATGGAAACAATGGGCAAGAAGATCGGGCGCGTTCGTGATAAGGCGCCGTAATTCTGGATGAAGCCGGGTATGCTCTGACCATTGAACTTGATCCTTTGCGCGAGGATGACGCTGTGAGAGATGATAGCAGAGGTTTACGATATGTGTCAAGAAAAAAAGGAAAAACAGAATGATAGAGCACGAAGCTTAAGTTATTTATTAGGAAAAAGAGCGCTTGTACAGCCCCGCCTCAACCTCCCCTCAAAACCGCTCCTCTCCCTGCCGAGAGCACATTCCTCTTCCGAAAGGACCCCGCCTCGGGTATCATCGTGGGTATGGAACCGGAGATCGTGATCAAGATCGTTACTGGGGGCCTTCTCGCCCTCGCGGTCGCCCTCTACTATTACCTGTACGAGTAAGCCGCTCAGAGATCAGTTCGCCAAACAGATCAGGCCCGAAGGTTTCCGTGATTCGCGCGGTATGGATTTCTCCTGCCGTGGCCAGACCGGAGGTCGCGTAGAACGAGCCATCAACTTCCGGCGCCTGATCCCACGTCCTGCCCTGGAGGAGGTAATCGGTTTCTTCCGACGGGCCCTCGATAAGGCATTCCTCTATTGAGCCGACCCTTTGGCGATTGCGTCTTTCCATGATACGGGAATGAATGGTTCGGATCTCGTCAGCTCTTGCGGCCTTCACCTCATCGGACACAGGGTCTCCGAGCTTGAAAGCGGACGTCCCCTCTTCCGGTGAGTACGTGAAGACACCCACGTGCTCGACGCGGCCCGACTCAACAAATTCTCGCAGCTCGCCGAACTCATCTTCTCCTTCTCCCGGGTATCCCACCATGAGAGTCGTTCTGAGCACGAGATTGGGGACCTCGTTACGGAGGCGGTCGATCAGTTTTCGGATCCGGTCACCCTTGCCGGGTCTTCCCATGGCTCGGAGCACCGTGTCGGCCACGTGCTGGAGGGGGATATCGAGGTATGGCAGGATGATATCGGATTCGTTCATCACCCGGGCCAGGTCTGAAGGGATGGACGCGGGGTGAAGGTACATGAGGCGGATCCACCTGACCCCCTTTATCAATTCAAGCCTGCGGAGCAAGGTCATGAGCCCGTTTTTTTCACCCAGATCTTGGCCGTAGCTACTCGTGTCCTGGGCCACCAGAACCAGTTCCCTCACTCCGCTTGAAGCGAGCCACTGAGCTTCCTGCTCCAGGGCCGCAAACCCCTCGCTCCTAAGCGGCCCTCGTATTGACGGGATAGTGCAGTATCGACAGCGCCTGGAGCAGCCTTCGGCGATCTTGAGATACGCGTATCCACGGGTGGTCAGCGCTCTGGGGGAGAGAGTGAGGTCGTTCTGAGGACCTGCCTTAAGCCGAGACCTGCCCGCTTTTCTGTTGAGCGACCCGATCTTGCGGTCCAACAAACCCGGGAGCGCCTCGATCTGCTCGGGCCCGACGAAGAGGTCAACCTCCGGTAACGGGCCGAGGAGTTTCTCCCGGTAGCGCAGCGGTAGGCAGCCGGCTACAACGAGGAGCGCAAGCGGGTTTAAGCAATGCGACTCCAGGATGACGTCGATTGATTCCTCTACTGCGGGCTCGATGAATGCGCAGGAGTTGACGATGATCAGAGAAGCCTCTCTTGGCTCCGGCGTATACCGAAAACCTGATCGGGTAAGAACAGCAAGTATCCGTTCCGTGTCCACGCGGTTCTTTGGGCATCCCAGGCTGATAAGGTGAAACAGGTTATTTCTCGTCACGTTGCTGCAACATCGGTCCCAAAGGAGGCATGACGACCTCCTGAGACCCGTAGCTGATTTCGAATTCCTTGTCGGGGAGTGACGAGACGAATTCGATTGCGGACAGGTCAAAGCGATTGTAGTTCCCAAGCGCGTCGTAAATTATCGCCCGTCGAATCGTGTGATCCGAACGATCAATCCCGATCACGATCCGGAACGCTGTTTTTTTGTCTTTGCGGTCAGTCAATTCCAGCATGATCAAAGTATCGTCCTCGTTTTGCGCGCGGGCGGGATAGGATGCGATAAACCGGCGATCCACCTCTTCTATGTTACTGAAGAAGCCGAAAAAATGCTCCACGTTGAGATCCGGCGGAACCTCGCCGCGCACGGCGCTCCCGTCCGCCGGAAAGTACACGGCGTACGATCGCCCCTTAAGCGCCACTTTTTGCTTTTCGGGCCAATCCACGTCCAGCGAGATCAACCCCGGCTTCTTCACGCTCATAGCGCCCCTGAAGCGGTCTTTCAGATCCATAGCCACATTGACGGTGACCTGGTCGAACGTTGCCTTGAAGCAACAATGTCCGGCATAGGCGTTCTTCACACTTTCCAATACCTGCTCCGGAGGCGGCAACCGGTCCTGGGTAGCGGCCGGTATAGCCCAAAGCCAGACGCTCAAACCGAAAAGAGCCATCAAGCGGCCGTTCAATTCGGTCCTCCGGGCAATCGAAGGATTTGGTCTACCAGATCCGCCACGCGGTAGCCTCTTGGCTCCAGCGGGCAGCCGGCCTCTTGAAGATCGTGGACGAGTAGAGCAAGGCCGGGCAGTAATGCCCGCATTTGACGATCGGCTGCGAGGTCGCGGCACACGTCCGCTGGGGAGCCCCACGCCACGGCCGTTCCGTTGTTCAATACCAGTAGCCTATCCATCACCCCCAGGAAGCGCTCCATATCATGGGACACGAGAATGACCGATCGTTTGCGGCTTGCCTTGATTTCCTCGATAAAGCGAATGAGATCCGCAATGGCGGGAGGATCGAGGCCCACCGCCGGTTCATCCAGGACTACGATCTCGGGTTCATTGACTAAAATACCCGCAATGGCTGCCTTGCGTTTCTCACCATCCGAGAGCGCAAGCGGCGACCGGTCGGCAACGTCGCCCATGTCCAGCCCCACGAGGTTGCACGCGGTGGCGACTCGGTCCCTTATCTGAGTCTCTTTCAAAGCGGTGAACCGTCTCAATACAAAGGATATGTCCCGGTAAACGGTCTCTTCGAAAAGCTGTCGCTCAGGCCGCTGAAAAACCAAACCGATTCGACGCCGTAACCCAGGGCCGCATGCATGGCTGTCGATTCCGTCGATGAGCACATGTCCTGAAGTTGGGCGCAGCAGTCCGTTCAGGTTCTTGATAAGGGTTGTCTTCCCTGATCCCGTTCCACCGAGTATGCCAAGGACTTCGCCCTGAGGAAGAAAGAAGCTCACACCGTGGAGAGCTTTCACCTCCAGAGGGGTTCCCTGATGATAGACGTATTCTAGATCCTGTACGTGAAGCTCCACGAGGAGGAAACCTTGCGCCGGAAATATACTTTGCCCGCCAAGCGCTTCTAGTCAACCTGGAGGTCTTTGACGGTCCACGTGGTGCCTTCGGGGTTGTCCTCGAGCACAACCCCTTTCTCGGCTAATTCCTCACGGATTCTGTCCGCCGCGGCAAAGTCTTTCTTGCTGCGAGCCTCAGCGCGCGCCACGATGCGAGCTTCAATCTCCGCCGCGTCAAGGCCTCTGGCCAGCGCTCGCTTCATGCGCATATCATCCAGGAATACCCGGGGGTCTTCGGTAAGGATCCCCAGAATATTTCTCGACATGTCGGTAATATCTTTCCGGGCCGCGCCGAGCAACTCGGGCAAAGGCGCTTTATCGCGCGGAGGGCGTCTTGCGGTCGCAATGGTGTTGATCGCTCGGGCGGCGTCAAAGAGAACCGCAAGCGCCCGGGGCGTGTTGAAATCATCGTCCATTGCTTCACGAAAGCGTTCGCGAATGTTCGTGAGTGGTTCGGGGAGTTCACGCGCCCGGCCCTGCAATCCTACCAGTTTATCGAGACCTGCCATAGCCGAGTACAGCCGTTCCAGGCCTACAGCGGCTTCTCGAATCGATTCGTCGTTGTAATCCAGCGGGCTCCGATAGTGCTTGGAAAGGAGAAAGAGGCGCAAAGCCTCGTGGTGAAAATCCTGGAGCACGGTTCGTATATTGAGCACGTTACCGAGCGATTTCGACATCTTTTCGGACCGGATATTCACGAACCCGTTGTGAATCCAGCGCCTGGCGAACGGTTTGCCTGTCGCGCCCTGCGACTGAGCGATTTCGTTTTCATGGTGCGGGAACGCGAGGTCAGCCCCTCCGCCGTGGATGTCGAACTCCTGCCCGAGATAGTCCATGCTCATGGCTGAGCACTCGATGTGCCATCCAGGTCGGCCAGGTCCCCAGGGGCTGGGCCAGGAAGGTTCCCCCGGCTTGGCGGCCTTCCATAGGGCGAAGTCGAGCGGATTTCTCTTTTTCTGGTCCACCTCAACCCGGGCGCCGGAAATGAGCTCATCGACCTTTTTGCCGGAGAGTCGGCCGTATCCGTCGAAACTCTCCACCGAGAACATCACGTCTCCGTCCGCTTCGTATGCGTGCTCTCGCTCGATGAGCCGCTCTACAAGCGACTGAATTTGAGGGATATGATCGGTGGCTCTGGGCTCGACGGTAGGCCGAAGCAGGCCCAGGGCGTCCACGTCGACATAGAATTCCCTGATGAAGCGTTCCGCGAGCTCTTTCCAGTCTTCTCCCAGTTGGTTTGCCCGGTTAATAATCTTGTCATCAACATCGGTGAAGTTGCGCACGTACGTGACCTGGTAACCCAGATCCAGCAAGTACCGGTATATGACATCAAAGACCACGAGGGATCGGGCATGGCCTATGTGGCACATGTCGTAAACCGTTACCCCGCAGACGTACATCCCGACCTTTCCCGATTCGACAGGCTCGAACGGCTCTTTTCGTCCGGTCAGTGCATTGAAGATGTTGAGGCTCATTCCAATCTCTCGTCCAACATTGGGATCGGCAGCATTCCTTTACGTATCGTCTCTGGATTTCAGTAGAGCCACAGCAGAGGCTGCGATTCCTTCCACTCGACCCACAAAGCCCAGCCCTTCGGTCGTGGTGGCTTTTACGTTGACCCGGGCCGGCTCTGTTCCCATAGCCGCTGCAAGGTTTTCCACCATTGAGGGCCTGTGAAGCCCGATTTTCGGCTCCTGCGCCATGAGCGTCACGTCCACGTTTTCAATAGTGTAACCCAGGGAACCGACCGCATGGGTGATGATGCCGAGCAATTCCATGCTTGAGGCGTCGCGGTAAGCCGGGTCCGAGTCCGGGAAATGCATCCCGATATCTCCTAACCCCGCTGCCCCGAGCAAGGCATCGATCACTGCGTGCGTGATTACATCCGCATCCGAGTGTCCCGCAAGTCCCAGAGGATGGTCGATAACGACGCCTCCGAGAACCAGCTTGCGCCCTTCAACCAGGGCATGTACGTCGAACCCGTGACCTACCCTCAAAGCCCACTCCTAGGCTCCATGTGATTGGGCGAGCTTAATTCATGAGCTGATCCACGTCAAGACGGGCGTCCTGAAGGCCGGCATTGACCGCGGGCCGCTGATAGCGTAAAATTCGTCGAATTGAACGGAAGGCGCGTTCCGCGTTTGCAGGGGTCTCTCTTGAGTGACGGGTATGGGCGGAAAAGAAGAGCCGGGGTGATGACGGGGCTATCCGTGTGGCTCTTCGCTGGGATTCCGGTCCTGGTGGTGCTGGCAGTGGGTTCATTGGTTGCAGGCGTCGGACTCGGGACCTATGCCTTTTTCTCCGCAAACCTGCCTGATATTCCCGACCTGAGGGCTTACCGCCCCAAGACCGTCTCGACCTTTTTTGCCGAGGACGACACGCCTATAGGCATTTTCTATCGCGAAAAGCGCTTTCCCGTTGCGGTAGGTGATATTCCTCCCCATGTGGTGCAAGCGTTCTTGGCGGCCGAGGACGCGCGGTTTTTTTCCCATCCCGGCGTGGACTGGCTCGGGGTGGCCCGCGCTCTGATAAAAAACATTCAAGCAAAAGACTATGCCCAGGGCGCGAGCACGATCACGCAGCAGGTTACCCGCAACTTCGTTCTCACACTGGAAGATCCCCTCAAAGCAAAAGAAAAGAAGCTCTCTCGGAAGATCAGGGAGGCCATCCTCTCGTTCAGGCTGGAAAAGACCCTCTCAAAGCAAGAGATCCTGGGGCTGTATCTCAACGAGATTTATTTGGGCCGGAGCGCGTACGGAGTGGAGTCCGCGGCTCGAACGTACTTCGGAAAAAACTGCTCGGGCCTCACCGTCGCGGAAGCGGCTTTGCTGGCGGGGCTGGTGGCAAGTCCTTCCAAGTTTTCGCCCGCGCGGAGCGTGGAAGCAGCGCTGGAGCGTAGATCCATCGTGCTCGCCACCATGCTGAGGAACAATTTCATCTCCCCGGATCAGTACGAGCAGGCGCTCCAAGAGAAACCGCAATTTCGCGAGGAATTGCCCAATCCGTATCAGAGGGCGCCCTATTTCGCTGAAGCGGTCCGTCAGTACATCGTGGAAAAATACGGTGAGGAGCGACTGCTCAACGAGGGGCTCCAGGTGATGACCACCTGCGATCTCAATCTCCAGAACATAGCCGCCGAGGCTTTGGAGAACGGCGTCATCGAGTGGGAGAAAAGGCAGCGACGCCCCACCGGCCTGGCGCAACGCCTAACAGCGCAGGAAGCGAAGGCTTTTCTTGCAAGCGGACATGACGCCTCTTACAAGGTGGGTGATACGGTCAAGGCTCTGGTGATTAAGAACAACACTCCGAGCCAGCGCAAGAAGGGGGAGCCTGTAAGTCATGAGCAGGATTGCGCCCTCGCTCTCCCCGGGGATCTTCAATTCAGGGCAACCCTCACCAGTCCCATCCCCTACCGTCCCAACGATCTGCTGGAATTCAGGGTAACCTCGGCCGGTGGATCCAAGTTGAGCCTTCAACCGGAGACCTTGCCTCCGGTGGAGGGCGCCGTGGTCTGCATTGAAAACCGGACCGGCTACGTGCGGGCGCTCGTGGGGGGACTGGACTTCGAGCGCTCCCGCTTCAATCGGGCGCATCAGGCGAAACGTCAGCCCGGGAGCTCCTTCAAGCCCTTTGTTTACGCGGCCGCTCTTCAGTGGGCCTATTACAGTCCGTACAGCATGATCGTGGACGAACCTATCGCGGTGGTGATCAATCCTCGCGATCAAGAATGGGTGCCGATGAATTCGGACCATCAATTTCTCGGTCCGATAACGTTCCGCCAGGCTTTGGCCCAATCCCGCAACGTCGCTACGGTCAAACTCCTCATGGACGTGGGTATTGACGCTACGATCCACACGGCCCGCGGCATGGGAATTGTGTCGCCACTGGGCAAGAATCTCTCCATCTCCTTGGGCGCGGCGGAGGTGACGCCTCTGGAACTCACTTCAGCGTATACCGTCTTTCCTAATTTGGGCATGAAGGTGGCGCCGGTCCTGGTCAAGAAGGTTCTGGACCGATTCGGGAGAGTGTTGGAAGATAACACTTCGGAACCATTGGCCATTTCCCAAGAAGCACTAGCTGTGGAAGAGGCGACGGAGTGGCTCCGGAATCGGGCGCTTCTCCCGGAGCCTGAGCAAGATTCGCTTGCCGCTGGGCAGAACCAAGCGCATCGTGGGCCGGAAGCGCTTTTCGCGAAACGTCTCGGGTTGATGCGGAAGGATCTCTCGTCAGGTGTTGAAGAGGAAGACGCCTCGGATCACCTCTCTATTGAGTCGCTTCTAGCCAGTCCCCGGGGGGTCGCGCCGGCTGTGGTGCGCCGCCGTCCCGAACCGAAACGGGCGTTGAGTCCGCAGACCGCCTACCTGATGACCAGTATTCTAAGAGATGTCTGTGTTTCCGGCACCGGCGCGGCTGCGCGTCGTCTAGGGCGTCGAGACCTGGCAGGGAAGACTGGAACCACGGATGACTGCACGGACGCGTGGTTTGTCGGATTCAACCCTCGGTACACCGCGGGTGTCTGGATTGGATACGACGCCAAGGTGTCTCTGGGAAAGGCCGAATATGGAGCCCGAGCCGCTCTTCCGGTATGGATGGCCTTCATGAAAGAGGCTCTGGCCGGCCAACCGGTGGAAGGATACCCTGCGCCGCCAGGGCTGGTCTTTCACGAGGCAAACGTGCGAGCGCCAAGGAGTGACACCATAGCGCTTCTTGAGGCGGGGCCGGATCTCGCAGCGCACCTTCCCGCCAAAGCAATTTCTCCTGTTGACGCGATCTTTGCCTCGTCGGGAGTTGCTCTCTCTGAGCCTTTCGGCTATTCGGGAGACATGGGGCCTGGTTACGCTCCGGCAGCGGGTCCCCGGCGTTTCCCAGGCCAGTTTATTGCCGGCCCGCTCGGTCAGCCCGAAGGTTACTTCGGAGGGTATGTTCCGTCGTTCTATCCAGGGATGATCAGGGTTCTCTCTCCCACGGGCGAAACTTTGGGGCACGCTCCATACTCGTTTGATGAACGAGGAAGGGCGATGGTCCACCGTGAGGGCTTCACCCCCAGCCACGTTGACTCATACGATTCAGACCACGATCAAGATGAGCGGCCGGATCGATGGAGAGGCGCCGAATCCGAGCAGGCGACTGCCGGAGGCGAGGCCTTCCTCCCCAGGGCGGCTCGATTCTTTCGCGACCTAGGGAATTTCTTCCAATTATCCCCTCCCACGGGGCGGTTCCGATGAGCAGGACACGGAGTTGGTCACTGGTCGTGACGGTGGCCGTAATATTCGGGGCTGGAGTGCTTGTCGGCATGTGGCTCTTGCAGGCCCCCCGACCCCCCGAGCCGGCGCCCGTTAAATCGTATGTTCCCCTGGAGTCAGGGGAGGCCGTTGTCATGGACGTTTACCGTCGACTTAATCCCACCGTGGTCAATATCGTCGCCACTACAGGAATTGCGCTGGATAATTGGATGCGTCTCTGGCCGCAACAGGGCCAGGGAACCGGCCTTGTGGTAGATATGGAGGGCCACATAGTGACGAATAGTCACGTGGTCGCCAAGGCTTTAGCTCTTGAAGTCACGTTCCCGGGCGAGAAGAAAGTTTCGGGGAAATTGGTGGGGCAGGATTCGGCCAGCGATCTGGCTGTGATCAAGATCGAGCCGTTCCCGGGCATGATGGTGGCGCCTCTGGGGAATTCGGATAATCTCGCCGTTGGACAGAGAGTCATCGCGATCGGTAATCCCTTCGGTTTCCAGCATACGGTCACCGCCGGTTTCATCAGCGCATTGCACCGCGATGTGAACGTCGATCAACGAACCATGACGGACATGATCCAAACCGACGCGGCCATCAACCCCGGCAACAGCGGAGGACCCCTGATTAATTCCCGCGCGGAAGTGATCGGGATCAACACCGCGATCTACGCGCCTGCAGGTGGATCGATCGGCATTGGGCTCGCCCTGCCCATCAATCGAGCGCGCAAGGCGGTCCAGGATATCGTGAAATGGGGCAAGGTGATCTATCCGTGGATGGGGATCAAATCATCCATGGATCTGGAGCCCAAAATCGCCGCCCAACTCGGACTCCCTCGGATAAGCGGGGTGCTCATCTTCGACCTTATCCCTGGGGGCCCTGCTGAACAGGCAGGGCTTAGGGGCGGCCACACCCGGGCAATCCTCCGGGAACATCGTCCACATCTCTCCCTTAAGCCCATCATTCTCGGCGGGGACGTGATTCTCGCCGTTGACAACATGCTCACGCCCACCTCTGACGATTTCAAGAATGCCGTGCGGGAAAAGGAACCCGGCCAGAGGGTCCTGGTGACAATACTCAGGAACAACCAGGAGCATGGGGTGGAGGTTATGCTCGGCGAAGACCCCATCGTTCGGAGATAAGGGAGAGACCCGAAATCAGCGCTCGGCAAGGATTTCCGGTATGTTGGACGCCCCACGATAGTACCCCTTCTCGTAGATCGCCCGATACCCTTCCAAACCCAGAACCTGCCGGGGAGACATGGCTAGGTCTTTGCGGATCTTATCGCGCAGCGCGGCTTTCTTTTCCGGCGGCATTGAGAGCATGTCGCGGTCGACCAAGGCTTGCGCCACCACATTGGCGACGAGAAAATGGCCCACAGGATTCCAGTGTCCGTCGCAGGAATACCAGAGGTACGGATCCTTGAGGCTTTGGCGGTCTCGATACTCCAGGAATACGGGAGCGAGGTTGAGCGCTGCAATGTTGTTTTCCCTCCCGAGCCGCTCAAGCCATTTTTCGCCCATGAGCGGGTCGAAATCATCCGGCGGCTGATCCAAGCGCGTGCCTTCTTGAAAGACCTTCTTCCAGTCGTGGACCACCGAATAGGAGGAGGGAACGGCCACGATCAGCAATTTGCCGCCGTGAGATCGGACTTCCCGGTTAAGTTGCAAGATCGCTTCCTTGGTAATCGTCCAACCGTCTTCCCAAGCTTTTCTAAATTGCTCCGGGGGCTTTTCGCGATAGGAATTGTAGAGGAAATCCAATTCACCGTGACGAGCCCTGTTCACCACATCGTACTTGAGTAATCGGTATGAAAGAAGGCAAGTGAGGCAACTGCGTTTGATCAGGGCCCTCAGAATACTGGTGTCACGGGGCCCGGCTTCATCGTACGTAGTGCGCCAGCGCACGCTGCCCTCCGAAATATCTCCACAGGGCTGCATGATCGATTCCCCGTAGAGCCGAGTGAGCACGCATGAATTGTCCTTCACGTCGTTTTCCGTAAAGAAGAAAAGAATGACCGCCTGCGGCCTGTAGCGGGCTAAGAAGGTCTTGTACACGAAGAGCTGCGCGACTGTGCCGTAGGAGCTCACCCCCGTGTTCAGCACGGGGACTCCTGTCAATTTCTCCAGTATGTCAGCGGTGGTGACCTCCAACGGGACTTCAAGGGCCTCCATGAAGGAATCACCCAGCACAGCGATACTCGGGGCGCCGGGCTCAGGCCACTCGCGATCCCGGAAGCCTGCCGAATTGAACTCAATGTGAGTGGTCTCATAACAACTTGTGCGGAAGGAAGCCTTTTGTCCCGGGAACCTCGTAAATCCCACAGCGTCGTTGGGTTTGTTAGGAATACGGAAATAGGCGCCCTGGATCGGGAAAATCCTTAGGAGGACCTCGGCTAGTAAGAAGGCGACAAAGAGACCGATGACAAGAGCGAGTAACGCCATCAAAGACTGTTTGAAACGCGCTCCCACGTGCTTGGCTCCTTTCAACGGCCTCTTCAGGGGCCACGAAGCTTGTTCGGATCAAACCCGACTTCGCGGCCGGGGCCTAAAGAAGTATGGCGCTTCACTCTTCGGACGAATCGGTCCCGCTGAATCGTTGGGCCATGTGAACCAGCTTCCCCAGCGCTTTCTGGCGACTGAGGAGAATGGCTTCCGCCTTTGCCCTCAAGAAAGCGATCCGACGATTTCTGGATCGCCTGATCCACGGGACCTTGATGTGCGCGCCGCCGTATTTTTTCTTGTAGTCTCCTCCCCCAACCATATCGAACACGCGAAGGCCCCGACGCTTGGCGTATGAGATCCCGTGCCAGAACAGCGCTTCGTTGGGACGCACACTTGAGTGCTGGCGCCAGCTTGCTTGGCCCCAAGCGTACATGACGCGGTCGGTAAACGGAAATATTCCCGTAGACACGCAGACGCCGTCTTCGTTCCGAGCCCGAAGAAGGAGGAGACGCCCCGAGGGTGACAAGCAGTTCACCAATTCCCTCACACGAGGAACGCCGAAATGGGGAACACGCTCCTTAGTTGCGAAGACGTGTTTGAGCTGAGCATAGTAATCGTCGACAAATTCCGGGTCCTTGGCTTCTTCGATGACTACGCCGCTTCGCTTGGCCTTCCGTATGCACCCCCGCGTCTGGTGGCGCATGCTCTTGAAGAGCTCTTCTTCGGTCGGCTCAAGGTCTATCTCGTAGCTTTCAAACCACCAGGTCTCGAACTCATCTTCGCTATAATCGGCAGGGGTCAGATATCGGTCCATCAATTCAAGGTGATGACAGTTCAGCCCGTCAAATGCAAATTCTCGGAGCGCTGAAAGGGCGACGGACCTAGACGCCCCTGGATGGAGATTGAAACCCATGTAAGTGCTGCTCCATCCCGGAAAAGGGCTGCCGAGGATCCTGAACCCAAACCTCGTCACAATCAGTCCGGTGAAATACCCGATTGTCTCGTTTGCTTGCCTGAGCGCAGCCACTACCGGCTCGGCATTTTGCGTGCGGGCGACGAACGTGAGCCAAGGGACCGTTTGATATATGGTCCGATCCGCATATTTCGCCAATTGTTGATCGTCCAAGTCGGCCAGGTCCACCGGCTCAAAGTGCAAACCCACGTTAGACTCCCCGGTCGAGCGCTACTGTTTGCAAAGAGCTTAGCGACTCCGGATCAAGCGGCCGTTGCGCTCCAGATCAGCCATGATCCGGATGGGGACGGTCAGGCGTTCCCCCTACCGCGCTATGTCACGCGCCACCGACCACAGGATGGTCTCTTTTGTTCAACTGATTTAAACTACACATTGTTCCTCTTGATTGCACGTGGTTTCTCGTGCAATTTTTTCTTCGCAGCTCACCTATTCTTGTCGGGAAAGCGGTGGCGCGTTGAGCGCGAGCTATCCGATGTGGGAGCGTAGCGCTCGAAGCTCGCAGAAAAAGGCGCCTTGGCTGCTGAAAACCTGCTCGTGAGTCTTAGAGAAGAGATCGCGCCCCATTGCCTCAGATGGGGCTTTCGGTCGTGGCGTGCGGCATTGGGACGCGGCGGTTTCCTACGTGCGCTTTTCGCACATCATGGAAAAAAGATACGTACCGATAATCAGACGGAATATCTCCAAGAAGGCCAGACGCGTGCGAAATTTGTACAATCTTCAGTCTGTCAATCTGTGCGCCGAAAAAATCGGTTTTAGGCGAAAACACCTTTTGGAGCGCCCTTGGCTTTGCCGATTCCCATATAGGGATTTGGCATCTGAATTGCACAGTATTCGCGCACGATTTCCCTGTGCTCGACAACTTGTTTGCTGCTGCGATGCAGCCGAAGCAGCCCCGGGAGGGACTTGCAAACCCAACCGGCGAGCCCGACCTGCCCGAAGTGAGAAGGAGCCGTGGTCTGCCGTGAATCCACCTCATCCTTTGTAGGGCAGCGGGCAGGAACTCCCAGCCCACCCCCGGGCGGGGGCTGCTTTCGTATTCTGTGCCGTCGCGGGGATGGCCGATGAGTCGCACGATGGAATTGATTGCCGCGGCATCAGCCGGGAACGCGCACCTCATACGAGAACTGATCTTTAGAGGTGTTGATGCGGACTGCGCGGATGAGAGCGGCGCCACGGCGCTGATGGAGGCAGCGCACTGCGGACATACGCACGTGGTGGAACTTCTCCTGAGAAGCGGCGCTTCGGTTCATTCACAAGACAAGTTCGGGAGAAACGCGCTCTTCATAGCGAGCGCGGCAGGGAATCTAGATATAGCGCGCCTGCTCGTGAAAGCGAGGTCAGCGGTCGATGTGACCGACGACCACGGAACGACGCCGCTCATGGAAGCGGTATGGGCCGGCCATTTCGCTTTAGCCCGGCTCCTGCTTGAAAACGGCGCGGATCTCGACGCGAAAGATAACATGGGCAGAACTGCGCTCTTTTGGGCCGCTTTAGAGGGGCACGCTCCGATAGTGAGATTACTCCTCCGACACGGAGCGACTCCGCATCAAGAAGATAACCATGGAAACACCCCACATTCGTGGGCTCTATTCCGGGGTTATAAGGAGGTGGCCACATTACTCAAGGCAGCGAGGGCCGGCGCGTCCGCGGCTCAAGGGGCCAGCCTACGGCGCCTACGACGAGCCCTAACGCCGGCAGCTTAAAGTACGTCAACACAGAGGGCGAGGGACTTTCAGTTGCCCGAAGCGTTCCTCGCCTCGCAAAGGAATCAGATATCCTGGGGCCGGCTTCGAGCTGGCCCACTCTTATGTCTGTTATGAGGTGAGGGGTTCCTGCCGACTCAGCCCAAACCGACGGCTTCGGTTCATTGCGAGATCGGTCTGAAGCCCCCACCCAATTCTGTCCACTGGGATGTTTTGTCCGCCCAGGGCTGCGGGCGTTGTGCGGCGAGCAGTCCCCGCGATGAGCCGCACTCGCACACTAACCTTCACGCTCCGATTACAATTGAAGATCCCGCATGGTACAAGCGTTTCATAGCATTGAAAGGCGGAAGTGGTGAAACGCGTTCTCTTTGTGCAGGCGCCTCCTCCGCGGTTCCGGTTTGAAGAGCCTCCTGCCAACGTCCCTTTGGCATCGGGCTTTCTACTCTCCGCCCTTCGCGTGAGCGCCGCGCGGCGCGTGCGCGTGTCCGCACTCGATCCCTCGGCTGCGGACATCTTGGCCGACGAAGGCCTCACCGCTCGTATCCTGAAGGAACGACCTGACGTGGTGGCTATGACGTTGTACGTCTGGAACTCGCAGAGAAGCCTCTTCCTGGCGTCAAACCTGAAACGAAGGGCGCCGGGGCTCCGCATTCTCGTCGGCGGGCCGGAGGTGACACCTGACAACCGGTGGGTCCTGGAACATCCGGCGGTGGATGCGGGGGTGTTCGGAGAAGGCGAATCACGGATTGCCTCGATGCTTGAACTCATCCTTTATGGGGACGCGGCTCAGCCCCAGGGAACGTTCTTGAAAGCCCCCGGAAGGCTAATGATGAACGACGACACGCCCCAGCCGTGGGATCTTGCAGTCGCGCCATACCCATACGTGGACCGCGGGATTGCCCCTTCATGGGACGGAACCTTATTCCTGGAAACGGTGAGGGGGTGTCCGTTCCGGTGCAGATATTGTTACTACCATAAGAGCTACGCCGGTGTGAGAAAGCACCCGGCGCAAGCCATCAAGTCCGCGCTTGAGATGGCCTATTCCCCTGAGTCCGGCGTGCGTGAAATTTATCTGATGGATCCCGCATTCAACGCGATCCAGGGCTTCAAAGCTCTTTTGAAGGAGTTCCGGGAACGCAGGCGCCGGAGGGACTTAGCGCTTCACGCTGAGTTGAGGGCCGATATCTTGACTCGTTCGGATGTGGGGCTCCTCAAGGACGCGGGGTTACGATCCGCAGAGGTCGGATTGCAGACCATCAACCGTGACGCTCTCCGCGAAGCAGGCCGAACCGGTGACCCCGAAAAGGTGGCGAGAGGTGTGGGATTCTTGAAAGAAGCGGGTATCGAGGTGATCACCGGAATCATCGTCGGATTACCCAAGGATTCGCCGGAAGGGTTTGCCGCAACGTTAGCCTGGTTGAAGAAAACAGAGGCTTACTCGACAGTCCATCCGTTTGTGCTCTCCATCCTCCCCGGAACGGACTTCAGAGCCAGAGCAGGGATGCTGGGGCTCACGTTCGATCCACGGCCCCCGTACTATGTCCGCTCTACTCCCACTTTCACTCGGGAAGCGATCGGGACCGCTCTCCTCAAGTGCGAAGAGCACCTTGAGATGGAAATGGACCACATCCCGTTGCCGTCGCTGGTGGATGACGGGCCCAAAGTGATTGCCAGACCTGAACAGGCGGATTACATAAGCAAGTGGATACTTGATCCGTCCTACGAGCGGTCTTGGATGCCTTTCCTTGATGAGGTGATCTCGCGGGCCACCGCGCCGTTCACTTTCTGGTTTCGAGGCGCCTCGGCCCCTCGGGCGGAGCAGGCGATGGTCAAAATCCTGGGAGAGTTTTCCGCTCACAACCCGCACGCGACCCTGCACGTGATAACGGAGTTTGCCAAGCCGCCGGGATCGTCTTTTTTCCGCAACGCACTGGACGTTACAGCCGATCCAGGGTTGTTCATCAATCGTTCGTACGCTCCTCTCCGCGGCGAGGGTGAAGTGGTGTCGGTGAACTTTACGTTGATTCTGCCCGATCCCGGCGATCCGGATCGCCGCGAAGCCCTCGCGAACGAGTATGGGCTATTCGGGACCGTAGTCTGGAACGTTACAAGGCCCAAGCGGGGGAGAGTGGCGGATTTGCCGCTCCCTGCGCTCGTTTCCTGGGAAGAGTCCGAGAATTGGGAAGCGCAAGATGAACTGTTCGAAGACCTTAGTCGACTGGCCGCAGGCAGCGCGGACGAAATCCTATTTCGATCGTTTTCATTGCAGCGGGCCTGGGAGCGACACCTGCTCGGCAAGGAGCCTGCGGCCAGGCTGGAAGAGCGAATCCTGGCATAATTACCGATTCACAGGTTCGCTCATCTTCGTGGGCGGCTCCTTTGTCCTACGGCGAAAGACCAGGTTTTACAGTCAGATCCAGCGTCGTGTCCGCTAAATGAGTCGGTTAACCGGGACAGCAATACCCGGCGTATTATCGACCGGCTAGAGACAAGGATATCTGACGGCGACTTTTGAGACGTACCCCTTACCTGGAGTTCCTATGAAGCAAAAGAGTCCTATTCCTTGATGCTAGACCTCATTTTGACAGTTTCGAGTTTGTGTTCAGGAGTGGTCGACCGAAGACATTTTGATTGACAACGGAGCGCTCGGTAACATACGGTAAAGAGAAGGATCAAAGGGGGTTTTTGGAACATGACGACGGTCTGGCCTTACTTAGCTCTTGTGGTGGACCATCGTCGGGCATTATGTTTCTCAAGGAGAAACCGCCGAGAGAGTATTCCGAGCATATATCCCCGAGACATGATTCCGCATGAATCCGTAAACTCAAGTTCTGGGAGGGAAACATGAACTTCAAGCGACTTGCGCTGTTGTTGCTAGTAGTTGTCTTTGCTTTGGCGGTCACTGTGTTGACAGCCTCAGCGAGCTACGTCGTCATCAAGGACAAGAACGGTGTCTGCAAGGTGATAGAGGCAAAGGAAAAAACCCCCGCCACCATAGCTGGGCCATTCAAGACGAAGGAAGAAGCGGAAAAGGCCAAGGCCAAAGAATGCGCTACGGGCGGAACTACGGGAACTACCAAGGAAAAGCAATCGGGCGTGGTTGACAAGATCAAAGATAAGGCTAAAGACGAAATGGACAAAGTCAAAGAAAAGGCGAAAGAAAAGCTCAAGTAAACTTCGGATTCCGACAAGGACGGCCTTGAAGAGGCCAAGGAGGCCGAAGGATCTTCCCGAGTCTAGAATCTCCCCGGTCTGGGCTCCTTTGAAAAGGAGCCCGCATCAGCTTTCTTCTCCCAGGTACGCTTGTTTGACTTTGGGATCTTCCAGGAGGTCCGATCCGGAGCCCTCGAGCACGATCCGCCCTGTTTCCAGCAGGTAAGCGTAGTCAGCTATCTTGAGCGCTGCAAAAGCATTCTGCTCGATCAAGAAAATGGTTACGCCTTCCCCGCGAATCGTGTGCGTAGTGCGGAAAACCTCTGCCACGACCAACGGCGCCAGACCCAAGGACGGTTCGTCCATCATCAGGAGCTTGGGTTTTGACATCAATGCTCGGCCCAGAGCGAGCATCTGCCGTTCACCTCCCGAGAGGGTCCCGCCGAGCTGATGGAGCCGAGCCTCGAGAACCGGGAAGATAGAAAAGACTCTCTTCACGGTCTTGTCCACGTCCGCGTGATCCCGATTTGCATAAGCTCCCATGATCAAGTTCTCCCGGACGGAGAGGTTCGAGAAAATTTTACGCCCTTCCGGAACGTGTATCAATCCCCGCCGCTGAATCTCATGCACCGGCGCATCGTTGAGGCGTACCCCCCGGAACAGCGCCTCCCCGCGGGCGATGGGAATCAGCCCGGAAATCGCTCTGACCGTGGTGCTCTTTCCCGCGCCGTTTGACCCGAGGAGAGTCACTATGTTCTTTTCATGCACGGCCAGAGAAATCCCTTTGAGCGCTCGGATACCTCCGTAGCTCACGTGAAGATCTTTTATGACCAACACAGCACGCTTCTCCTGTAATCGCAGGGGCGGGCGACTCGTTCAGTACCTCATCATGGCGCCTGAACGGGAATCCGTCACCAGTTCTCGGATCCGCCCGTAAACCTCTTCGAATGACTCAGCGGAATTGACGAAATACTGAACTCCGCCTTTGGCGGGCACGCGTCGAAGCCCATCCACCATGTGGAGGAGTTCCATATGGACAAGGACTTCCAACCCGGCAAGCAGGTTGAACTTCTTCGGATCAACATACGTGTCGAAGTAGCCCTCCAGCGTTGCCACATCCCAAACGCACCGGGGTTGAGCACAGGTTTCGTACGTGACCTTGAGACGTCGCTGATGGTGCTCGCGCAGGGCGCGGATTCGTGCGGCGGGGTCGCGAATGGCGTCTCCGTGCGCTGGGAGCGCTAAGACAATATCATCCCTTGCGCCCAGGTCTTCCAGAGTTCGCAGGTACACCAAAAGGTCATCGGGATGGGGACTAATGGGATGCATGAGCACGTCACCGCACAGGAGGACCTTATCCTTCCCCTCTCCCACCAAGAGTCCGATGCTGCCGGGAGAATGACCCGGTAGGCTCCGGATCTCTACGGATTTGACGGGGGTCCTGTTCACCCGTAGAGGCCCACTCCGGAGCACGGGCTGGTCAATGCCGAGCGCCATGCCCAGGGATACCGGATCCATGCCCTCACGGAGTTGATCGCGCGCCGATTCTTGAGCGGACCAGGGTTCAGGCATTCCGGAACCCCGCATCTGATCTTGCCGGAGTATCCACATGTTCAAGAGGCCCCAGGGGTTACAGATTGCCGGAGTGTCAAAGATATGAGCCGCGATCAGAATCTGATGGCCGTCGAGGATGCTCCTGGCCATGAGAAAATGATCCGCGTGGCCGTGGGAGATGACGAGCATGTCAATGTCCGACAAGGACCGCTCCGCAAGCCTGAAACCGTCCCGCAGTTCTGTTTCGCTATGATCCGCCGGCAGTTCCTCGACCTCCCGTGGCATGGGCTGGGCTCGCCAATGGTAGAAAAAGGATTTGGCGATGTGGGTCGGCAGCCCCGTGTCCAAGAGCACCAGCGCATCGCTCTCCACCAGATAGGCATGAACCGGTCCGGGGCCTACGACGTCCGGGCAGAACGTGGTGATGCGTGTAATACTTATCTTGCCATCGGGCAGCGTGAACCTGCGGACTTCACCGCTCCCCACGGCTGACGCCGATTTAAGAAGGGTTTCTTCCAGGGTCATGGGTTTCTCACTAGAACTATTACGCGTCGGGAGCCTCGTCTTGTTCTCTTTGTATCGAAGCAGGCAAGAAACATTCGCGCTCTCTCATGGGGCGGTCATGCTATCCAGAGGCGTTGGCGCCGTAGAAAAAGATATCCATGATCCTGGACGCCAACACAGCCAGCGCCAGGGCCAGCGCCGTATGGGGAATCAATCCCGCCAGGGCTGTTGAGAATCGCTCTGTGCTTGCCCGGCCCAGCCGGTAAATCACCATAAGGGTCCAAGCGAACCCAAGCCAGACCATGGTCTGTTGAATCGCACGCGTTACGTGAGGCGGCACAGTGATGATCAGCGGTTTGAGGATTTCCAAGTCAAACATGCGGCTTACCAGGATTGGCAATTGCACTCCCAGGTTGATAAGGTAGTACACGTGAAAGGCCGCAAATGCGCCGAGGACGAGCGGGAGAAGAGCCAGGCCGTATCGAGAGTAGTTCTCCTCAAAGGAGTCGCCGTACACCCTGTACGAGAACGAGGTGGCGCAGATGAGCATCAGATTCACCACAATAATCAGCGCGCAGAAGATAATCGAAAACTTGACCACCGGCGGTCCAGGGAAAAAGTCGGTCAACCAGGAGTAGATTGGGGTTTTGGCAATCATTTCGCACAGCAGTCCGCCGACCATCCCGATCACCAGGAAGGCTGTGCCTGTATTCGTATGCCGAATCTCCCACAATTCCTGCGCAGGAACGCGCAGATTGAGGTTTATTGCGCTGTGAGGGCAGTTCTTGAGACAGGTTGCGCACATCTTGCACAGACGGTTGCTGTGCAGCTTTGGTCCGGCTTGTCCGAAGGGGCATCCCTCCCTCTCCCCGGTCCCCAGGAAGCATTCATTGGAAGCGCATTGGGAGATGCACACGTTACGATCGGCGCGCATCTCCAAGAGCGATGTTTTCGCGAGGACTCCTATCATCCCGCCCAAACCGCACAAATAGCGGCACCATGACTGCCGCTCGTATATGACCGCGACAAAGAGGGCCGATACCAGCATGGCGACAAGCAGCAATCCCACGTTGAGCGGGGAGCTTCGCATGGTGGTGGCTGTTTCGAGCCAGATGATAAAGAGCACCGCCGCGGCGACAAGAAAGTCGCTGTGGTTGCGCAGAAACGCAGGGAAAGGCTTCTCCAGGGCAATGACTTTCTTGGCAAGATTGCTGAGGAAGCCGATAGGACAGAGCGTACACCAAAAACGGGCCCAAAGGAATGCGCCGAAAACAAGCATGGGCCAGCCCAAGGCCCAACTGAAAAGCGCTCCGGGATTCTGCAGAGGATCGGCAGGCCCCAGGAAGAGCAAAACCAGAAGGATAAAGAAGAACGGTGTGACCGCGCTCTGCAGAATGGCCGGGAACAAAGGGCTCAGCAGCGACTGACGCACCGGCCTGAACCGCAGCAGGTTGAACTTCCCCACCCCTTCCACCCGCTTGAGGTGAAAATAGATATCTTCCGGCTTGAGGCTCTCTTCCTCTGAGACCATGACGGCTCGTTTTAGCGTCGTAGAAAGCTCCAGATCGTTTCCGGGCCATGTGTAATTTACGAGCGTCTTGAGGGTATCCGGAGGAACCTTGACGATCTCCTTGCGGAGCTCCTGGCTGTATTTGGTCAGGTAGTGCTCCACCAGACCGGAAATCTCCCGGCGTCTCTTTCGGAGCGGTGGGATGCTCAGAGACCTGTCTAGAAGGCCGTGAGCGAGCGGGTGTTTTTCGGGGGATATTTCAGCCGGGTCAAGTTCGGTGGTGGCAATGAGCCTTGTTCGCACCGGATAGAAATCCGAACCCCCCACACGACGGAACTCGCCCGTGGAAATGGCTTTCAAGAGTTCGCTCTGCATGCGGGAGGTAAGGTGTTCGACTCCACGGACCAGCAATGTCCCGTCTTCAGTCAACTCCACATATCCAGGAGTCTCTTTATTCTTGCCATCCGGCCCCATTTCCTCGGAACCGAAAAAGAGACGCATCTGGTCTTCGGTGGCGTCATTGTTCGAGGCCGATCGGGTGTCGGCGAACTCCCCGAAGGGATTCTCCACTCGGCCCCTGTGGAGATCGAGAAGAAGGAAGACATCCTTGTGATGATGGCTCATCCGGTAGATCGCGTGGGCCAGCACCTCCTTACCTACGCCGGTTTCTCCCACGATGAGCACCGGGCCTTCCGAGTGGGCCAATTCCTGAGCGTCGTCGACCAAGTGCTTGCGGACATAATCGCCGATCACATAATCCGGAAAGATGTGCTCTTCTCGGCTGATGAGAGCTTGCAAAGCTCTTCGCCTGACCTTGCTCCTCAAGATCTGTCGGTCAAGCCGCATGACCTTGCGCGCCAGGCCCTGCACGACGGAGAGCGCAAATTCAGGGCTTTCTTTGACTATCTCCTCGAAATCGCGGGATGGGATTTCGAGAACCTGACAATGCTCGTCAGCCACCACCTCTGAATCGGACGGAGAGGGCTTGCCTGTAATAAAGCTGATCTCGCCGAAGATATCCCCCCGCTGCAAACTGTCGACCGCGACCTCCTGATCCTCTTCGTCCCGCAACATGACACTGGCCTGCCCGGACATGAGGAAACGAATGCGGTCTCCAGTGTCACCCGGCGCCACGATGGCGTCACCCGGTCGGTAATCCAGGATCTCGCCTTTTTCGCGGACAAGTGGCCGCACTTGCTCTGGGAGAAGCTCCAGAGCGTCAGCAGAAGCGTCGGTTGAAAGGGGTATCTTGAGCATTCATGAATAGAGTGAGGGGGCCGGCCCGCTCGCCACAACGCGTTTGACGCCGACCGTCAATGACATGGAGAGCCCTTGCTGCGAGTCACAACTGGAAGTCCTCCGCACCCCTCTGAACTGTCGTCTGCGGCCAAAGGGCCGTTCGCAGGCCGTCGAGCGCCTGCCCTTTTACTTATACACCACTTCACCCGGACGGGCAATTGAGCGTCTTCAAAGCTTTGTGAGAATGCAAAGCCAGGTAATCAAGGTAGACGCGCGCATCCTCCTGAGAGAGCGATCCCTGCGCCTCCGGTAACTTCTAAGAGGGGCCCTGATCCTTGATACGCAGAGCGCTCATGTCGATGTTCTTTGCCAGCCGCTCCAGGATTGTCTTCAGAGATGACGAAACGTAGAAGTTGATGGCCGGCGTGGGAGTATGAAGCGCCGCCAAGAATGTGTCATTACGGCATCGCACGACAATGAGTTGAGCTTGTGACTGATCCGAATCCGTGTCCTCCCCGAAGTTCGCCTGGAAAGCCCTGTCTTCCAGGTACGCGGACCAGCCGTGTTTCGCTATGTAATCCATCGCTTCTTGACGCCTATCTTGCATGTAGGATTGCGCCGCAGCGCCGTCTGCAAGCAGAGTCACGGGGCCTCGGTACAGGAGCTTTTCCACCACAAAAGAGTATCTCTTCCCATACAGGTTTACCTTAAAGTTGGCTCCTGGAATGGTTTCTCTGCGCGTGGAGAAGAGCTCCAGGGCCCACGAATGGTTCCTTTCCGGCTCATGGAGCACGTACGTTTGGATCGGGGACGCGCCCTGCGAAGCGGGGGAGGCTGTTGCGGCGCCCTCCAGTGACTTCTCCGCTTCCGGCGCTGTCCCGTAACGTCGGGCCTTCCAAGCCTTATACTCGTCCTTTGTGAAGGATCCTTCGCGAATCATCTCTTTCAGAAGCTCTTTGAAATCGTGCAGGCTCAAGCCGTAACGGGAGAGCACATGCCGGGTCCGCGCGCCTCCGCGCATGTCACTAAGGATCTGCTCTTTGATACTCCTATCAAAGGACGATGGAGACACGCTTCCTATAAATCCTTACGCCGATAATTAGAATCAGAGGCCCTGCCCTCAAAGCCTTCGAGCGAAAAGGCCGCCGGCCCCACGAGCCGTAGGCCGCAATGGAAGATTAATCATATTAGCACAGATTGGCCCTCATTCACCACCCCAAAGCCCCTGTGGAAAAGGCTTGCGCCCTCCCAAGCGGCGGAGTCAAAACCGCGCGTATTACCGCTGTGCTCCGGTCGCGCCGGAAGAAGTCCCACACGCCGCGGCCACCCTCGCAGTCCCACAACGAATCATCAGCCGGGGTTCCAATTCATCAGCATTGACTCATTCCCCCGCGTAGCAGAAGGTTTACGCCGCCGCCTGTTTTGTTCTTTACCGCACTCAATGATTGTGAGAGAATTGTTTACCATGGCGGTCGGATATAAGGGGCAATCACGACCGCCGCACCGGCCACGCTCTCTCCAGACGGCCGCTCGACAGAGACGAACGATCACACATAAGTCGGTAGGGCACCAGAGCCTTTTCGCATACCTCCATAAGAGTAGGAGCGCTAAGGAATGAAAGGGCTGGAGACGCTCGCGTCGATCCGGGCCGGAAACCGGCGGCGCGGACGAGAAAGGGACGGTAAGCCCCTCTTGCACAAGAGTGGAAATCTGTGGAGACAGGGCGAGCAATGAGAAGGTACTGCCTGGACAATGTGGCATCCGTTGGTGGCACGCCGATGGTGCGGCTGATCAGGATCTTTGATCCTTCCAAGACGCTCGTCCTGGCTAAAATCGAAGGCCGAAACCCAGCTTTCTCGGTCAAAGACCGAATCGGCTATTCCATGATCAAGGACGCGGAAGAAAAAGGCCTCGTGAGAAGCGGGATCGAAATCGTAGAACCGACGAGTGGTAACACAGGAATTTCTCTGGCTTTTGTCTGCGCGCTCAGGGGATATCCGCTCACTATCACCATGCCTGAGACCATGAGCGTCGAACGACGGAAGCTCATTAGAATACTTGGGGCCAATCTCGTGCTCACTGAAGGCGACAAAGGAATGAGAGGCGCGGTGGAGCGCGCGTATGCAATCGTGAATTCCAATCCGGAAAAGTACTTTATGCCTCAACAGTTCAAGAATCCGGCCAATCCTAAGATCCACGAGGAGACCACCGGATGGGAGATATGGGAGGAAACCGAGGGAGCAATCGACGTTCTCGTTTCGGGAGTGGGGACCGGTGGAACAATTACCGGGATCTCTCGTTTCATCAAGCACAGGAAAGGCAAGAAGATCCATTCGGTCGCGGTGGAACCGTCTGAGAGCCCTGTCATTACACAGACACTCCAGGGGAAGGAAGTAATCCCCGGGCCTCACAGGATAGAAGGTATCGGAGCAGGCTTCGTGCCTGATGTGCTCGATCTGAATATTATCGACGAGGTCGTCACCGTTTCGAGCGATGAAGCTGTGACTTACGCTCGTAGACTCGCTCGGGAAGAAGGGATTCTGGCGGGCATTTCGTCAGGCGCTGCCGTGGCTGCGTGCGCAAGACTGGTTTCACGGCCGGAGTTTCTGGGGAAAACCGTTGTGACGTTACTGCCCAGCGCTGCGGAACGCTATCTGACGACCGCGCTCTTTGAAGGGCTCCTCGATGCGCGAACCGGCCTATGATAAGAGGTAGGCGCGGCGCTTATAGTCTTCGACGGAATTCTCGCCTCCTTGCATGGACGGAAGAACGTCGAGGTTATGAGCGGTTGTCGTATTGTGGTTAGCCCGAGTCCATGCGAGCGGGCAGGAGGCTTTCATCGCCTCTTGCGTTTCAACCGGGATCGTGGCAGACACGACTGAGCAGACGGATTTCGAGAGGGGCAGGAGCGATGAAGACCGATAGAGACTGCATCTTTTGCAAGATCGTTGCCGGAGAGATTCCCTGTTTCAAGGTATACGATGACGACAGGTGCATCGCCTTCATGGACATCAGCCCCCTCAATCCCGGGCACCTGCTTGTTGTCCCAAAAGAGCACTTTGGAAACATTCTAGAAATGGATCCGGGAACGTACGGCCACCTGGCCGGGGTAGTGTGCAGGCTGTCCAAAGCCGTTCAGGCCGCGGTGGGGCCTGATGGAATGAATGTGCTTCAACTCAATGGGAAAGCCGCCAATCAGGTTGTGCCGCATCTTCACGTCCATCTGGTGCCGCGTTGGCACGACGATGGGATACAGATTTCAGAGTGGGAGCCGGTTCCTGGAGATAAGGACTCCATTCGGAGCGCGGCGGATCTGATTACCGCAAAGCTCGCGCAATGACAGCCGGATGCCGGCGCGAGAGGCGGATACGAGGACCAGCGCAGGAAACGATTCGCGAACCGTTGGCGCCGACTGGATTGCCTGAGATTGAGCCCGGACGGGGAGCGACTTCGGCCTTTGTTTTCCAGCGCATCCGTCATCAACCGCGCCGACCCGACAGCGGAACGGTCGGCATTGATGCTATGTTTGGCACGGAGAATGCCCGCGGCGCATGGAATCGATGCGAGATGAACCACCCCTGAGCATCAAACCTGAACCCGAGAAAGAATTCTTTCACTACTTCGGGAAAGATCGCTTTATTCATGTCTGGTTTGCGAACAAGCGGACCAGAATGGCGGCCGCTCTTGTGCCTCTCTTTAAGAGGTTAGGGCTTGTGCCGGACACCATCTCTTACATTGGCATCGCGTTGCTGGCCGGCGTGGTGCTCTATTTTGTGCGTAGCCCCCGGATCGCGGTCATGTTCCTCGCCGCGCACATCCTATGCGATGGCCTGGACGGGGCATACGCGCGGTATGCGGGAAAGGCTTCTCAATCAGGGGCTTTCACGGATCTGGTGTGCGATCAATTGGGAATGGTGGTGGTTGCCACCTTGGCGGTTTTCCATCACTTTGTCGAGCCGCTTCTTGGCTGCATATACATCACGCTGTACCTCATTGTGGTGGTGTTCGGCGTAATCATCAACTTCATGGGTCTGGGGACCCGTATCACGCTCACCAACAAGTACTTCCTGTACGCCATGTACGGCGTTTGGGCGGGCTGGGGGCAGAACTATTTTCCGCTCTTTATGTCCGTCTGCTCGGTGCTCATGACCGGCGAAGTGCTGGTAGGCTATTTTCGATTAAAGAGAGGAATACGGAGAAAATTTGACGCGGAAGTGCGCTTCACCCAAGGTGACGCCTATTCCAGTAAGCTGAACTATGCGTTGAACGCGGCCGTGCCACTGACCGTGCTTCTCGCCATACTGGTCTGGGCAAATCAGGTGCCCATCAGGGCAGTCCTGGATAACCCGAAAATGCGGGTCGAATGGAGACCGGGGCCCGTGCTCGTCGAGGAGAACGAGTTTGCACAGGTGATCGGTTTCGGTGTCCAAGAGAACAAATTTCTGCTCATGTTGGAGAACGGTGACGGCGCCAAAGTCGTGCGACGGACGGATCCTTCCGGAAAGACCCCGGTCGAAGAATTCGTGCTTCCCAATTATATGAATCCGGCCTTCACTGCTTTTCCCGTAACAGACGGTGTGCTCTATGTGGTCGATCGGACCACCCACCTGCTGATGGGAATAAATTTAGAATCATCGTTCCGGAACGGCCGCGCGGTTATCCTTCTCACCCTGCCCATGAGTCATCTGCGCATCACCGCCATGGGCGCAACGCAACACAAGGGGAAGGATGTCTGGCTGGTGGCCAACTATCTGTACACGCGAAAGACGTATCTTATCGACCCCGGCAAGGCCATTGCCGCGGGGTCGATACTGAATGGGCGAGAAGCCGCTTACATCAACGGCGGGTTCCCGTCCGGGCTGGCCATATGGGAAGATACTGTGCTGGAGCTTAATAGGTCACCACGCAGAAGCTTGGTCTACGTAGCTCCGCTCAAGTCGCTTCTCGGCGGCAAGGGACTGCTCGACGCCCGCACCACGTCCTTCGCCCCTCCGGATGACAACGCGGTGGGGCCTGCGATTCAGGGGTCCGATCTGGTCATGCTTTCCGGCACAGGACGCATATTCCGTGCGCCGCTAAGATCGGTTCTGAAATAGCGGTCTCAGCGCGCCAGGAAGGACCCGGCGAAGAGATAGAAGCGCCCCAAATAAGCATCCCGGGGCATGATTGAACAGGAGAGCCACCTGGATTCTACAGCCGAATTAGACAGGACGGGCCGGGCAACCGATCGTGATACCGGTCCCGTGACGACATACGTTTTTTTCGCCGGTCTGTTCATCTATCTCTGGCTTCTCGGCGCGCTGGGACAATCGCCGGCGCACGATTACTTCGATGAGATCGGCATCAGGGATGCCGCCACCACCTTTTCTTATTTCACGTCTCAGCCGGATCCGTGGAGCACGTTTTTCGGGGTGGCGTTCCTCCACATGGAGGGGCCTCTGCAATTCATGCTCATTAACGCGTGGGCCTACGCGGTCGGCGATATCCTGCCGTTAAGCCCTGC
>VGSG01000055.1 GCA_016875095.1 Deltaproteobacteria bacterium
TTGAGGGAAGCTGGCCATAACAACGAGTTACACAAAAACCATCCCGCGCGCTCCACGCGCCAACAGGAGTACACAAAATGCGCGAAACTCTAGCGGGGAAGCCCTTTTTACACAAAAAGGGCTTCCCCGGATCTTTCTTCAACCATCCCGCATTGCCTGATCGAGATATTCGATGAGGTCTTGATCCTTGCCTATCTTCATGTCCAGAGCTCGTTTCCAGACATATGGCGATTCCATGCAGAGGTAGATGCGTGTCTCCGGCGCGTGTGTCCGGATGCGGTCTCCGAGCTTTTGATAGATCTCTATGCGTCGCTGCGCGGGCAATCGTTGTTTGCCGTCCAGTCCTCGCACAAACCCGTCGTGGAAATATGGCAGCGGCCCGAATCGGGCCCGAGCGATTTCCTTTAGTTCAGGCACAAAGCGCAGGATCCCCAGCGAAATCCATGAGATCCCTTGCGGATCTACCGCGCGAAAGATCCGATCGATTGTGCGGCCATAACCTTGTTCCCACCCGGGAAAGGGGATGATCGGATCAAAGTGAAACCCAAGCAGATACCCCTTCTTCTGCGCCTGAGCGGCTGCTTGGAGCCTTCTCTTGAGGCTCGCGGCGCCTCGTTCTTCATTTGACGCGATCTCCGCGGCATTCATGGAAAAGCTGAGCACGACCCTGCCGCGTGGATCCAGGTCGAGGAGCGGTTCCACGAAGTCGGTCTTGGTCTTGATTTCCAGGGACGCATTTTGTTGCTGGCAAAAGAAATGAACCAGTTTGGAAGCCAGATCCGTGATGGGATCCAGAGCCAGGGAATCGGTGAATTCGCCGGTGCAGATGCGATGAAGACGATTGGGGTCCGTTGTCAGTCTTTGCCGGAGTCCATCGAGCATCTCATCCACATTGACGAAGACTTCCAGCGCCGGCCGATTGAAATACGCCTGGAGCGCGCAATAACGGCAATCCATAGGGCAGCCTTGCCCGATGTGAAGGATCTGCAAGCCGCAGCAAACATGCTCCTTAGTGCCGGGACATGGCTTCACAAATGCGCCGCGATGCCGTATCAGGCGCAGGATTCGCTTGCCGTGGCGGAAAGGATCCGATTCCAAGATCAGTCGCTCATACGCGTCAATTGCATCCTGCCCGGTCCGCACGCGGCATGAGGGCAGCCTGCGGAGGATTTCGCCGGTGAGCGGCTCATCCCTCGCATCCTCGTCTATCCAGACTTCGTCAATAGGAAAGCCCATGTGCGCGTGGCCATTCATGCCAATGCCCTTCAAGAAAGTAAGACGGTAAACTTTTGTTAATAAACATTGTTTCTTTTCCTCCGCAACCTTCCAGAGGTTACTTCTTCAGCTTAAGGCTGCCTGCGTCCAGGATGGACGCCCCGATAGTAGCCCGGCGATTGATCGCCGGGAATGAGCGGTCCAGAAAAGGTTCTTTGTCCCCAGGTGACGCCCGAAGGATTAATCCTTCGGGCGTCACCTGGGGAAGAAGAGATGGATTCTTGCTCATCGGCCACCCGGCAATGAATTGCCGGGCTACTATCAATCGCCCCGTTGGGGCTTCAGCGGCGTGTTTTACTTGTCTGAATACTCATTGACATCAGGTGCAACGGAGGCATCAGAGCTCCCTTTTGACAAGTACGAGGATCTTTTCCGCCTGCTCCCACGAGTCCACATCCACCTGAATCGAGCACCGTTCGTTCTCAAAACCAGGGCTCGGACGAATGGATACGTGCGAACGGTCGGCCAGGCTAGAGAAACGGCGACGGAATTCCGCTTCGCGTTCGGCTATCTCCGGAAATTTCCACTCTTGAAGCAGAGCTCGGAATTGCGCGGCCTTTTCCGGAACCGGCAGCTCCCGATTCTCAAGGATTCGCCTGGCCTGCTCCTCGTCAAGTAATGCCTCGATTTCACGGCCGGTGTGCGCTGAAACATCAAAGAGCGCGGTCAGCGCTTCTTCGGTCTTATTCACGTTCAGTCCGAGGTCCTGAGCGAGCTTTACCAGGCGTTGCCGCTCTTCCGGCTTCATGAGCGCCAGTAACGCAGCGGTTTTCTCATTGATTCGACCGAGCGCAAGGCGCTCCAGCACGTTCTTTTCCAAGGAGCCTATGGCCTGGAGCCGATCGATCTTCGGGCCCATCGCGGGAATTCCCAAAGCAGGGAAGAACTGACGGGCCGCCACGTCTCTTGGAAACAACTGGAGCAACCGCATCACCACGTACGCGGTGGCTGCCTTATCCAGAGGCCGCTGCGCCACGTTGTCCCAAAAGGCCAGAGCGTACGCTTCGGATTCGGGAACGTCCAGTGCGAGGGCCTTCACTTCAACTGAATCGATCCGGGCTTGCGATGCTGCCTTGAGCCGCCGCCGCCCCAGCACAGGCTGAAATCGACGATCAGGCCGCTCCTGAACGACCGGAGGATTGATGATGCCCACGGTGCGAATAGACTGCGTGAGAGGCTGCAAATCGTCATAACAGGGAACGAGGTATGTCCGGTCGTCAAGATCGATCCGATCAAGCCCCATCGTGAGCTTTCGTGTGCGAGGCCGCCAATCCACGATACCACTCCGCTTCGTCAATCTTACCTTTCTTTTCGCAACCTGACGCGACAATTTCGCATTTGCGGGCAAGCTCCCGAATCGCGGCTTGCCGGTAATCAGACCGCAGGTCGTCCCTATCCAAGAGCTTGAGTATGGCCTTGATCCTAAACCGATCTATTGCCGGAGTGACACGGGAAAGCTGATCCTCATGGCCGCCGTGTTTAATTACCAGAGGTTCGGCAACGAAATGGACGGGGTAGAAAGCGGTGAGCCTTAGCCATAGATCGTAATCTTCAGCCGCGGGGAGCGATTCATCAAACCATCCCACCCGGTCCAGCAACGCCCTCGAAATGATAACGGAAGAGGGGCTGATCAAGCAAAGCTCCAATGCTCGTTCGAAGAATCGACCGCCCTGCTTGGCGTGTTTGACTTTTTGGGAAACGTTCTTGCCGTCGCGGTGCCAGATCTCATCCGTATGACAGACAAAGGTGTCATCTCCGGCCCGGAAAAGATCGATCTGCCGCCGGAGCTTCTCAGGCAGCCATTCGTCGTCCGAATCGAGGAAACTGACCAACTCGCCTCCGGCATGCCGTACGCCGAGATTACGAGCCGCGGCCGCGCCTCTGTTCTCTTGGCGGAGAGCGACCAGCCGCCCTTGATACCCGGCAAGCAGGTCCTGCGTGGAGTCCGTGGAACCGTCATCCACCACGATCAGCTCGTAGTCCTGAAACGTTTGCGCAAAAACCGAGCCTATGGCCCGCTCCAACACTGAAGCTCGATTGTGCGTAGGTATGATCGCCGATACAAGAGGCATGACGGCTGCCTATAGGTCTGTCCGCAAGAGATTCCGGGGAAGCCCCTTTTCTCGGCGCGAAGGGGTTCCCTCCGGCAACTCTTGCAAAAGCCCACAGGCTTTGCAAGCGTTCCTACATTCCGAATGAGGTTCGGCCGCATCCGCCCCGGGCGCGTTTTGTCGCTTCCTGGGATGGTCTTGAGTCGTAGTGGGCCTGAATTTTCCTGCACGCCTCATCCTTAACGGTCTGCCAGGTGCAGAACGCCGCGGTCCTGATCCGTCCCGTGTCCACGTCTTCATACGCGAAGACCGCGGGACAATCCTTCATTCGCGCGTCTTCAATCCCTCCTTGGTCCTCGTACGGAATCGTCATCAGAGTAAGCGCTCGCTTGAACGCAGTTCGTCGGCTCAAAATGCCGTCCATCTTGCGCCCTCGAATAAGGTCGAGGATCGCGGCGGCCGCGTTTCGGAACGCGCGCTCGCCGAATACTGCTTTCAGATTCAACGCGGAAGCCATCAATTTCACCATGAGGAGCAGTGTTTCCATGTCAAAGAGTCTCCGCCTCAGCCCGCGCGTGGGCAAAGTAGCGGATTTCCCGAGGAGCCGCGTGTCAAGCTCCCGGAGCGAAACCAGCAGCGCGGAGAGCGGCTTTGTCAAGTATCGGGAGATCGGCTGGTAACGCTCACCGTCTGAAACGAGCAACGTGGCGCTCTCGCAGTTCGGATGTGAGCCTCCAAGAGTCTGCTTGCCAAAAAAGCGGGACAGGACCTTGAATTTCATCATGCCCGTCGGCACAAACTCGATGCCGGAGAGCATCCGCTCGAAGATTCCTTCCACGCATTCGGTCGTGGTGGGTTCCAGCTTGACCGCGGTCGAATCCCAACAGGGAGTAAGCGGGACAAAAGCCCAGACGGAAACGTGCTCTCGATATTGGTGGATAAATTCCATGAGTTCGGCCAAGTTCGTGTCATTCACGCCCGTTGCCACGGTGGTGACGATCACGAGTTTGTTTACACCGCATTCGATGACGTTTTCCAGCGCTTTGCGTTTCACCGCGAGTGAATTGTCGCCTCTCAGAGTGTGGTACACCTCGGGCCGCGTCCCGTCAAACCCGAAGTTCAGTTGCACGCCCATGGAGCAGAGCTTGCGGCAATAATCTAGATCCGCCAGTTTCAGGCCGTTGGTGAAGAGCTGCGCCTGAAAGCCGTAGGAACGAGTCATCCGCACAATATCCAGGAACCGATCGTGAACCGTGGGCTCGCCCCCGAAAAAGCAGATATTCGGCTTGGGGTCGTTGCGCTGAAAGTGGCGGAGAATTTTTTCAAAGTACTCCAACGGCGGATGGAACGTGAACCCCATAGCGTCGATATACGCCAGGCAGATAGGGCAACGTTGATTGCACAGGTTGGTCACGTCGATGGCAACCGTGTTGGGTTGCGTGTGAGCCTGATGGTCGCACTGGGCGCAATCGAGGGCGCAGGCCTGTGAGGTCGGCTCGTGATAGTCGGCGACCAGCCTCTTCCAACGCCATTTGCGCGCGTCTTTGCTCACCAGAGTTGCGCTCCGTCCGCATTCCCTGCAGAATTTTGCCAAGTACGCCTTATTGTCACGGATTTCGTACGCCGCGTCTGCCGGGCGTCCGCACTTTTCACAAAGACCTGTTTTCATCTGTCGCTCCGTGGCTCACGGGAACCGGTCTTAGGGAGAGGAACCCGGGGCCGATGCTGGATTTAAGGGACGTTGCATGTAAATCCCGTTGGATATTGGGGTGGGGACATATCACATGCTTTTTTCTTGTCAAGAGCGAAGAAGACGAGGTACATTAAAAAATTTTGCGTCGCGAGCCTTCTCTACCATACATTCCGCTCTCTTAGCCGCGGCCAAAGCTCTTCTCAGCCTCTCACCATTCGGAGACTTCCAGGACGGAGGGCGTGTCTTGCTCGATGATCACCCACGGCGAGCGCACAACTGCCTTGACAGGGGGATGTTCCGTTTGATACTTTCCTCTTGAGAGAACTTCCTCTGTCTCACAGCGCATTTTCTCTGCTCCTTCACCCTCTTCTCTCGTGAGTTAACTCCACAAACGCATCTCTCGACCAGGGGAGAAATCTGCAAGAGCGGACTTCCGTAACGCAAAGGAAAACATTGGGGAGGGCTTCATAATCTAGGACGCGAGCGACTCGTGCGCCGCGACCACTAGACGCCATTGGCATTGTCCCTTTGCTAAAAACCTTTGGGCAGTACACTGCATCCAGAAATACTTGAAACGCGCATAGCTCTTTGCCGACGGCCAGGCTGTGAAAGAGTCACACCAGATCTGGCCGGGATTAGCCGCGATGATGCAACTCAGGACCCTACAACGCCTCAACACAAAGTATGGGGGAAGTAATGGACGAGATGGCGCTTGAAGTAAAAGAAGTGGTTCTTGCTATCCTGAAGAGCAATCCACCGCAGTTGGCAATCACGGCTTTCGGCGTCGTACGCACCTTGGGCTACACCAACCCTCGGCTGGTCCCGTTTGTTTATATTCAGCCTCCTCCCGATGGGATCTATGACTTCAGCTTTGTGGCGACTGCGCCGACCGGTCCGGTGGGGGAGATGATTTCGCCGGTGACGGCGCTGTATATCATGGATCCCATGCCGAGCGACTTGAAAGGTGTAAGGATTCACGCATCGACCAATCAGAAGGAGGCGCTTCTGAGCAACAAGGACGTGTGCAGAGAAATCGTCTTCGACTTGTGAGCGCTCTTGCCCGGCGCTAAGCGCAATGCTCCGGAAGGAGCCCTGTCTCTTATCTGAGACGAACAACTCCTTGACGACACGACTACTTATGCGGGGCAATTCTGATATTGCACGTGTTCCATGGCCCCTTCTCGCAGTGCGGCACGGATGATTCGCGCGGAAAATGAGGCTTCCTGCGAAGCGGACAAGACCAGCGCTTTCTCGTTTTCGGGCACGATTCGCACGAGCTTCTCCAAAGTGGGTGTGACTTCCCATTCAAGGACGTCCGGGCCGAGGGGTATGAATGTCCCGGAGGTCATCCAAAAAGCAGGCATAGGCAGTACTCTTCCAGCGAAAAATCTGTTTAGGCGGGCAGTGGAGGAGAGTCCTACGTCCATCAAAAAAAGATCGTCATCTAGGAGTACGTCATAGAGGTAGGCGCCGGTCCCAGGCAGAGTTTCGCGGACGATGAAGACTGAATAATGAGACTGCGCCATGGCTTCCAGGAGAAGTCTTTCATCTGATCCTTCCGGATATGTGTCATTGCCGAGGCACTCTTCAATAAGCGTTTTCCCTCGACGTCTGAAATTGTATAGGCAGTAATCCAGCAACACTGCAAGTTCATCCAGGTCATCAAGGACTACGAATTTGCCACTTCGGAGCCCGAGTTTTCTTGCACTCTCCGTAACGGCACGCCTGGGAAGGTGTAGGACAAGGGAGTTGTTGAGATGAGAAGATACTTTTCGCAATCGCTTGTAGTCTAAGAGCAACTGGTGGTCGTGAAGATCGGAGATCAGTGTCATGGCGTCCTCTCCTCTTCCACAGTCAACTTGCGTTCTTCCTGGACGCAAGCCTCCTGGTCACAGCCCCCTTGCCTGCGATTCCTGAGTTGTAGATCGCGTATCAGGCGACAGTCCCACAGAGTCGAGGCAACGAGAGTCGAGCGTGGATTGCGGACTGCTCTATCCCAAAGTCGCGTGAAATGCCAGACCAAAATCACGTTTTGGGACAAGCGTTCACTCTATAGGGGGTCAATTGCCTCAACCGTGTCGTTGCCAGGAGTGAACGGTGGGACAGGCTTCCAGCCTGTCCATTAGGGAAGACCGGCAGTCTGCCCCGCACCCCGATCCGGGAATCCCAGTCCCACTAACAATCGCGCAGGGTGCCTGGCCATGCGCCTTTCCTGGATTCCCGCGTTCGCGGGAATGACGGAAGGGATCGCTGCTCAGGTGGGCGCGAGCCGGAGCGACCGGTCGCATGTCACATCTATGCGCGGTCAAACGATGAAAAGTCCTCTGAGCCAGACACGGACCCGCCAAAACTGAGGTCCGTGACACTTCGGCGACCTGGCCGCAGCGAGGCAATCGTACGTTTCCTTGCCGTGGGAGCTGTTTCCTTGACAAGAAGGCCTTTAATGATTGAGTCTGAGATATCCCCAGTCTTGGAGATGAAGATGATCATCCGCAGAGAAGTGGAGTCTGATGTCGAAATGATTACCGAGGTCACGAAAGCGGCCTTCGCAAATCATCCTCATAGCAATCAGACCGAACATTTCATCGTTAACGCATTGCGAGCTGCCAATGCGCTTACTGTTTCATTGGTTGCGGAGGTTGGCGGAAGGGTGGTAGGCCATATAGCTTTTTCGCCCGTAACCGTTTCTGACGGAAGCCAAGATTGGTACGGTGTCGGCCCTGTATCCGTATTGCCGGAATGCCAAAAACCAGGTGTCGGAAGCTCGCTCATCCAGGAGGGTTTATCCTTGCTGAAAACCTTGGGAGCGAAAGGCTGTCTTCTTGTAGGCGACCCCAAATACTACCAACGCTTCGGCTTCGACAACCTCCCGGATTTAATCCTGGATGGTGTTCCGCAAGAGTTCTGTCTCGCCTTGCCGTTCGATAAGAACAGCCCTAAGGGAGCTGTGGCGTTTCACCAAGGTTTTTCTGCGAAGGGCTAACGACCGGACACCGGGCCCATTGCTTCGCGCTCGGCCGTTGACTGGAAATCCTTGCAAAATGGATGAGACTTATGTATCTTCATTGTAGAAACTAGAAGGAGAATACTCATGAAGATGCGAATCCAGAAGTGGGGAAACAGCCTGGCGCTTCGCATCCCAAAGGCGTTTGCAGCGGAGGTGGGGATCAGCCAAGATAGCTTGGTCGATGTGTCTCTAGTTGACGAGCGGCTTGTGATAACGCCTCTTCCCGTACCATCGGTCACGCTTGAGCACCTACTTGCCGGAATCACCGAAGAAAATATGCACGAGGAAGTAGACACCGGGCCTTCGGTTGGGCGTGAGGCGTGGTAATCATGTCGTACGTGCCGGATCGTGGGGATGTGGTGTGGATCACTCTCAATCCGCACGCAGGGCGCCGACCCGCGATGGCGCTTTCCCCAGCCGCGTACAACGGCAAGGTTGGGCTGGCTGTCTTCTGTCCGATCACGAATCAGATCAAAGGGTATCCGTTTGAGGTGATGCTACCTGCCGGATTGCCCGTCACAGGCGCCATATTGTCGGATCAAGTCAAGAGCCTGGACTGGCGGGCGCGAAAGGCAGAGCTTATCTGCACCTTGCCTCAGACTGCAGTGGCGCAAGTCCTCCAGAAACTGAACACTCTCGTGGGTATCGGAGCCGGAGCATCTTATCCGAATCGGAGAGGCTGACTCGGTCAGAGCGCTGTTCTGAAGGGGTGCGTGGGCTGATGGATCCGACTAACGGCACATGTCGATCATCTCTTCAATTGTCCGAGTCTGCCGGGTGAGCGTCTTGCTGGTCGAGGTCATATTCTTTGAGCTTATGTTGGAGGGTGCGCCGCGTGATGCCCAGGATGCGAGCGCTGCGTGTGCGGTTCCCGTCGTTGTCTTCCAGGGTGCGGATGATAAGTTCTCGTTCCATCTCTCTGATGGTCATGCCGGGCTTGAAGCCTTCCCGAACTTCCTGTGAAAGGGTGTCTCCCGATGCTTCGCGGATCACCTCAGGGAGCTCGGAAAAAAGCACGTAGTCCTCGCGGCTGAATATGACGGACCGTTCCACGATGTTTTCCAGCTCTCTGATGTTTCCCGGCCAGGAATAGCGCATGAGCGCGTCTAGAGCCCTTGGGTGGAAGCCTTGGACATTCTTGTTGTTCTTTTCGTTGTAGATCTTAAGGAAATGCTCTGCGAGCAGGGGAATGTCCTCTTTCCGGTCTCTCAGCGGAGGCAGGAGGATGGGGACCACGTTAAGCCTATAGAAGAGATCCTCTCTGAAGGCGCCTTTCTTGACTTCGTCCAGCAGCACCTTATTGGAAGCGGCAATAATGCGGATGTCCACCTTGACGGTGCGTGTGGACCCCAAGGGCTCAAATTCACGCTCTTGGAGGACTCGGAGGAGCTTGGCCTGCGTGGCAAGGGACATCTCACCGATCTCGTCCAGGAAGATCGCGCCGCCATCCGCCAGCTCGAATCGTCCTGGGCGGCGATTGACCGCGCCGGTGAACGCGCCTTTTTCGTGGCCGAAAAGTTCACTTTCCAGGAGGGTCTCAGGGAGCGCGGCGCAATTGACCTTGATGAAGCGTTTGTCCGATCTCGCGGACCCCTGATGAAGAGCGTTGGCAATGAGTTCCTTGCCCGTGCCGGATTCGCCCAGGATAAGCACGGACGCCTCCGTGGGCGCCACCATAGCCACGGTCTCCAGGATCTCCCTCATCACGGGTGACTTGCCCACGATCCGGGACGCTTCAAAAAGGCTTTCCAACCTTCTTCGCTGGAGGATGTTCTCCGCCTTGAGTCTCCAGAATTCCAGCGTCTGCCTGATCTTGATCCGCAGCTCGTCCACATCCAGCGGCTTGGTCAAATAGTCGTGCGCGCCGGCCTGGAGAGCTTCCACCGCGGTCTCGACCGACGCGTGCGCGGTGATGATGATCACAGGGATTGCCGGCGAGATCTTCTTGATCTCTTTGAGCGCATCTATGCCGTCCATTTGGGACATGCGGTTGTCCATGAGGATGAGATCGTAGAAGCCCGCGGACACCTTGCCGATCGCGTCGGAGCCGTCTTCAGCCTCGTACACCTCGTACCCGTCCAAAGAGAGATTGGCTTTAAGCATTTTCCGCTGAGACGGTTCGTCGTCTACAACGAGTATTTTCCCTTTGTTTTCAACCATTATCCGATCACACTCAAAACCCGTAGTATGCGGAAAGTTGTCGGAGCCGCGGTCATGCCTGTCCCGCGCCGGCTAACGTTTCCTCCTGTTCGGAAGACGTTCCGTCCGCAGCTTGAACCTGATCCATACGGTACGATTGCAGCGTCACGATGAATCGGGAACCTCTTCCCGGCTCCGATTCCACTTCTATATCGCCGCCGTGACCTTCCACGATGGACTTGACAATTGCCAGCCCCAATCCGGTCCCTTTCTTTTTTGTAGTGAAGAACGGATCAAAGAGTTTGTCTTGATTTTCGCGGGGGATGCCTTCACCCGAGTCTTCGACCACGATGGTGAGTTTGCCGTCCCGCTCGTTTCCATGACTGATCGTGACTCTTCCGTCCCTCGGAGTGGACTCGATGGCATTGAGAAGGATATTGAGAAAGACCTGGGTAATCTGGTCCGTATCCATGAGCACCAGGGGCGGTTCACCAGCTTCCGCCGTGAACTGTCGCACTATGTCTACGCCGGCTTCAGTAGCTTCACGCTGGAGCACCCGCACGCAATGGTCCAGTATCTCGTCCGCGGAACGAACCGCCAGGCGCGGCTCCCTGGGCTTGGAGTAGGCGAGCAGCTTGGATATGACGCGGTTGAGCCTGTCTACTTCGGTGACCATAAGATCCGTGTATCGATAATCCTCTTCCTCCAACGGCAGCTTTTTCTGAAAATATTGTATGAAGCCGCGGATCGAATTGAGCGGGTTGCGGATCTCATGCGCTACACCTGCGGAGAGCCGTCCGAGCGCGGCGAATTTCTCGTTGACCGCGACCTTTTGTTCCAACTCCCGGATCATGGTCATATCTCGGAGAATAATCACCGCGCCGCGGCTCACACTCGAATCAGGCTCTTTCAGCGCGGAGACCGATACGGCCAGGAATCGCTTGCCACGAACCCCATCCGCGAGGTTCACTTCCTTCTCCAGCGCCCCGCCGGGGTCCGCAAGGACGTGGCGAACCTCCTCTTCAAGCGGCAGGAGCTCCGCGATCGGGCGTCCATCCACCTCTTCCTTGGACCTGTCCAGAATCTCCAGCGCGGACGGATTGAAAGTCGCCACCTTGAGCGACGGGCTCACGGTGATCAATCCGTTCGCCATGCTCTCCACCACGTTACGGGTGTATGTGCGCATTTCGTCAAGGGTTCTGCGCACCAGGTACGAATTCTGGACTACGAATATGAAGTAGATGCTCGCGGACCCAATAATGAAAAGAATTGCCCCCATAAAGATCGCGTAGAGAATATCCTGTTGCTGGATTTGTTTGAACCGGTCCAACTTCAGGCCCAGGAAGAGCACCTGCTTGGGGTCCCGGTCGAACACGTCCAGAAGTTCTTTTCCAATCGCAGTGTGACGCGACACCACCTCAGCCTGCGCGAGCTGATCGCTGAAGGGGGTAAAAGGTTTCCAGATCTCAAGGACCTCACTCCCGTGTTCCATCTCACGTTTGAAGGAGATGGGTTCGCCGGTTCGGATCACAGTCCTCAAGGCTTCCATGTCTTTGCCCATGAGGAGGCGCAGCCCGATATTCTGAGGTTCGCTGTGCGCCAAGATCGCGCCTTCATCATCGATAAGGCCGACCCACGCAACGTCCGGATCCTTCGCTGCCTGCTCGATGAGCATCTGCAAGTTCTCCACTCCCCAATCGCCTTCCATAAAACCTGTGCGGGTGCCCGCCTCAAGCGTGCGAATGACGGATACACCTTGGCGGGCTGCGAATTCGTCCACCCGTTGGTTCTGATAGTTCACCGTTCTCAAGGTGAAGAGCACCACGATCACGAGAAGCGTACCCGCCACCAGCACAATAGAAAGGACCGGCAAGTACTTCCTGAGGGAGCTGATCTGCATCTCGCCCTTACTCGCTCGATATCGACCGCGCGTAGCCTTCGGAAAGCGCGTAGGACATGGAGAAATCCCGAAACACGGCGCCACCGGAACCGGCGCATCCCAGTATACCCAATCTCGACCGGGTTCAACAGGCTCGCGCCCCCGGTCCGCGCAATTTCCACAGAGGCGGCCGCGCGTGTTCCTGCGCAGTCCTACCACCTTCTCCTAATGACTTCAAGCGCCGCGCAAAGGAGAGCCGCAGTGTGAGGCAGTTCGTCATGAGACGGCGGCGAGGGCCGATTCGTTTCAGAAACCGACACCGGGGCGCCTTCCGAAGGGAGCTGGGCGAACCAACGGAAGGGTTGGAGGTCCAAGGGAGTAAAAAGGTGGGAGCGTGCAAATCTTGGTTGAAAAGTTGGGCCGAATATGTTAATCATCGCTTTAGCTTTTTTACCAAATATGGTGAAACTGCTTGTTATTACAGTATATCAACGATAGGAGCGCCCCCGGCCCGACGCTTGAAACATCAACGCCGCGCATGGGCAAAGGCGGCAACCCGCCTTTCCTGAAAAACACCACCTGATTGGGCGATACATGATTGAAAGCAACGCAAAGGTTCAAGACTACTCGTCGGTAGAAAAGGGGCGACGACTCCTCGAACAAGGCGACATCTCCTCGGCTCTGACGCAGTACGAGAAGGCTTTCGATCCGGATGTTCTGGATGAAGCCGAAGCCAGGGCCATGCTGATCGAGGCCCGCTCTCACCTTTCTCGCAAGCATTACGTGGACGCGCTGGAGTGCTTTGAGGAAGCCCTCATGATGGGAACCGACCGACAGCGCGGGCAGGCGCTGGAGGGGATCGCCATCATTGGTGAGATCAGGGCCAGAGTAAGGACGATCAATTCCGAGCTCAAGAGTGTTCTCAAGAAAATCTTTGGTAAGAGGAGCCCCGCGTCAAAGGGACTCGCCCTTGTCTCAGATGCGGAGAACGTGCTTCTGATATCGAGAGAGGCGGTGGAGAGGCTCCCGAGCCCTCTGTCCAAGGGCGGAAAGATTCAGTCATTGCCGCCGCATTTGCGCGATCACCCGTTGCCTCTGAAGACGGATAAATGCATACCCTTCGCGGACGACAAGGACCTGCGTTTCCTGGTGGAAGTAATCGAGCACGTGGCCAAGAGCAATGGTGACACGGCCAACCCGCCGGAGGGCGGCGGATAGGCGCGGCCCCAGCAAGAGGAGTTCTTTGAAGGCGTGGCGCAGGCTACGTGAAGCGCACCCTCCGTTCCCTCAGCGATAGCGCCGGGCGATTTCCCATTGACCCTGCATTCGGTCCCCAGCCTCATTCAAAATCCCCTTACTTCCTTGCCATAGGCGCTTGAGACCAGAGCCGTGCTATGATAATGTCGGTATTTAACCGGCCGACTCACTTCAATCCAGCGCGATACGAACATACAGAATGAAAGGGAGAGTCAAATATGGCAAATAAACCCTGGGAGAGTCCCAAGTGGCCCGCTGACGTTCCGCATGAGATTTCCGGATACGAGAAACCGCTCTATTCGGTCCTGGACGATTCCGCAAGAGATTACCCGAACCAGGTATTCACGATCTTCAACGACGCCACACGCACCTATGCCCAGGTGAAGCAGGCCGCGGACAAGGTCGCGGGCTTTCTGGCTTCCCGGGGAATCCGGAAGGGGGACCGGGTGGCGATATTTCTGCCCAATCTTCCGCATTTTCCCATAGTCTTTTTCGGAATACTCAAAGCAGGCGGTGTGTGTGTGACGTGCAATCCGCTGTACACAGCCCACGAACTGAACTTCCAGCTCAATGACGCGGGCGCGAAAGCGGTTTTTTGCATGGATCATCCCGCGTTTTATCCCACCACCCTGGAAGCGATCAAGGGGACTCAGGTGGAAACCGTGGTGATCTGCAACGTAAAATCATTCCTTCCACCAATTAAAGGTTTCTTAGGAGGTCTCCTGGGCAAGATCCCCAAGGCGGGGAAGCACGAGCCGGGGCATGTGTTCTTCGACGATATCATGAAATCAGCGCAGCACGCGCCCGGTCCGGTGGACATCGAGCCATTGGAAGATCTTGCAGTGCTCATCTATACGGGCGGGACCACCGGCGTGCCAAAGGGCGCGGCGCTTACCCACGCGAACATTGCGTCAAACCTGACCATGCTCGACGAATGGACACGCATCCAGAACGAACCGGGCGCGCCCTTGGAGAAGGCCAGGCGCGGCGGCTTCCATTGCTACCTGGGAGTGCTGCCCTGGTATCATAGCTTCGGGCTCACTGTCTGCATGTTGGCCGCGTGCTCGTCAGGGAACCGCCTCGTGTGCATTCCCGATCCCCGTGCGGGCAACCCGCCGTTTACCGAGGTTCTCAAAGCGGTTCAGCATTACAAGGCTACGGTGGTGCCTGCGGTGCCCACGATTTTTGTCGCGTTCACCAATCACCCGTTGCTTGACAAGTTCGATCTGACCTCGATTGTCGCGTGCGCGTCCGGTGGAGCGCCTATGCCGGTTGAAGTGGCAAAGCGGTTCGAAGCCAAGACCGGCGCGGTTATCTTCGAAGGATACGGGCTCAGTGAAACCTCCCCCATCGTGACCACCAATCCCACAGAGAAGGATAACCGGAAGTTTGGATCGGTGGGTTTCCCTATTTGCGGCACAGACATCAAGATAGTCGATATCGATACCGGAATGACGGAATTACCCCCGGGAGAAGACGGTGAAATAGCTATTTTCGGGCCTCAGGTTATGAAAGGTTACTGGAATAAGCCCGAAGAGACCGCGAACGTCTTCCGGCTGCTCGACGGCAAGCGGTATTTCTTAACCGGCGATGTCGGACATTTTGACGAAGACGGATTCCTGCTGATCACCGATCGCAAGAAAGACCTGATTCTGGTGGGCGGCTTCAATGTGTATCCACGCGATGTGGAAGAGATCCTGTACACGCATCCAAAAGTAGCGCTGGCCGCGGTGGTGGGCGTGCCGGACCCGAAGAGCGGGGAAGCCCCCAAGGCGTACATTCAGCTCAAACCTGGCGAGCAAGCCACGGAAGAGGAGTTCCTCGAATTCTGCAAAGACAAGATGGCAGGTTATAAGCGGCCCCGATCCATCGAGTTCCGTGAGACCCTGCCCACTTCGGTGATCGGCAAAGTGCTCAGACGCGTGCTCAAGGACGAGGAACGAGCCAAGAGCAAAGGCTAAGCTGCTTACTATTCCGCATGCGCCGCGGCCTCCAGAGGAATCTCCGGAGGCCGTTCGCTTGTTGGTCCTGGCCCGCGGTTCGCCAAAGCGCTCCCCAGTCGTGAGTCCGATGGATATTCTACACGTCTGGGCTCAAGAATACCCACCATGGATGCAGAATGAGAATAGCCCGCAAGGTCAATTCGTTGGCCGCGCTCGCCACAGGGAATCACCAACCTCAGTCAAGAGAAAACCCTCCGAATGAGCAAAAAAGCCAAAAATAAAGACCGTATCCGGTATGGTATCACGGGGGGGAGTCATGATACTGAAGGATGACGGCCTTTACCTATCTTTATTTACTCATTTTGTCGGAAATGTCAATCCGAACCGCGAAAGTGGCCTCTAACACGCGCGCCCTCAGGTGAGCCACCTTTTTCGGCGTTTGTAGTGCTTCACATCGCGATAACTCTTCTTGGACCCCATAGCGGTAAGGCCCAGATAGAACTCCTTTATGTCTTCGTTTTCACGGAGCTTATCCACATCGTCGTCGAGCACGATCCTGCCGCTCTCCATCACATACCCGTGGTGGGCTATGGTCAGCGCCATGCGCGCATTCTGTTCCACCAGCAAGATGGTGACGTTCTCTTCTTTGTTTATGCGCTGGATGATTTCGAAGATCTCTCCCACGAGCATGGGGCTCAGTCCCATGGACGGCTCGTCCAGGAGCATCAGCCTTGGATGGGCCATGAGTCCGCGACCGATGACCAGCATCTGCTGTTCGCCGCCGCTGATATAGCCTGCCAGGAAGTTGCGCCGCTGCGTTAATCTGGGAAAATAGTGATAGACCACATCGAGATCCTTCTTGATCTGCTCCCGGTTCTTAACGGTGTGAGCGCCCACCAGGAGGTTCTCCTCCACGGTGAGGTCCTCGAAAGCCTGGCGTCCCTCCATGACCTGGAAAATCCCCTTGCGGACGATCTTTTCAGGATCGACTCTGTCGATACGCTCGCCCATGAACGCGATAGAGCCGTCGGTCACTTCACCGTCCTCGGACTTGAGGAGACCTGATATGGCTTTGAGGGTCGTGCTTTTTCCCGCTCCATTATTTCCGAGAATGGTAGCGATCTGTCCTGTTTGCACTTGGAGCGAAAGGCCCTTGAGGACTAAGATCACCTGGTTGTAGATGACCTCGATATTGTTGACTTCCAGCATCGCGCCCATAAACGATTACGCTCCCAGCCGAGAATACGTGAGGTCTTGCTCTCCAAGGTAAGCCTTGATCACCTGTTCGTTGTGGCGGACATCATCGGGACTGCCTTCCGCGATCTTGACGCCGAAATCGAGCACGCACACCCGATCCGAGATGTCCATAACCACTCCCATGTCGTGCTCGATCAGCACGATGGTTACGCCCCATTCGTCATGGATATCGAGAATGAATCGTGCGATATCTTCCGTTTCTTCCAGATTCATCCCGGTGACAGGCTCGTCGAGGAGGAGCAGCTTGGGTTTCATGGCAAGGGCCCGTGCCAGCTCAACCCGCTTCTGGAGGCCGTAGGGGAGGGCGCCCACCCGTTTCTTGCGAATGTGCTCGATTTCCAGAAGGTCAATGATCCGTTCCTCAATCTCCTTGCGCAGCGCGAGCTCGGTTTTCCGCGCTTTGCCAAAATAGCAGCCGGCTGCGATGAGCCCTGTGTCCAGGTGCACGTGGCGCCCGAGTTTTATGTTGTCGATAACCGTCATGCCCTTGAATAGCTCGACATTCTGGAAGGTTCGAGCAATGCCGAGTTCGGGGATCTGGTGTGGCCTCAGAGGCGTTATGTCACGCCCCTCAAAGTAAATCCTTCCGGAAACAGGCTGATAAAACCGATTGATACAGTTGAGCAGACACGTCTTACCCGCGCCGTTGGGCCCGATGATCGCGAAGATCTCACCCTCGGCCACGGAAGTGGAAACGTTGGCAAGAACGTTTACCCCGCCGAAACGCAGAGATATGTCATCCACCCTGAGCAGTTGATCGGCCGCCTGATTTGGTTGATTGAGATGGCTGGTCGTGCCCATATGTGTGTCCTCGGATCAGCTCCGTTTTGCAAAGGAGATGATCGCCTGAATCCCTGTGTGGAACTGTGCTCCGCAAGCGCTGGAATCCCTTCCTGCGCATCGCGGGACGCGGGGTCGCAAAGGATAGGAATTTTTGGGGGAGAGGTCCGGGGAGGGCCCTTTTTGCAAGAAGGGCCCTCCCCGGCAACTCTTCCCAAAGCCCCTACGCTTCCGGAACGGTCCGTATTTGCACGTTGGTTTCCATACGGAACCCTTTGCCGTCTCGATATCGGATGTCTGAGGTTACCTGGAGCCTTTCCCTGGCGCCGTAGAGCGCTTCCACGAGCTGAGCGTAGCGTTCTTCGACGAAAGACCTTCGCACCTTTCGTGTCCTGGTCATTTCATCATCATCCGCATCCAGTTCTTTATGGAGCATGACGAACTTAGTAACCCGCGCGGCCTTGGGAAGGGACCGATTGGCTTCCGCGACCTCACCCGCGATCAGGTCGTACACCTCATCCTTTTGCGAAAGATCGGTGTACGTTGTGTAGGTCAGATTGCGATTCTCAGCCCATTTGCCCACATTGGCCATGTCCATATTGATCATGGCCGCAACGTACGGCCTGTCCTTGCCGACCACAACCGCTTCGGAAACATACATGCTGAACTTGAGCTTGTTCTCTATCAGTTGAGGAGAGAACTTCGTTCCATCGGTAAGTTCCATCACATCTTTCATCCGATCGATCATGATGAGGTGGCCGTCTTCGTCCAAGAGCCCCTGATCTCCGGTCTTGAGCCAACCATCGACGAACGCGTTGTGGGTGGCGTCCTCGTTCTTGTAATAACCGGCGAAGACGGTGGGGCCTCGGGTAAGAATCTCCCCCGAGTCGGATATGCGGATTTCCATTCCCGGAATGGGCTCCCCGACCGTGGTGAGTTTTATGCGGCCGTTGCGGTGTCCCACTGCTATCCCGGCTGTTTCGGTCTGTCCGTAGACTTGCTTGATGTTGACGCCCAAGGCTTGGAAGAGATTGAAAATTTCCGGACCTAGAGCAGCTCCGCCCGTGTAGACGTTGCGCAGATTGCCCATGCCGAAGTAGTTCTTCAGAGATCGGAACATCAGCAGATAACCGAGCCGTTCCAGCGGACCGAGATACCAAGAGTTCCGATTTCCGAGTCTGTAGTCGGCCAACTTGTAACCGATGGGCATACAAAGCTTGTAAAAGAGCCGCTTGATCCACGCCGCGTCCTGAATCTTCACCTGAATGTCGGAACAGACCTTCTCCCAGTACCGGGGAGGCGCGAAAAGAATCTCGGGGCCGATTTCACGAATGTTCTCCGGGACGGTCTCCACTTTCTCGGGAAAATTGACGGTAAAGCCCTTGCACAGGTTCCAGGAGACCGCGGTCATCTGCTCACCCACCCAAGGGAGCGGCAGAAACGAGACATGGTTGTCTTCGGGGTAGGCTGGATCGGTCTGGTCGTGATTCCGGGCCATGCTGAGCATGTTGCTATGCGTCAACATCGCCCCTTTGGGCAGTCCTGTGGTTCCGGATGTGTACGCGAGAATCGCAACGGTCTGTCGGTCCAGGCCCTGCACGCGTCGCTCGAACAAGCCGGGCTCTTTCAGCCCAAGCTCCCGGCCCTTTATCTGAACGGACTTGAGCGGGATCAGCAAAGGATCGTCGTAGTAACGCATCCCTTTCATGTCATCCACGATCACGTGGCGCACCTTGGGGCAGTGGTCCTTGATCTGCAAGAACTTGTCGGCCTGCTCCTGATCTTCGACCATCAGGAAGACTGCGTCTGAATGATCAATGATATACCGGACCTGCTCGATATGGCTGTCCGGGAATATGCCGACCGACGCCCCCCCCAAGCACTGGATCGCTAACTCGCAATAAAGCCATTCCGGCCGATTATCGCCCAGAATCGCAAGCTTGTCTCCCGGCTCGTATCCCAGTTCCACCAACCCCAGAGCAAGGTCCCGCACATTCTCCAGGTACTCCTGCCAGGTCACGGACTGCCAGATGCCAAACTGCTTTTCTCGCAGAGCAACCTTTTGATTCGCGTATTTGCGGGCGTTTTCGATGAGAAGGTGGGGCAGTGTCTCAGCCATCGACAAGTCCTGTTTTTCTTGTTGCGCACATAACCTGATGGGGAAATATCCCTGAGTTGAGTTTGGGAAACGATTTCGCGCGGGCGCTCCAAAATCCCCCTGTATCCCCCTTTAGAAAAGGGGGAAAGGCGTCACATACCGCCCCCCTTTACTAAAGGGGGCTGAGGGGATTTTCCGGTGAGGTTGGTGGGTCAAGCAAAGGCTTGATCCACCAACAGCCCCTTCTATTCGATCTCCATCCAGTCCGACGCAGGTTCGAAGATCTTTTTGTCTACGTTGGCTTTCCAGACCCTCGCGACCGGGAACTTGTTGTCTCTCCAGGTCAGGGGCGCGGTCAAGCCGCCTGTGTCCATGTTCTTGATGGCCTGGAGAGCCTTAACCAGGCCGTCTCCGTTGAGTTGCCCGGCCTTGTCCGCGGCTTTGAGGCATTCCACGAAGATCAGGCCGGTGACAAAGCCTTGGAAATAAGAGTTGGGCCTGTAATCTACGGTGGGATAGTTTTTCTTGGTGTATTCCCGGATCTTCTTGATCATGGGGATCTCTTCCGCCCACCAGTAGTTGTACGGATTCACGCCAAGGTAACCTTCCGCCAACGGCCCCAGTTGGTCGAGCATCATCTTATCCATGCCCCAGAAGGTTCCCATGTACTTGGCCTTCATGCCGAAGTCCTTGCACTGCTTGATCACCGTGGGAACGGGAGAGGTGACGAAACCTTGAAATATGACGTAGTCCGGCTCTTTCCTCTTCAGGTCGAGCACCTGGGAAGTCACATCCACATCGCCCACCTTAGCGACTTCTTCAGCCACCAGGTTGAGATTGAGCTTCTTGCACATCTCTTTGCCGTACGGGACCGGGTCTTTCCCGAATTCGGTGTCGCTGTAAAAGAACGCTACCTTTGCCCCGGGCTTTTCCTTGGCAATGTGCTTGAGCAGGATACCGAACTGGTCCGCGTACGTCGGCCCGGGGACAAAGACGTAGGGGTTCGCCTTCACATCAGCGAGTTCGCCGGAGAACGACGTGGAGCTGTACAGAATTTTGTACCGGTCCTTGATCTCCGGCGCCATGGCCTTGCCAAGGCCGGTGCTCTCCCCGTACATGATCATAGGATTGTCCCTGGACATGATCCTCTTGAAGGCCGCGCTGGCCGCATCCATCTTGTATTCGCCGTCTTCCATAATGTACTGAATCTTCTTACCGTTGATGCCGCCGGCTTCGTTCGCCATCATCAACGCATCTTTGAGACCCGCGTCGATGTTGACTCCCGCAAACGAGAACCGGCCGGTGATGGGCTGCACGGCTCCGATCTTAATCACGTCCTGCGCGAATGCAGGCAAGTTGAGCCCCGCAACGAGGCTGACGCAAACAATCATGAACCCCAGACTTAATAGCCTCCCTTTCATCCCTCGAACCTCCTTTTCGGGCTTCACAGTGGGAAGAGCGAGCTGCCCACTCTGAGCGTTATCGGTTGAAACCAACTCCCATAGCTAAGAAGCTACAATGAATAATGAAAACCCTCGGCTTGGGAAGGCGCCCCGGGGCTTCGCCTCGGAGATCTGCGACAAGAGCGCATCGTTGCGCAATAGTTTGGAGGGGAGACTTATCTCTTCTCCAAACCACCCCATACATCAACGCGAACATGGGCGCCTCTGGCCGGGAACTTTCATAAGCATGCGATGTTCACCTCATGAGGATATGCTCGCCTCTCGGCGGCCCGGCGCTCAATAGGAGAACGGCCACAACGAGAAAAAATTCTTGATCCGATGCCATATCTCTGCGAGCCCGTGAGGCTCGAAAATGAGGAACCCTACGATCAAAAAGCCGAATATCACCTCTTTCATCGGGATGAAGATCTGGGTCAGGTTGGGAAAGAAACCTTTGAGCGATCCTGTGGCCACATTGAGCAGCTCCGGAACCAGCACCATGAATATTGCGCCGAATATGGATCCCAGGACGCTTCCCAGGCCGCCCACGATGATCATGGCAAGGTATTCGATGGATCTGGAGAAAGGGAAATGTTCAGGCGTCACTATCTTCATGAAGCTGACCCAGAGCCCTCCGGCCACTCCCGCATAGAAGGAGCTCAGCGCAAACGCGATCAACTTGTGCCGGAACAAATCAATGCCCATCATCTCAGCCGCCAGGTCGCGGTCCCGTATGGCTACGAAGGCTCTCCCCCATTTTGTGCGCAAGATATTCCGCGCGAATCCCACCGCGGCCACCACCACAACCAGCGTGAGGTAATAGAAGCTCTTCTCGGTGGCAAACACGAAGCTCCCGATCCTTGGGGGTGGAACATTGATGCCTCGAATCCCCTGCGTTACCCCTTCCCAGTTTATAAAGACGTATTCAAGGATGAACTGGGCCGCCAATGTTGCAATGCACAGGTACAGCCCCTTAACCCGGAGCGACGGGATGCCGATCACCATGCCGACGCCCGCTGATATCAGACCCGCCAACGGTAGAGCGAACCAGAAAGGGATCCCGAAGCGCGTGATCAAGACCGCGGTTGCGTATCCGCCCACTCCGATGAACGCCGCATGACCGAGGGAAATTTGCCCTGTGCAGCCTGTGAGCAAATTCAGGCCGACCGCCGCGATCACCGCGAAACCGATCTGGTTCGCCACGTACATCACGTAATCATTGGCAAACAGCGGCAACGTAACCAGGCCTACCAGGAGAATCACCAGCCAGACTTTCACAAAAGTCGATTGGAAAATCTTTTCGTCTTCGAGGTACGATTCCCTAAAATCACCGCAGCGCATTCCACACCTTGCTTACGGAACGTCCGGCCCGGAGCTTGAAACCACGGAAAGGTCCGATCGCCGGATGGATCAGACCCGTTCGATGATTTCCTTTCCGAACATGCCGTATGGCCGGATCATGATGATAATGACCAGGATGACAAAAGGAACCACTTCCTTCGTGCCGCTGCCAAGGTACACCCCCGCGAGATTCTCCAGGATTCCTATGATGAATCCCCCGAGAATCGCTCCCACAATGCTGTCCAGTCCTCCAAGGATGATTACGGAGAGCACTTTGAGGCCGATATTACCGAGGTAGATGCTTATCCCGCTAATGTTGCCGATAATCACGCCACCGATGGCGGCGGTTATGGCTGCAAAGCTCCAGGAGAGCGCGAATACGCCTTTCACGCTGATGCCCATAGAAAGGGCCGCCTGTTGATTGCTGGCCGTTGCCCTCATGGCCAGGCCCGTGCGGGTATACCGGAAAACCGCAGTGAAGATGAACATGCAAACCATAGCGGAAATGAACCCCCACAGAAGGCCTGATGGGACGATGGCGAAACCGAGATCGAGCGGCTCAGGCGGGAAGATGGGTGGGAAGGCTCGATGTTCGGGCGACCAGATTATGTGCGTCAATCCCTTGAGTATGCTTGCCAGTCCTATGGTCACCATGATGACCGAAATAATGGGCTCGCCGATCAGCGGCCTGAGAAGGACCCGCTCCAACACAATTCCCAGCAGAGCCGCAAAGACAAGGGTGGCCACCATTGCAAGCGAAAAAGGAACATGGGCCTGAGTCATGACGGTGAGGCAGACAAAAGCGCCCAGGGTCATAAATTCGCCCGTGGCCAGGTTCAGGATGCTCGTTGCCTTGTAAATAAGCACGAATCCCAGGGCCACCAGCCCGTACACCCCGCCAGCCGCGAGACCGCTCACGATAATCTGGGGAAGGATGTCCATCCATTCCTCCCGTCCCGTTCAGTCCTGGATTGCCCAACCACGCCTTAGGCTTGTTGACGCGCGGAACCGCGCCACTCAACGGTCACCGCGATACTCTGTAGCTGTCCTCTCACCCCCGACAAGGCGTGGAGTCCTCCGATCCCATGTTCTTGACGGGCCGCGATGGGTAAGAGTCCTTCTGCGGATACGTCTTAAGGCGTTTCAGTCAATTCCTGCTTGAGGGGCGCGTGTTCGGGCGCGAGAGAAGCTCATGGTCGGATACCGGAGGCTTCGGCTCGGTCCGGAAGTTGCGCCCTATCGGGTCAAGAATAAGGAACATGAGAGCCGGATGCAACAAAAATCCTTCGCAGAGGCCATTCAAAGGCCGGCTTGACATAATCCCGGATCTTCATTAATAAGCTTTCCCAATTGCGGCAGGCCGCGCGCAATCCGGTTTTATCGCTGACTTCGGCAGGCGCTGTGAGAATTCTCGGTCTGGATATAGGAACCAAGCGCATTGGCGTGGCGGTGAGCGATCCACTGGGTATTACCGCGCAGTCGGTGAGTGTTGTCGAATGCAAGGGCTCGGAGAAGGATCTGGAGCGTATCGTTGCGCTGGTTGAAGAATATCGCGCCACAGAAATCGTGGTAGGTGTCCCATATAATATGGACGGCTCGGAAGGGCCTCAGGCACAGCAGGTAAGGCGGTTCATGGCGGAAATCGCCGTCCGCTCGGGTCTGCCGGTCCGCGAGTGGGACGAGCGGCTCTCCACAGTGGCCGCGGAACGTGTCCTCCTGGAGGCTGACATGAGCCGAGCCAAGCGCCGCAAGGTGGTGGACAAGTTGGCCGCCGCGATCATACTCCAGGGCTTTCTGGATAAAAGGAGAGGAGAGCTCCTCGGCTCATGAGAATATCCTTCTTGAGCGTGCTCAAAGGGTTGGCCATCCTGGCGCTGTTGACAGGAATCGTGGTCGCGGGTCTTGCGGTGTACAGCCGATTGCCAGCGATCTTGGAAGATCTTACGGCTTCGAGTCGAGCGCCAAAGGTCCGGCCGGGACAGGAAGTCATCGTGTCTGTTCCAAAGGGCGCCACTCTGTCTCAGGTGGCTGCGTTGCTCGAGGAACAAGGTGTGATCTCCAGTAGGCTCGTGTTCAAAGTCGTAGCGGCCATCCGCGGTGAGCAACGAAAGATACAGGCGGGAGATTACAGCTTAAAGACAGGGAGCGACGCAGGTGACGTGCTGGACCTGCTCATTTCCGGCAAGACCCTCATGTTCACGTTCACGGTTCCTGAAGGGTACAATATCTTTCAGGTGGCGGATCTCTTTCACCAGTCCGGCATCATGCCGCGCAACGAGTTCCTGAACATGGCGCAAGACAAACCGACCCTGAAAGAGCTGGGGGTGGAGGGGGACTCACTGGAAGGATACCTATTTCCTGACACGTATTTCATGCGACCCTCCGAGAAGAAGGATGGCAAGCTGCTCGTGCGCAGAATGGTAAAACGGTTTTTCGAGGTGTACGACAAAGAAGTGCGCTCCATCGCAGAAGCCCACAACTGGAAGACGAATCAAGTAGTGACGCTGGCCTCCCTCATCGAGAAAGAGGCCAGGCAGTCCGAGCATGCGTTCGTGTCGGCCGTCTTCCACAACCGGCTCCGGAAAGGTATGAGGCTCCAGTGCGATCCCACGGTGATTTATGGCATCAAACCAATGGGCTCACGGATCACGCGACGTGATCTGGATAACCCCCATTCGTACAACACCTATCAGCACGCGGGACTCCCCCCGGGACCCATAGCCAACCCGGGCAAGGACTCACTCACTGCGGCCGTGCAGCCGGCGGACGTGGATTATCTGTATTTCGTGGCAAAGAACGACGGCACTCACCAGTTTTCATCCACCCTCAAGGAGCACAATCGTTGGGTGGACCTATACCAGCGCAATTCCCGCGCAGAAGCGCAGACCAACAAGAAAGCCAAAGGCTCGGAGGCGCAATAGCGGACATTCGTTCACTTGACCCCGCCGAACTCCTCTCATTCATATTGAGAGCTGTTTGATTCTCGCACAAGGATCCGTGACTTCATGGAGTCGAACAACGATTCAGCCCCTCGCACTTGGTCTATGCGTGGAAAAGCTCGCGGGCGCTCTCGGTTGAAGGAATCGAATTCTGCTCCGCAACCTCCAAACGGTCCTTACTTTGTGGGGCCTTGGCCTCTGGTGGCCCTTCTAGCGCTTGCGCTGCTGGGGACCTTCGCGACGGCATTCCTGACCTATCGTCACATTTTGCTCTATTCCCACACCGGTGGTGTGCCTGAATCCGCGTTGTGCAGGGCGCAGGGCGCGATCAATTGCGATGCGATTCTCCTGAACGAATACGCATTGGTGACAAGCTATGTCTCTTCATCCACCTTGGGGCTCATGGGTTTTGTGTTTGTCCTCTGGTGCGTGCTAAACGCATTGCTGAATCAGCGAATGAGGAAGATTGCATGGATATTCCTCGTGCTCTATTTCTTCACCGCGCTGGGCGTGAGCTTATATTTCCTCTACCTGATGGCTTATGAGGTGGACAACGTGTGTCCCTGGTGTCTGGTGACTCACGCGGTCAATTTTGCATCAGTGGCGATCCTCATGGCGGTCGCGATCAAGAAGCGTGACGATTTCCTGCTGCCGGAAATATCCTCGTTGGCGGAGAGGATCTATTTTGTCGCCGGAGGCGTTCTGATCTCTTTGCTGACTTTTTTCGTGGCCGGAATGGTGGAGCAGGCGCTCACGGTCCAGGACAGGACATCGAAATACGAAGCATTGATCAACGATCCGGCGGTGACCATGGCGCTTCTGAAATCTTCTCCTTCGGAGGAAGCGCCCATATCACCCGATGACCCGGTTTTCGGCGATCCCAAGGCGCCATTTGCCATGATTGTCTTCACCGACTTCTCATGTTCGGCCTGCGCTAAACACGAGTATCTCTTTCGGCAGTTGGTGGTCAAGAACAGAGAAGCGTTGAAGTTGGTTTACAAGACCTATCCGCTCTCCACGGATTGTAACGATTTTATTGTCAGCAACTTGCATCCCATGAGCTGTCAGGCCGCGAGAGCTGCCCAGGCCGCATACCTCCTGGGCGGAAACCAGGCTTTTTGCGCGTACGCGGAGCTTCTATTCAAGAACCAAAGACTCTTTAGCAAGGCGCCTTGGCTCGATTTCGCATCAAAGCTGAATCTGGACACAGCCCGCTTCCAGGAACTGCTCAAGGAAGGCTCACCCGCGGATCGGCTGCTGGAAAGGGACATAAAGCAGGGCCGGGAGTTGAAACTGGTCGGCACGCCCTTGCTTATCTTCGAAAAGAAACGAATACCGGAGCAGTACCTGAACCTGTCCCTGGTAAAAGTTCTGGAAGAGCTCATTTACGCGAACCACCCCGACCGGAAAGGAATCAGACTGAATGCGCCGCTTTGACCGCCGAACTCTCTGCGCCGTTCTTTCTGAGCATCTCCTGATCGGCAAGCAAACAAGGAATCTGTGCCATGAGTAACCCGCGGTCCTTAAGCATTCACGCCTTTTTTTTCATAGCTGCGTTTCTCGCCGCGCTTGTCGTCCCGAAAGCTGTTGCGGGTCAAGACGCCCTTCCGCCTGAAATTGCCGACATAAAAATGGGAGCGCCCTCCACATGGGTGATAGAGAAGATCAAGGACGCAGGAGAGCATTCGATCGGTGAGCCCCCAAAACTCAAGAATTGGAAGCGCATTACCTGGAAGCCGGCAAAAAACCGGTCCTTCAAACGAGTGGAGTTCGACTTTTCAGGTCAGGACCAGCTCTACCTCATTCGTCTGGCGCTCAAAGACGAGGTGGGAGAAACAGCTACGGCAATCAGGAACGCGCTCCTTGCCAGGTTTAACGTGCCGAAAGAACGCCCCGGACGGCTCCAGGCGCAAGACAAGGAGATGTTCGTATACGGGACTGGAGAAAACGCGCCTTTCCTCTTCGAAGTAACGGACCTGGGCAATCGAGAGAAACTCATCGAGATCTATGACAAAGAGCTCAAAGATACCGATTTTCTGGAGAGCCTCCGGAGGGAGGAACAGCAAGCCGCCTCACAAGGGAAGAGGACGGACAAACCATAGCGCCTTGGCGCATGTTTGTTTCTTACGGAGCGGCGCGTATCCGGCGCTTGAAAGCGAATTCCGATCACTTCTTCGCCATGCCGCAGGCCCGGCTGCAATGGCCCACCAAATCCGGCCTTTTGTGAAACCATATCAAACAATCGTAGACACATTGCGCAGCTTCGAGTTGCGCTGCCGGACGCGCGCGCATCCGCGTCCGGGGCTGCTCGCGAGACCTCATGGCTGCGAGCCATCCGAGCATCATGACGGCTCCGATGACGCATGCAATCGCCAGCAGCGCGGATCCGAGTATCAAATTGGCTTCCATACACTCTTTCCCCGCGACAGACCCTCCCCTCCATCACGCGCCAACCTTTATTTTGTAATAGACGCGGGGATGCGCGTCGTGGATTCATGGTTTGATTCCGCGCAAAAAAATAAGCGCGTGCGGAACAAAGTGATAGAATAGTTTATGAACACGCCGTGATTCTCAGGGGGTCTCCATGTCGGAGCCGCAACCGAGGGATTTCATTATCCCACTGTCACAATGTGCGACCATCTCTCAAGACGAGACGCTGTATGACGCAGTAGTGGCTATGGAGGCAATGCGGCGCTTGTACCAGCGGTGGGACTATCACCCCCGACTGGCGCTTGTCCATGACGAGGACATTCGGATCGTCGGAACCGTGAGGCACTTTGAACTCTTGCAGGCTCTAGAACCAGGATACAAGCGCATGGGGGGCTTGCGAGCGCTTTCCGGCACAGACGCGCCCAAAGAGTTCTGGGATGCGATCCGTGACAAGTTCGCACTGTGGACCGGTCCGCTTCCGGATCTCTGCCTAAGGGCCTCCAGGCTCAAGATCACGGAATTGATGAGAAAGCCTGATCGGCGACAATTACACTTGAGCGTCAGCGACAATTAGACTTGTGCATCCATCAGGGTGTGGTTGTCTGGTAGAGATGCCCGGAAGTTTTCACTGGGAGGGGGCATCTGGTGCAGACGACGGACGCTCAAGTGAGGAAGATGATGAAGGAGTATAGGAGGACGGGAAAGGTGGGAGAATCGGCTCTTC
>VGSG01000056.1 GCA_016875095.1 Deltaproteobacteria bacterium
GTAGACAAGACCGTCGTCACGTAGACGAAAGGGTCTCTTTTGTCCAGATTCTCAGCGTACTTCACCCCACGTTGCTCCGTCAAGCATTATTCCACCGTGCTCGTCACCCGACACACAGCCCGGTAGTATCCAGCCAAGAGAGAGGCTGAAGCCACAAGGACATACCAACATCCGAGCGTGAGACACGACTTTCGCTCCGGCCTCGATCAGCGCCTAATGAGTCAGCCCATAAGAGCCTGTGCCTGACCAATAGCGACGCGGACTTTCTCAACGCCATCGACCGAATGAAGTTTGACGTAGGCGACACGGAGATTTATGACAAGAATCGAACGTCGAAAGTGAAAGGGGGCCCTTTGAGGGCCCTGAAGAAATAACTTAAGAAACTACTTGAGGTATTGAGCGCCTGTGAGCTCCTGTGATTTGGCGCATTCCGGGGACAATACATAATCGGTGTCGCAGCCTGAGAATTAATTAAGGTGTCCCGGAATCCCGAAGGCAGATCAACTGGAGAAATGGGGTGATGCTCGTAAGCGCTACACCGTTGGTTCGCGGTGCTCGCCCACGCTCCCTCACAACCCTATTCCCAGAACGGGAAAGAGTGCGCCGATTCCGATGTAGACCCCCGAGAGGGTCAACAGAACCCCTCCAGCTCTCTTCATGTAAAGGTTTGCGGTACCCAACCTGCGTGATCCTATCAGTCTCTTGGCCGCACCCGCCGAGGCGCCCACGATGAGAATAAGCAGACAGTGACCCACGCCATACAATAGCATCATAATTCCGCCAACCCAGAAGCCTTTGACGGGGATGACGCTCACAATGAGGAGGAGCGCAGGACCCGTGCAGGGCAGAGAGACCAAACCGAACATGAATCCGAACACCGCGGCGCCCATGATACCGGAAAATCTGGGTATTCTGTCTTGCGAGATCGAAAACGGAATGTGAAAGAGATCCAAGAAATGGAGTCCCAAGAGCAAACACATTAGGGCCAAAACGTAGATCATATATGGTGATTGCAGGAAAGGAGTCGCGGCAAATCCAACCGTGAAGAGAAGCGCCAATTCCAGACTGAAGCCGAGTACAAAAGCCACGGTAAGAACGAAAGACCGCAGAGTTGTCACTTGTCCTTCCATCCCGGCGATGAACCCGATCAAGAGCGGTACCATTGCAATGATGCAAGGGCTCATTGCGGTCATGACCCCGCCGATGAAGGCGCCGGTCGCCGCAGGTATCAAACCGCTCGACGAAACCCACTGCTGAATTATTGCCAAAACCGATTCCATTGAACATATCCTTGAGATGAGGTGGCCCAAGAAACAACAGGCATCACGATTAGAGGCTCAAGCTTCGCCGCGGCCGAACGAACGCTGTTCACTGAACACCCATTCTCCCGAAAACATCACGGATCTGGTGTTCCTGGAGAATCCCTTCGTGTCTGAAGAATTGGGTCCGATCCGGCAGCAAAAAAATCTGCGTGGGAATGAGCCGTATACTGAAGTCCCGTACAAGACCCTTGTTGACTTCTACGTCCACAGGTATGACCAGAGCCTTCCCGGCATAAGCACGAGCCACGCTATCGAGAATAGGCTTGCTCGATTTGCACCGGGGACACCAGCTCTTGCCGAATTGAAGCATCACCGGCACTCTCGCAGCAAACACGGAAGCCATCTCGATCTTAGTTTCTGTTGCGTAAGCGCTTGGCCAACCTGACAAGACCGGCAGAGTTATTGCCAAAGCCAAGAATAGAAGTCCATTTTTCGGTTTTCGAGACATCGTTACTCCGCAATCCCGACGTTATAAGGACAGGCCGAATCCGTGACGCTCCGTGTATCCTGCCAGAACTATTGTGTGTTTCTGTTCCCTTCCCAGAAGCGGGCTGGGCTCATTCCGATGAGGCAGAGATCAACCAGCCCATCAGCTCGGATTCTTTGGGCAACTTCCCGGCGACCTTTACCTCACCGTCGATAACGAGGGCAGGAAGCATAAACACCCCGTACTTGCAGAAGGTTGCCATGTCTTCCACTTTCACGATCTCAGCGACGATACCTCTCGTTTGGACAAGGCTGTTGACTGTATCGTAGAACTTGTTGCACTTTGCGCAACCGACACTGAGAATCTCTACTTTCATGAATTCCTCCCAACGCGAGAGACTGCGCGGACGGGAATCCCGCTATCCGACGCACATGACCCTTCCGATGCCCCTAAAGTCCGCTCATATGACACGCCGATGCTTCATGCCACGAGCTGCTCCTTCTTGAGGATGCCACCTTGAAGTCTTATCACAACGTACTCCATGGGAATGGCCTTTCCTGCATCGTCCATGGCTTTCTTCACAATAACGGGAAGACCCTGGCAGCACGGAACCTCCATTACAAGCGCCGTGATGCTCCGGATGGTTGTTCTTCGAAATATGTCGGTGAATTTCTCGACATAGCCCTGAACGTCATCGAACTTCGGGCATCCCATCAGCACGACTTTACCGTTCAAGAAATCTTGGTGAAAATCCGGATAGGCTACGGCTGTGCAGTCAGCAATCACCAGAAGATCAGCATGCTGGAGAAAGGGAGCTCCTACAGGGACCAGACGAATCTGAACCGGCCAGTGGCTCAGAGCGGACTCGGTTCTCATGTAACTGGAAGGGTGACTCGACTCTTGGATTGGGATTTTCGGCGCAAAGGTCTGGAGATGGGTCGAGGGACAGCCACAAGGCAGCGTATCCGGCATTTGCTGGGCCGTTTCCTTGTGCTCTGCCAAATGATGTTTCACGGCCTCCTCGTCGAATTCTTCCGCTCGCCGCTCAACGACTCTCAATGCCCCTGTAGGGCATTCACCAAGGCAAGCCCCAAGCCCATCGCAGTATTTGTCGGCTACGAGCTTGGCCTTTCCGTCGGCAATTTGCAGCGCTCCTTCGATGCACGACACTATGCAGGCTCCGCAGCCGTTACACAACCCATCGTCGATTTCTATGATTTTCCGCACTCCATTCATGGGACGTTCCACCTCTCCTATACTCCTAAAAGGTCCCTCCTAAAAGGTCCACCGAAATGATGGTGACAAGAGTATCCTGTCATCGTGGGGAGCGCCTTGACTTAGATCAATTCAGGAGAGAAATCCGATCCGACATCGGGGTCAGGTCTTGTATTTTGATTTGATGCATGGTAAAGAGAGCCCATGACTAGACCGTTGAGAATTGAGTTTCCAGGAGCGCTTTATCATCTGACAGCCCGAGGAAATGGCCGGGCTGCCATCTTCCTCGATGATTTTGACAGGGACGTATTTCTGTGCGTCCTCGGGGATGTTGTCGAGCGCCATAATTGGATTTGTCATGCTTACTGCCTCATGGGTAATCATTACCACCTCCTCATCGAAACACCTGACGGGAACCTTTCCGCAGGGATGCGCCAACTAAACGGCGTCTACACCCAGCGGCTCAACCGCAGACACGGGAGGGTCGGGCACGTCTTTCAAGGGCGCTTCAAATCAATAATAGTGGAGAAGGGTTCCCACGTGCTCGAGCTTTGTCGGTATATTGTGCTGAATCCGGTTCGGGCCGGGATTGCCGGGCGCCTCATGGACTATCCATGGTCTAGCTTCAAGTTCACTGCGGGGTGCGGCAACGGTCCCGCATTCCTCTTCACGGACTGGGTCCTCTCTCAGTTCGGCCACACCCGGAAAGAAGCCCAGGAGAGATATCGTGAATTCGTGCTGGCGGGAACGGGAGGGGAATCACCGTGGAAACGCCTTGTCGGCCAGTGTCTTCTTGGTGAGGAGCAATTTCTGGAGAGGCTCTTGCCGTATTTGAAGGAGAAAGCGGCCCTTACCGAGATCCCCCGTGTCCAGCGGTTTGCCGTCCGCCCCCCTCTCGATCGTCTCTTGCCAAAGATCCGGTCCAGATCGGAACGAGACCGGGCAATAGCCTCAGCCCATTTGCACCACGGCTATTCACAACAGGAGATCGCTGCCCATGTGGGACTCCATTACTCTACGGTGAGCAGGATAGTTGCAAGGGAGAGCAGGGAGAGGGATGAGGCAAGAAACAAGACCTGACCGCATTTGCTTGGCAGTCCCAAGGGGAATCGAACCCCTGTCTCCGCCGTGAGAGGGCGGTGTCCTAGGCCTCTAGACGATGGGACCGTGTTATCGATCTCTTAACAGGCTCTCCCGCCCTTGTCAAGCAGCCCGCGGCCACTTTGCGGTCGTGCCCGTGCGCAAATGAGTCGGTTCCAATGAAAGGGCTTCGCGTGAAGTGAGTCTGGTTGGGTCTACGCATGGAGAGCAACCCTGCTTCCCGTCGAGGGTTTCGCCCGGCGTCGAATCGCTTGGAGAGGGGATGAGTCTCCTTTCCAAATGATTCGGCAGCGTGGGCCTCTCGCTGCCCGTCTCCGCTGCGAAGCCCCGAGCGTCCGCCGGGGCCGAAGGCTTTCACGATTCGTCTTCGCTTGTTAGCTATGGCAATTGGGATGGATCGGTCATGAGCAGCGCTGCGGTCCGAGGCGCTATGAGACAGCCGAGGCTTGCCGCCGCTTTTGTCTTGGCTCGGAACTCCGCACGTTCTATGATAGGGGAGTTCAAGTCTTATCCATCGCGCGAGGAAGAAAAGGATGTTACGCCGGCTGAGCACCTTGCAAGCCCGCCTCATGTTGCTGGTTATGCTGGCCGGTCTTCCTGCTCCGGTCCTGATTCTGTACACGGGCATAGAGCAGCGTGAGCACGCGCGCGTCCAAGCCCAGGAAAAGTGCTTGAGACTTGCAGGAGAGCTTTCCGCTGAAGTGGAAAAGATGATTACCGCCACCCAGCAACTGCTTGCGGCCGTAGCCCACTTCCCCGCTCTGGAGCGACTTGATCCCAAAGCATGCGAAGATCTTTTCCAAAGCCTGATGGAGATTAACCCCTTCTTTACTGTGCTCGCCGCGGTCGACCCGGCGGGAAACGTTTCTTGCGCGAGCCGCACAACCACCGAACCGGTCAACATCGCGGACCGGGAGTACTTTCGGAAAGCCAAGGAGACGCGAGACTTCACGGTGAGCGACTTCCACGTGGGTCGAGTAAGCGGGCAGCCGTCCATCAACTTCGCGTATCCGGTTCTCGATGAGCGCGACCAAATCCGTTTCATACTCATTGCCGCTCTGGATGTGACCTGGTTTGTCAAACAAGCCGCGGAAGCGCAAGCGCCCCCCGGAGGCGGAATCACGGTCATCGATCGGCGGGGAACAGTTCTCGGTCGGTGGCCGAATCCGGATACGTGGGTAGGCAAGGACGCCAGTGAAGCGGAAATCGTCAAGATTGTCTTGGCCCAAAGCGAAGGTGTAACTCAAGCGCTCAGCCTTGACGGCGTTTCAAGACTGTATGGTTTTACGCCCCTGGGGCGATATATGAACGCGGGCTACGTTTATGTGGGTGTTCCTGTGGATGTGGCGTTTGAGTCGTCGAACCGGCTGTTGGTCCGCAATTTGCTCGCGCTGGGAATTGCGACGGCTTTGGTCTTGATTGGCGCTCGAGTATATGGTCACTTGTTTGTCATCCGCGGGGTAAGGAGGCTGCTCGGCGCTACAGAGAAGATAGCGCGAGGAGACCTTGCCGCTCGAACGGGGATCAAGCCCGAAGAGGGTGAAATCGGGCAGTTGGCCGCGGCTTTCGATGCGATGGCAGAATCCTTGCAAAAGCGCGAAAGCGAGCGCGACAACTCGGAACGAGCGCTCAGGCGGTCTGTGCAGACCATTGAAGCTGTCCTCAAGGCCTCGCCTGTTCCTGTATGCGCCTTGGATTCTCAAGGGCTGGTCGACATGTGGAATACGGCTGCAGAACGAGTGTTCGACTGGAAGGAAGAGGGTATTGTAGGCCGCCCCCTGCCGTTGCTGCACGATCAAGAAACAGATCAGGGACGCCAGCTCTGGTCTCGAATCCTGACCGGCGAATCATTGGAGGGAGAAGAGATCACCTGGCGCAAGGAAGACGGCTCTAAGCTCACTATCAGCATTTCGACCGCGCCGCTCTGGGGCGCGCGCGGCGAGGTCATGGGTATCGTGGCCATTCTGCTTAACATTACCGAACGCAAGGCCGCGGAGGAGCAATTGCGGCAGAATGCGGTTCGAGCGCAATTGCTCGCGGAGATTTCCGAGGCATTCGCGCGGACCGGTTTGAATTACGGACCTCTGCTCAAATATGTGGCCCGCCGCGCAACAGATCTTTTGGGCGCCTTCTGTGTGATCCATGTCCTGTCAGACGACAAGGCCCAGCTTAATCCCGTGGCCACGTATCATCGAGACCCGTCCACAAGGCTTCATCTCCGCGAGCTCTTATCACCGGTCCGGCTCTCTTCCGACAAGGATGCCTTGGGTGAAGTGGTAAACAGCGGGCGAGGGATGCTTGCCCCGATCATTTCAAGGGAGTTTCTGAGAGATCTGGCCCCTCGTCTGTACGACGATTTCCTGGAGCATTTTTCTGTTCGCAGCCTGCTCATTGCGCCCCTGCGGGCGGAAGAGCAGGTCATCGGCACACTCACCATGGTGCGCGACAAGCCGGGCATCCCTTTTAACGGTGAAGATCAGGCCCTTCTCCAGTACATAGCGGACCGGGCAGCAGTAGCCATAGCGAATGCGCGGCTTTTTGAGACGGTCCGGCGCCTCAACGCCGAACTGGAGCGTCGCGTTGCGGAGCGAACCGCCCAGTTGCAGTTGGCGAATAAGGAACTGGAGGCCTTTTCGTACTCCGTGTCGCACGATCTGCGGGCGCCGCTGAGAGCAATAGACGGCTTTAGCCGCTTGCTCCTGGAGAGGGGCCAAGATTCGGTGGACGCTCAAGCGCGGGACTACCTGTTTCGCGTGCGGGCGTCGACACAACGCATGGGGCGCCTCATTGACGACCTGCTCCAACTGTCTCGTCTGACACGGAACGAGATGTCAATTGGGCCGGTAGACCTTTCCGCGATGGTGAGGGAGATTGCTGACGAACTGAGCCTGGCAAATCCCGAGCGAGACGTGGAGCTCACTGTCGAGGACGGGCTCCACGCCCAGGGCGATCAACGCTTGCTCCGGGTTGCCCTGGAAAACCTGTTGGCCAACGCGTGGAAGTTCACATCAGGTAAACCCACGGCCCGCATCGAGTTCGGGGCGATGGAGCAGGACGGCCAAGTCGTATACTGCGTGCGGGATAACGGCGCAGGATTTGACATGGCCTACGTGGAGAAGCTCTTCGGCGCGTTTCAGCGTCTGCACAGCGCCACTGACTTCCCCGGCACGGGCATCGGATTGGCCATTGTCCAGCGTGTCATACACCGTCACGGTGGTCGCGTCTGGGCGGAAGGCGTGGAGGCCCAGGGCTCGGCGTTCTATTTTACCTTGCCGCGAGGGGCGCAATCATGAGTGATGGCATCGTGCTGTTAGTGGAAGATAACCCTGATGACGAAGAATTGACCCTCCTTGCGCTCAAAGAGAACAACATCGGAAACAAAGTGGTGGTGGTCCATGACGGGTCGGAAGCTCTGGACTACCTTTTCGGCAGAGGTGTTTATCATGGGCGCGACGTTTCGGACAGCCCCGTTCTCGTGCTCCTGGATTTGAAGTTGCCCAAAATCGACGGGCTCGAATGCTTGCGCCGCCTTCGCGCGGACCCACGATCCAGGCTGATTCCCGTGATCGTTTTGACCTCGTCAAAAGAAGAAGAAGATGTGGTCCAGAGCTATGCGCTAGGCGCAAACTCGTACATTCGCAAACCGGTGGATTTTGGGGAATTCGTAGAGGCGGTTCGGCAACTGGGATTGTATTGGTTGGTTCTCAATGAGCCGCCCCCGGGAAGCTGATCCGGCCCTCCAAGGAATCCGGTTCGATCCAGCCCTCGATTTACCGTCAAGAGGGTCACCAAGAGAAGGTGTTGATGGCTACAGCTCTCAAAGTTCTGATTGTGGAAGACTCCGAAGACGACGCTTTTCTGATCGCAAGTGAACTGGAGCTTGCGGGGCACAAGCCGATCTGGAAACGCGTCGAAACATCCCAGGCCATGCAAGAAGCGCTGCGGACCGACTCATGGGACGTGTGTATCGCAGACTACGCGATGCCGCGATTCAGCGGACCCGCGGCCTTGGAGTTGGTGAAGGAACTGGGCCTGGATCTTCCGTTCATACTAGTCTCGGGGAAGATCGGCGAAGAAGCCGCGGTGGAAATGATGAAGGCGGGCGCGCACGATTACATTATGAAGGATAAGCTGGCCCGGCTGGCGCCGGCCATCCAACGTGAGATCCGGGAAGCTGAGATGCGAGCCGAGCACCGCCGCGCGGAAGAAGCTCTGCGCAGGAGTGAAGAGCGCTTTCGAGCCGTCATCGAGAGCGCGCAGGATTGCATATTTATTAAGGATCGCAACCTCAGGTACACCCACGTCAACTCGGCCATGGCGTCTCTGACCGGGGTGCGTGTCTGGGAACTCCTGGGAAAAGACGCGGAGTTCATCTTTGGGGAAGAGGCCGCGGAACATATCAGGGAGGTGGACCTGAGGGTGCTGAGCGGGGAATCGATCGAGGAAGAACACACGAGACCGGTGAGGGGTGTGGAACTCGTCTTCCACGATACTCTGGTGCCACTCCGGGATCCGAGAGGGGAGATCATAGGCCTGTGCGGAATCTCCCGGAACATTACCGAACGGAAAAAGGCCGCTCCTGTGGCCCCGGTGAAGATTGAAGACTTCCCGTCCAAAACCATGCGAGAAACCATGCAGCAGGCCAGGCAGGCCGCGGCCACCAACAGCCTGGTGCTCCTGCTGGGAGAGAGCGGCAGTGGCAAGGATTACCTCGCCCGCTGGATCCACGATCACTCACGACGCGCCAGCGGACCGTTCTTTGCCATAAATTGCGCGGCGGTCCCCGGAGAACTAGCCGAGTCAGAACTTTTCGGGCATGAGCCGGGCGCGTTCACCGGGACGCGGGGTCGAAAGAGAGGTCTGCTCGAGCTTGCGGAAGGCGGGACTCTGCTCCTGAATGAAATCGGAGAGCTATCGTTGCCGCTTCAGTCCAAGCTGCTCACGTTTCTCGACACCAAGTCATTCCTTCGAGTGGGCGGCGAAAAGAGCATCCATGTGAATGCTCGGCTTATCGCCGCCACCAATCGTAATTTACAGGAAGAGGTGTCGGAAAAGCGTTTCCTGGAGGCTCTCTTCTATCGCCTGAACGTGTTCACCATACACATTCCTCCGCTTCGGGACCGCACAGAGGACATCCCGGTGATCGTCGAAGAGATCATGTCAAGCCTCGCCGCGGATATGCAGCTCCCTGAACTGCCGGTGATCGATCCTCAAGGTATGAGCCGCCTGACACAGTATTATTGGCCGGGAAACGTCCGGGAGCTGCGAAACGTGCTGGAGCGGGCTCTGATGCTCTGGGACAAGAGCGGATTCGACATAGGGCTGCCCCGCCCCAACCCGGGCTCGGAAGACTGGTCGTACGTGGTCCGATTTCCCACGAAGCGCAGGCTCAATGAAGTAACGGACGATGTGGCAAAATTGCTCTGTGAGGAAGCCCTTCGTCGAACGGATGGCAGCAAGACAGGGGCTGCGCGATTACTTGGAGTGTCGCGGTATACTTTTTACCGTCACATGAAGGCATACGGGATCGCGGGCGAAGATGAGACAGTGGCTTGAGATCGCGTGCGCTTTTTTGACAACCATCTCTCGTTAACCTCCTGACTTCCTGGTAACATCTCAGAAACGTCTCATTTTCGCTCATCACCCGGTGATTCGTGTTGAGGATGTGCGGTCGGGGCATGCTATGGCCGAAACCAGGCCCAACACGATATTTCCCAAAACATCCTTTTTAATATTAATGCGTTGTGGATGATTCGCCAACAACGGGACTAAACCGCGGCCTTCCACCTCTCACAGCAGCGAAAAGCCCTCTAAAACGGCCAGTTAGCGCATAGGTAGGTGTGGGTGTTTGTTTTCCCAAGCATCCTCACGGCGATCTGGCACGAAAAATGCTCCATGACGAGCACGACGGGGGACGCGATACGGCCGACATCCGGCACGGATACGGTTAGCGCCGGAGAGAGAACTCCTCGTTCGCCAGGGAGTCGATTCATGCCGATGAGGCCGATGATTGACGAACTGATCGAGGCCGGGTGGGATGTTCTCAACAGCGATTTTGATCGACACACATTTCTCCTATGGCGAGAGAAGGTGTCGGAGTGCGTGAGTCAACTGCTTGGCCCGGAACATGCTTATGCGCAATTTCTCGCGGAACATGCGGATGGCGCGGAAGAGCGAAGCGTGCTTGCCGCAGCAGGTCTGCTCATTGCGGTAAGAGAGAAGATCAGGAACCTTGTTTAGCTTCTCAGGGCCGAGGCGCCGGGAAGAAAGCCCGGTCCATAAAGCTTGATTGACGGGACGTCTGTCCCGACGTTTTCACACGCCTGGATGAAAATTGGGGAGGCGCGAAGAGGCCAATCAGAGCGGACGAGACGAGACACGTGGACGTGATGCGGACCCGATAGGGGGGACGGAGTGAGATCGACCACAGGTCATCACTCCGAAACATGCTCTGATTGGAGGCAGCAGGAACCGCCGACGGGTATTGCGGTCAATCCCCCGATCCAGGCGTGTGATATCTCATCCCCATGAAAACGACTATGGCCGTGAGAGGGAACGGAGACTCCTCTCTGGAGACCTAGTGAGGGAGTGGACAATCTGAAAAGTCGGATATCAGCGCACCGGGAGGAGACATCATGAGAGAAAAGGGCATCTTCGCGAATCCGTTTCGGATGATGAGCCCGAAATTGGACACGGAAGTCACAAGACTTGAGGATTACTATAAGAAACCATACGCCGAGTCGGTGAGCCTGGAAGAGGGTCTACTCATCATGATCAGCAAAGAAATTGAAATGACCCGTATCCTATCCAAGTGCGTGGTCACTTGTCCGGAACCGCTCGCGCAGCAATGTCAGACTCTGGCGGAGGCAATCCACCGACAGGAAAAGGTGCTCACAAGGGATCTGGTTTCTTCCAAGGTCCGTGGAGAGCTCCTCAAGGGGGTGATCCGTTTCCCCTATCGTTTGGAGCGGATCGGAGACCTGTTGGAGAGCATGCTGAGATGTTGCCGGATAAAGGCCAGAGACCATATTCCATTCAGTGAAAAAGCTCACGCAGAGCTCGATCAGCTCTTTGCCGTCCTAACGGACATGATGACGAACTTGCGAGACGCCTTCAGAACGCCCAATAGGATACTGCTGGAACACATCCTCTCTCAGGGTCACAAGCTCCGGCAAATGGTGGAGGATTTCAAGATCACACATTGGGATCGTCTGGAAGCAGGTTTTTGTGCGGTAGAAGCATCACCTGTGTACCGGGACATCTTGGATTCGTTCCGATTGATCAACGAGTACCTCGAGAAAATGGCGCAAACGTTACTCGATCTGGGCGCTCGCATCCCCACGGAGGACGCGGTCGGTCAATCCTGAGTGAAAGAGCTCGAAACGCCACGCCGACGGTGAGAAGCTGTGAAGGATGTCGTCGACAAAAGGACCGGATCGCACGAAGAAACCCGTGGGGATCACCTTGGTATTCCGGATCCTTTTGCCCGCTTTGGTGCGTCCTACCCTGACCATTTTACGAGAAAGGTTTTTCTCGCCGATGGGTCTTCGGTCACCATCCGGGCCATAAAACCCGAGGATGCGCCACTTCTGGTGAGGTTCTTCGAAGCATTATCCCCTCAGACCGTCTTCTTTCGGTTCCTGGCCCACTTGAAGGCCCTCCCAAATCAGTGGGTGAAATACTTCACGGTCATTGAGTACGATCGGGACGTCGCGCTGGTCGCCACTCGGGGAAACGAAGAGAGCGTTCATATAGAAGGGGTAGGCAGGATCATGCGCCATACCGGCGCAACTGACGGAGAGCTGGCGGTGGTTGTCGCGGATGACCGACAGGGACTAGGGTTAGGGAGAATCCTGGTGGAAGACTGCATTCGGTATGCGGCCGAACTTGGGATGAGACGGGTGGAGGGATTGATCGCGCGGGATAACGGCAGAGCCCTCTCCTTGGCTGAGAAACTGGGCTTTTCCGTCAGCCGGGAGGCGGGAACGGATCTATGCGAGGTGGAAAGGCGACTGGATACCACGGGTTAGGCGGCCTGATGGGAGCCGGGACCGAACAACAGGAGAGAGACCATGCTCGTGAAGTACTGGATGAGAAAAGCCGTCATCACAGTAAACGTCGGTGACTCCATGCAAGAGGCGATCAATCGGATGAAAGAGTATTTCTTGCAGTTGCTGCCCGTTCTGAAAGACGGGAAGCTGGTTGGGGTCATCACGGATCGCGACCTCAAGAGAGCTTCAGCCTCGGACGCCACATCGCTGGATATGCACGAACTGGCGTATCTCATCGCCAAGATCAAGTGCGAAGAAATCATGACCAAGAACCCCATTACCGTGCCGCCGGACTTCACCCTGGAGGAAACCGCCGCGTTGCTGTTGCATCACAAGATATCAGGCGCGCCGGTGATGGACAAAGGAGGCAGACTGGCTGGCGTCATCGGCCAAAGGGATATCTATCGGGCGCTCCTTTCTTTGACGGGGTTCGAAAAACGGGGGCTTCAACTGGCATTCAGCATTGTCGATGGTCCCGGGTCGATTAAGCAACTTACCGATGTGATACGAAATTACGGCGGACGACTGGTAAGCGTACTTTCGTCGTATGAGAGAGCGGCGCCGGGACATCGACTTGTGTACATTCGCGCGTACAATCTGGATCGTGGCCAGGCGCCAAAGATGATCGAAGAGCTCAAGACGAAAGGCACACTCCTGTATCTGGTGGATCACCGAGAAGGCGCAAGGGAAGAATTTGCGGAATCGGAACGAGTAGAATAACGTGAGGAATCTCTCAAGAGGTGGGTCCTGCCATGGCCATGAAAAAGATCCTGTTTTGCGCCGATTTCTCTGAGAATTCCGTGCCCGCTCGATCCAAGGCGGTTGAATTCGCCAAAGCCTTCGGCGCGGAATTACTCATCGTACATGTGGTGAATTCTCGGCTTCTGGGTTACCCCTCTTTCGAAAACCAGCTCCCCGTCGATCTGGCTCTCCTGGAACGTAACATCCAGGAAGGGGCCCAAACGGAATTGGAAGGCATCGCGGCCGAATGCCGCAAGAAGCTGCCATCGGCGCACACTTTTCTCCTCACCGGCGCCCCGGCGGAAGAGATTGTCCGGTTCGCCGAGGACCAATCGGTGGACGTCATCGTCATGGGAACACACGGCTGGACCGGCATACGGCATCTCATCCTGGGAAGCACGGCAGAGAACGTGGTGAGAACCGCAAAATGCCCGGTTCTAACCGTTAGAAGCCCTCAATAGGCAACTTGCCTCGCCCGTGCGATCTGACCTGGCTTGGAACCCGCGCTCACAGCGGCAATCGGCATGGCGTTTTTCCAGGAACGCCTCACGTTCTTCAAAGTTTTCTCAATGGGACTGATCTTTGCGCGGGTGATCAATCTTAACCTGTCCACTGCGAACCAATGATACCGCGTGTCGGCCGGCTCAAGAGAAGCCGTGGCGCGTATCTTGACTTGGCGCTAAGCCCGCCGCTAGAATAAAAGCGGATATGGCGCAACATCGCCCGGCCGATTCCGATACTCGCTCCGTGCAGCGTCGATTACCCGCTACGGCCATCGCTTGTTATCCGGCCAATTACTTATGATGGCGCGGCAATCTGGGTGAGGCGTGAGGATCACGGTCGGCCGACGCCGTTTCTCAGGCCGGCCGACTGAGTGTCTCAACTTTTGGCGCCCCCGCGCGCCGATGGGAATTCATTGCTAATGACGTCTACCCCACATTCCCATGATACGAGCCGAACAGAATACACCCTCAAGCGTATCGCTCATTGGGACGCTGTGGCTCTCAGACCTAGGCCCACTTGGGGTAATTACTACCATCGAAGACTTGAAGAGATATACCGGGACCTGGCGCCGCCAGGACAGAGAGTGCTGGAAGTAGGCTGCGCCACAGGTGACCTTTTGGCCGCGGTCTCCCCCTCTGAAGGTGTGGGAGTGGATTTTTCCGGCCAAATGGTTTATCGGGCCCAAGAGAGATACCCGAAGCTCGATTTCTTCCACTCCGACATCCATGACGCGGATCTTAAGGGCACGTTTGACACGATCATCCTCTCCGACGTGGTGAACGACCTGTGGGACGTGCAGCAGGTGTTCGAGAAGATCAAGACCTGGTGCGCTCCTCACACGCGGATCATCCTCAACTCATACAGTCGTGTGTGGCAACCGCAGTTGACCTTGGCGCGGGCTCTGGGTCTCGCGACTCCTCTGCTGCCGCAGAATTGGTTGACCGTTGAAGACATCACCAATCTGCTCTCACTAGCCGATCTGGAAGTGTTGAGGAAGTCGACTGAAATCTTGTTGCCCCTCAACATCCCTCTGTTTGCCCGGTTATGCAACCGCTATCTGGTAAAGTTTGCGCCGTTCCGATGGTTTGCCCTGACACATGTGCTGGTGGCTCGCGTGCGACCGTCCGCCGGCCGCTCTTCAAGAAGTGATAGCGTTTCAGTCGTGATACCCGCTCGGAACGAGGAAGGCAACATTGAACGTATCATTGCCGGCGTTCCGGAAATGGGGGCTCAGACCGAGCTGATTTTCGTGGAAGGCCATTCCACGGATAATACGTACGCGGCCATTCAAGAGGCGGTGAAGGCTCATCCGGAACGGACCTGCCAAGTTCTCAAGCAAACCGGAAAAGGAAAAGGCGATGCGGTGAGGCTCGGGTTTTCCCGCGCTCAACATGACATTCTTATGATTCTGGATGCGGACTTGACGGTTCCTCCGTCGGACCTGCCCCGCTTCCACCAGGCCCTCGTTTCGGGTCGGGGAGAATTCATCAACGGGGTGCGACTGGTCTATCCGATGGAAGGCAAGGCGATGCAATTCTGTAATATTGTGGGCAACCGTTTTTTCAGTTTGGCCTTTTCCTGGCTCCTGGGGCAGCCTATCAAGGACACGCTCTGCGGAACGAAAGCGCTGTGGAAGAGAGACTATGAGCGTATTGCGGCCGACAAGGCGTTCTTCGCCCGCTTCGATCCATTTGGGGATTTTGATCTCCTTTTCGGGGCCGCCAAGCTTTCATTAAAACTCCTGGACCTGCCGGTGCGCTATCGGCGCCGCACGTACGGCGAGACCAACATCCAGCGCTGGCGGCACGGGTGGCTGCTTCTTAAGATGGTTGTCCTTGCGGCAAGAAGAGTTAAGTTTGTCTGAAACGCTCCGATGAGGAAGCTCGAACTTCGTGAGACAAGACAAACCCACGGCCGTTTTCGTTAGTCCCAATCCGGGTGGTAGCGGGCTCAACGATGCCACGATCCTTCCTCCGCTGGGCGCGGGCTATCTTGCGGCCATGCTGGAAAAGAGTGGTTTTTCGTGTTCAATCGTGGATGCTTATCTTCTGGGCCTCTCACCGACGCACGTGATGGATCGCATACCCAAGAGCGCCTCGTTGGTCGGGATAAGTGTCAATTCTTTCACTTACGATGCCTCTCGGGAGATTGCCCGTGCAGTGAAGTCGCGCAATCCGAGGGCCACGGTTGTGGTGGGAGGCCCGGCGCCTACTTCGGTGCCCGATATTGTCCTTGAAGACTTCGGCTGCGACGGGCTTGTCAGAGGTGAAGCGGAATTCGCAATCGTCCGGATTATGGAAAACCTTGCCGCTGGGGCCGCAGCCTTTGATGACAAAGTTCCCGGCGCTGTCTATCGTGGGCCGAACGGAGCGGCGATCGTTGGCAGTCCCGCGGAGAGGATCAAAGACCTTGACCGGCTCCCCTTCCCTGCCTTCCACCTTTTACCGCCGCTCAAGATGTACCGGTCGCGAGCGGTCAAGCCTCCCTCTGCGCCGATCATTACCACGCGGGGATGCCCTTACGGCTGCGGCTTTTGCAGCAAAGACGTCTTCGGGAGGCGTGTCACCTTCCGCAGCGCCGCCAACGTTCTTGAAGAAATCGATCTGCTCCACCGAAAATATGGGGCCCGTCAAATCGATATCCTGGACGATAACTTTTCTCTGAACCTGAAGAGGATGGATGAAATCCTGGACGGTCTCATTTCGGCGTACGGAGGTAAGTTGGCGCTGAACCTTCAGAGCGGGATCCGCGCTGAACTGCTGGAAGAAGACCTCATCGTGAAGATGAAGCATGCGGGTGTGACTAAATTGGGGCTCGGCATAGAATCGGCCGACGAAGAGGTATTGAAGCTCTGCCACAAAGAGAGCAACCTCGCCCAAATCGAGAAGACGGTGCGCTGGGCCAAAAAGCATGGGATTGCGGTCTTTGGGTTCTTCATAATCGGATTGCCGGGCGAAACCGATGAGGCTTTCCGCAAGACGCTTGATTACGCCAGAAAGCTTGACTTGGATGTGGCCAATTTCTGCATGGCCATCCCATTCGTCGGCACTGACCTCTATAGACTGGTTCAGGAAAAAGGCCGATTCCTCATAGACACCTCGCGCAATATTGATGCCGGCTTCTATGGGGGCCGCGTGTTCTACGAATACGGCGGCCTTACCGAACAAGTGGCGCTCGACCGTTATCGAAGAGCTTACGCGGAGTTCTACAATCTGAAGAAGAAGCTGAGGCTGATTTTCAAGATCCGGTCCTTCAGTGAGGCAAAATGGCTCTTGAGCGCGGCCATGTCGGTGATGAAGGGGGTTCTCTCAGAGAGGCGGTCCCGGATTTCGCGAAAACGATCTCTCTGAGGCTTCGGGGTCCCGGGAGCGTCTTGCATGAAATTACTCTCGTCATTGCTTGCGCACCCCTTGACGCGGGGACTTGATATCGATGAGGCTCGATCCACGCTATTACGGCGAAGGATCATCAAAGAGAAGGCGTTTCTACACAAAATATATCTTGAATGGTATCACTGGATCGTCAAATCCCTTCCCGCCGGAGACGAACCGGTCTTAGAGCTGGGATCGGGGGGTGGTTTTCTTTCGGAAATCGTGGCGGACGTAATTACTTCCGATGTGTTCTCCCTTCCGAATGTGGCCGTTGCCCTCGACGCTCACTATTTGCCCTTCAAGAGCAATAGTCTCAGGGCAATCGCTATGGTCAACGTATTGCACCATCTATCACGGAGTCCTTGTTTCTTTCATGAGGCGATGCGGTGCGTGCGCAAGGACGGCAGGGTCTTGCTGATCGAACCGTGGGTGACTCCTTGGTCCGCGTGGGTCTTCAGGAACCTCCACCACGAGCCGTTCGATCCGAACGCGACCGATTGGGAATTCACTTCCACAGGGCCCTTGTCGGGAGCGAATGAAGCCTTGCCCTGGATATTGTTTCACAGGGATCGGGATCTCTTTGAGCAACAATTCCCCGAGTGGAGGATACAAACCCTTGAGGTGTTCATGCCCTTCCGATACATTGTCGCCGGAGGAGTGTCGTTCAGATCTCTCGTTCCGGGCGCCGCATTCAGAACTCTTACATTGATGGAAGGGCTTTTCAAGCGGTGGATGGATCTGTTAGGAATGTTCTGCAAGATCGTATTGGTCAAATGCGCTTGAAGGCGCTGTTGTCGGGCACGAGGGTAGAAATCGGGCGAATATGTTTCCACTTTCACTTGATCTCTTTTTCGTCGCGGGCCCGCCTCGACTGCTCTCGCCGTTCTAGAATTTGTTCAGCCAACCAGAAATCGAACTCATCATCAATATCGACGTTTTGTTCTCGACTGATTATCATGCGTTCGATGCGATGGCCGTAACGATCACCGGCCTTAATAAGGTCCCCGCGCATGATGTAGACGTTGCCGTCGTCGTAAAAGAACCCCTGGATGTCTTGACGCCTCAACTCACTCTTGCCATACTCGACGTATTTGCAGATGAAGCCGGTGGCAAGAGAGTCGGCTTCGGTCTTGAGGAATCGCTCTATACAATCGTCGATAAGGTTGGGATCACGTATTGGGCATGTTGCCTGAAGGAGAACCAGCACATCCGCCCACGTTTCTTCGAGCACATGCTGAAGCACGCTGAGCGTGGTCGCTTCGTCTGTAGCGAGCTCCATCGGTCGGTCAACCACATCCGCGCCCCATTGGCGAGCCACCGCGCCGATCTCAGGATCTTCCGTAGAAACCACGTACATATCGAGAAGCCTCGAGGCGTGGGCGGCTTCGATGGTCCACGCGAGGAGCGGCTTTCCCAGTAGGTGACGTATGTTTTTTCTCGGTAAGCCTTTGCTTCCGCCCCGAGCCGGCGTAATTCCCAAAATCATTTGCTTCGATCTCCGTTTCGTGTGGCCGGGCGAAGGCAACCTCTCATCCGGCGCCCCGACGACGTGGGCGCGCATCAGTGAGATCGCTCAATTCTCTTTTCATGAAACGAATCCACTCTCTCCGCCAATTACGACTGGTGAGCGCGTGGTGTTTCCGGAAGGTCTCCCGTGCCTCTCTTACGATGCTGCTGTTCCACCAGTCAAGAGGGTCATCCCACATCGCGGCCACCTTCGCGGCGGCTGCCTCCGGAGAATGAAACAAGATTTCCGCTGCTTCCAGCATTTCTAGAATCGAGGCAAAAGCCGGGTCCGGTGCAGCCCAATCAGGAGCCCAGAAGAGAATGGTCGGCGCCTCCACCACGAAGGCCTCCGCCGGCGATGTTGCCAAATGATCGATGACTGCCACGCGGGCGTTCAAGAATCCATCGATGAGGCTTCCCTCACTGAGTATCCGGCAAGAGGGGGCGAACCGTTTTACTGGAGTAATGTGATCGATTCCGAAGTCGTCATAGTAGGGCCGGTACGTTAGGGTGTCTTTTATTCCAGGCGGTAAAGATTGCACAAAGCGAGTCTTCCAGTGAAGATATTCCCAAATATCTTCAGGTTGTAGCAAGGAATGAAATCGATAGAAGTAGGGCATTATACCTGTGCCAACGAACAGGAGGCTTTCTCCCAGTGGGCGTTGCTTGGGCAGTTTCGAGAGCATGGGCGAAGGCAAAGGCTGAAATGATGATGAGTATATGTGGCGATGTGACCAACCCCATGTGATGAAGCCATCCGAGGTCTGGTATTCTATCTTGCCCACGGAAAAGCAGAGCGACTGGCCATACCCGCCCCCGTGCTGCGCGCTCATCCACTTGCCGCCTTTCTCCACAGTATGGGCGATCTCGTAACCACGAAAGTTCCCATACAGCTCATGTCCAATCCATAGCTTAGGATAGTTCTCCCCAGGTTCCGGACACGGAACGTACTCGAGTATGGTCCGGGGCACGTGAGCCTTGAGCATTTTGCCAACGACTACCTCAAAGTTGTTCCGTGGATGGAATTCAAGAGGCAATTCATCGTATCGGGCGAGGTCAGGGTGTTGCCCGATTATGGAACCTTTCCGCTTCCTCGCCCGGAGCAAGGCCATTGGATCTACGAGAAACGGCAGGATAAGCCTGTCAAGGGTTGAGAGACCATACACCGAGCCCAAACGGCACCGGAAGGCCATGCTGTCATCTACAAATGATGCTACTTGCGCTAGACGTTTGCGGGCTATCTGTTTCAATCGTGCGGAGAGTCTTTCCGGTGAGTGATTCCCTGGAAGCCGCGCGGCCTGTCCATCTGCACGGGGAGGAGCCTGGACGTAAGTGGGCTGAAGAAACTCGAACCTTTGGGATTCCCGTATTATTTCGGACATTAATTGAAGGTTGTACACATGGTCTTGGGAAGTGCAAAAAGCGTACTCGCGCCAATCCTTCGGCCTCAATGACCCGGAATCGACGATCTTGACCTGGAGCGGTTGCGGTCCCGACCAGGCCTCGCCGACGAGACTGAGACGCTGGTAGCGCTCGTAGCAAACGCTCAACCAATGATGCAGCCAACTGACACAAACAATATTCCAAAAACGCGTGCTGTGATTTACGCGGTGCAGACGGTTCATGAGGTCAGCGAAAGGCGGCAGCAACCTGTCGTACAGTTGGTCTATCTCTCGGAGGGCATCTAAGAGCTGCTCCGGTCGCGACCATGGAGAAGGCGCCAGATTGAAATGCACATGCTCATCGAAAGACCTCTTCGGGTTGCGGATAAAGCACCAAGGACCCAGGTAGAGAGCTGCCTTCTCATCCCGGGGCCACAATTCCGGCGCTCCAGTAAGGACGAGTTCATGATCCATCGCGCGTCACACTGCTTGGAGCAACTATTACCGCGGGAGCAATATGCGCGGTCGAATGGAGAGTTCGCGTCCCGCGGAATGCCGGGCGGCTGTATCCATACAGGAGGCTAGGCCCATTCATCCCTCATTAACATAAAAGCCTCCGCTGCGGGTAAACCGATTTCCATCCCTCGCTTTTCCGCCAATGCCCTGATCCCCTTCGCGGACCTGGGATGCGGAAATTCTCGCAGCTCGCGGGAGTAGGCCCTGAGCGCCTCAACCTTCACGTCCAGCCACTCTTGGATGTTCACGTAATAGTTCGGCTGAAAAGCATACTCCGGGAACGGAGGTGCTATTTCCGTAGAAGACGGGACCTCATAGCACAGAAACCGTCTGACCTTATGTTTGGAAAAGACCCGGCAAGCCACAAGCGATGCGCGAAAGACTGCCTGGTGATCCTGATTGCAGTCTCCCCGATGATGGGTGTATACGACTGAGGGCTTCAAATCGTCCACACATTCCTCGAGAGGCACTATTACATCGAGCAGGCGCTCATCCAGGAGTTCATCGCGCAGGTCTAGGAAACGAATATCTTCATATCCAAGGATTTGCGCGGCCTTTTTCGCGGCCGCTCGCTCCTCTTCGACCAGTCCGGGAACAAACTGGTGATTATAAGCTCGTTTGCAAACAATGCAGACTGTCACGCGATCTCCCGCTCTCACGTGTCGCGTAATGGTTCCGCCGCATCCGAGCACTTCGTCATCCATGTGGGCCGCTATGATCAGAACCTTGGTCATGAGCCGACAGACCATCCGGAAAGGATCTTTTCACGAAATCAAGCGATCCGTTCAAGCGTCTCGCCTAAAACGGAAATAATATATGACACTTCACGGTCAGAAAGTCCAGGCCAAATGGGCACCGAAACTCCATCGCGCCACACGGCCTCAGTCCCAGTGAATTTCGGATGAGGGTTCAGTTTGAGATACCGATGCCCTGGGCAGTACACAGGGCGATCGCAGAATATGCCGGCGCCCCTCGTTTCTCGAATCAGAGAATCCGCGTGGTCAGATAAAATGACGTATCGGTAGTATACTGGGACAGAGTTAGGGATGGCTAGTTGAGTGCTCATCCCGAATTTCAACGACACTTCGTCATAGCGACGGGCTATTTCCCGGCGTCTCTGAACGAAAGATTGAAGCTTCTGAAATTGGCTCAGAGCAAGACCTGCCGTCAGATCGCTCATTCGATAATTGCACCGAACCTTGTAAGAAGACCGCATGTCGGGCGTGTTAAGGTCTCTCAGCGTGTCCGCTAACGCTTTGTCGTTGGTGCAAACAATTCCGCCTTCGCCGGAGCAAATTATTTTTGTGGCGTGAAAGGAAAAGACCGACAATCGCCCCAAAGAACCGACCGGATGATCGTCGTATCTCGCTCCTAGCGACTGCGCGCAATCTTCGATCACGGGAATGCCCATATCGATAATCGGCTGGAGGTCCGCTGGGAAGCCAAACGTATGGGTAACAATCACAGCCCTGGTCTTGGGGGTGATCGCAGACCGGATTATGTCCGGCGCCGGGTTGAAATGGGCCAAATCGATGTCTACCAGCGATGGTTCGGCCCCGGTTTGATGGATAGCATTCAGAACGTTCGCGCACACGTAGGAGGGGACAATTACCTCGTCCCCCGGTCCCATGCCCAAAGCCATCAAAGCGAGATGAATGCCGGCCGTTCCCGTGGAAACAGCGATCGCGTGCTGAACCCTCAGGAATAGACAGAAGGCCTTCTCCAGGGCCTCCACCTGTGGACCCTCAGCCACTTGATGGGTTCGAAGAATTTGATCGATGTAATCGAAATCATCCTTCGTCAACAAGGGCTTTGACTGTGGTATTCTCATTGACGATGAACTCCAGCAACAAAGTGACAATCCTCTCGGCTCCCCGGCCATCGATCAGGGCCATACCCGCGCGTGCGTGGTTCTGACGCTCCTCCAACCGCTCCAAGCTCTGCAGGGCTTCGAGTAATGCCCCGGGTTTGACCTCGGCTCCCTTACCCAAGCACAGGCCGAATCCCCTTGATTGAAAAGTAAGAGCCTGCGCTCGTTCATGCTCGTCTTCGTAAAGGACAATGGTCGGCGTGCCTACGCAGGCAAGCTCGTACAGCGTATTTCCACCGGCGCTGAAAGCCACATCCGCCTGGGCAAGGAGAGCTGCCAGAGATGGCAGGCCACGGTACACGAACCAGTTCGAACCTCCGCTCCTGGCTATTAGCGCATCAATACTTTCGTGATCGGCAAATCCCGGACCGAGCACTACATGCTTCCGAATGCTATTGTAGCGGTCTGCCAGCGCAAGTACGATTTTCGCCGTAGTTGCCGAGCGATCGGCGCCTCCCATCGCGACGACGACATGATTGATCTTCTTCCCTATTGCTCTACTTTGGCTGTTGAAAGCTCGATATTCCGAAGAAAGAAGCATGTACTGAGGACCCGCGTAGACACGCATACTAGCGCTGCGAGACCTGTACCGATGATATTCCCGTACGATAGACCCATTGATGACAAGGTCGCAATTGAGATCCGTGTTTCCCAACTCGTCGACGCACGCGACTACACACCCGGATCTTCGTAATTCGTCAATTTGTTCAATATTGACCCGGCGAAAATTCGTCACCACAAGGCGAAAGTTTTCCGCCTTCAGGGTGAGGGACAACCGTCGCAGGTTTGTGGTGGAAAAGTCTCCGATCACATGGGCCACGCAAGGAGCGTTCTTGATCAGGGCTTCAGGCGTCTCTTTGTTCACCCAAATCTCGAGAGGGATCCCTTTGTGCAGAAGTTCGCTGGCGACGGTAAAAGCCTCCACCACGTGACCGGTGCCGATAAGCGGGGAGGCTTCCGCGAGTATCGCGATTAGCGGTTTATCGGCGCGCGAAATCAAGTGAGCTTGTCCCATGTGATCACTTCATCTTCACCGATGGGCTGCCGGGCTGCTCTACCTATCACGAGATGAGCCATCTTGGGAGGGATACCTGTGCCGGGCCGTTTCACGATGATCATTTCCTTCGTTATGATCTCCCCTTGGCTAATGCTTGTCGTGGCTATGACGCTCTTGCGTGTGTCCGATCGCATTTCCAGTTCCGACTTTGCCGGACGCTTGATCCCGTCTCCCAGAGCCTTTTCAAGTTCACGGATTGAATGCGCCAGCGCCTTCATTTCGCCTGGATCCGCGGAAAAGAATGCATCCGGCACATCAAGTTTCTTGTCTATGGCAAAATGCCGCTCTATGACCGAAGCTCCCAGGGCCACCGCAGCCAGCGAGGCGCTCATAGTCGTGGTGTGGTCCGAAAAACCAATCGGAACAGGGAATGTAGCCGCGAAGGTCTGAATAACGCGCAGATCCATGAGCGCAGCGTCGTACACAGGATAATTTGAGACACAGTAAAGGATGATGATCTGGTCGTTTCCGGTCTTCAATATGGTTTCGTACGCCTCTGCCACCTCGGCAAGGGTACCCATGCCCGTGGAAAAAATGATTGGTTTGCCTTTGGCCGCAATGTGCTCAATGAACGGAAGATTGGTCAGATCATCGGACCCTATCTTGTACACGGAGACCTTCAGTCTTTCCAGGAGCTCTACATCGTCGTAGTGGCTCGGGGTCGAAAATGCGATGAGACCGCGCTCCCGCGCATATTTGAATAACTCTTGATGAGCCTCTTCCGATATTTCGTACCGTTTGAACTCCTCAAACTGGTTGGAGCCCCCGGCTTCGGCTGGGAAATCCACCAAGCGTGACGTCACGGTCTCAGCCTTGAAGGTCTGAAACTTCACTGCATTTACGCCGCATTCGAGCGCAGCGTCAATGGATTGTCGCGCTTCGTCCATCGTGTTGAAGTTATATCCTATCTCGGCCACAATAAAGACCGGATGCCCGGGCCCGACAATCCGATCTTCTATTCTCACTTCTCTCAAGCCACACCTCCTCATGGATCAAAGAAAAACCTGGTTCATCTTCTCCACGCCGATTCCCCCGATAACGTTCAGACTATCCGGACCGTAATTAAACAGGAGATCCACAACTGAGAGACACGCGACAAAAGGATTGTAAAGCTGTTTGTATATCGGATGATAGAATTCTTGAAAACGAACTTCTATTCCTTTCCTGCCGAACATAGCCAAATCCAGGTACTCTTTTCCGGACACTCCTGAAAGATAGGTTGTGGCGCCAAGCTTGGCGCAGATATTGACAAGGCGCTCCGATCGCTCTCCGGTCACGGCCAGCTCGGAGGCCGAAACCAGTTCCGCATCGATACCCAAGGCGCTCACGAGGTACCTGATCACTGTCGCGTTCAGGTCTCCCAGGAGTTCCCACCTGGTTTGGTAAAGGCTATTGAAAAATTCGCGGTGATCAGGAAAAAAAGAGGCCTTTCCCAAACACTGGCTCATGCTTTTCCAGCACTTCTCTCCCCACAATGGATTGCCGTCGTTGTTAATGCGCACCTCGTTGATAAGCTGGTCACCCTTGCCCTTGCTAAACACAGGCACTGTTAACCATACGGGACCGTTCGCAGAAAGAATCCGGTTGCGATTCTGAAAGTAGTTCTTACGGAACTGGACGTCATCCAGAAGCACCAGAACGTCTGCCTGACTAGCTTTGTCAAAAAAGCCTAACCACGGCAGATGCTCCGGTTGGTGAATCGTCACGATCATGGCAGTACTTATTGGCCCACCACCTGGGGCCGGCTCACCAGTTCATCCAGGCAAATAACGCGATCGCCTATGCGGTAAACCGCTGTCGTAGTCTTCCTGGGCTGATAGCAGGCATTGCACGATTCAAAGACAAGCCTGCCTTTCCGCTCGGCATGTATTCGACGGACATATCGCATGGGTTCGCCGTTCCAGATTTGGCCGATCGACTGAGTTCGTGCGTCACCAATGGGTTGTCGTCCGTACTCATCGTTTATGCACATGAAGGCTCGACCGTCGGAACCTATTACGAGCCGCTGGAATGGCACCGGGCAAACGAAGTTCTCCACATATTCGATCTCACGATCCTTGTGGAGATAGTCTAGCAGTGTATTTACGCTCACTTCGTCTGCAATGGGCTCGAACACAGCGAAAAATTCTTCGGGATTGTGTGCGATGGCAGGCCAGACTCCTTGAATTCGCACTGCTGGTTTGACGCTTCTCTTTCGTTTCTTGATCTCCGCGAACACTCTGATCTTCTCAACCATGTCCTCGTACTTGGCCGGGCGCCGAATCTTTTCGTACGCCTCTCCGACGCCGTCAAACGAAATGGTCAGCCAGTCCATTTGATGATCCACTAGGGCTTCAAACATCTCCGGAGTAAGCTGGAGCGCGTTTGTTAGTGATGCTATCTCTTTTATTCCCTTGCCTCTCGCATACCTGACACAGTCCACGAAACGAGGGTTCAGCGTCGGCTCGCCTCGCCAGCTCAACCGAATAGAAAAGACACGGTGCGCGGACAGGTCGTCGACGATCTTGCAGAAGAGATCGAAATCCATCGTCATTCCGGGGACTCGTTCTTTGAACTCACCGGTGAGTGTGTAGCACATGGGGCATCGCATGTTGCAGATAGATGAGAGTTCCACGTCGACGTGATCCGGAAATCCGCCTGCCATGCGAAAACGGGGATAATAGTGCCATCTCACCCTGTTCCACGCATATCGTAACAGGTGACCTTTTCCTCTATGAAGGTGGAAACCCAGACGCCGCCGAAACCCGCTCGCGGCTCTATCCGACTTGTTAATCCTCATGTCACAATTCCTTGAATCCGGTCACCCAAAATACTAGTGCTGCTTTCCGCGCATCTTTGCCGCAGCCTACGGATGCTTCAGTCCCGCATCTCTTTATCACTCAAGGCTTCTCAAGCACGGCAAAATGAAAACCACCTTGCTCCTTGCTCGCTCTGTCCAGTTCGGCGAGTTCAAGAACAAACGGACGTATCGTTTCGATCCACTCTTCCTTAATAGCGGCTCGATCGGCATCACTCAACTTCTGAACCATCTTTGTGAGCACGGCTGACAACGGCCTCACGCCAATATCCCATACCCTAAGTGTCAATGGTGAGAGATAGTATTCGTGTGATACCAATTTGAACCCGACCGTCCTGCACAGTTGCTTCAACTCTGTATAAGAAATCCTCCAGAGATTCGTTTCGCTTCTGCCGCGGTTAAGGATTTGGAGCATCCTGGATTCGCGCTCCTTCCACTGGTAGCTCATGCAATATTCCTTGAACTTTGGATCTTGCAGACAGATCAGAGCCCTGCCGGAAGGCCGAAGAATTCGGTATAACTCTTTGAACGAAACCTCCGGGGAATCCAGCCAGTACAGGATATTTGAGAAGATCGTTTGAAAAGAGTCGTCGAAAAAAGGCAGGACATGGTTCGCGTCGGCGGCCACAATGTCCACGTACAAGCCCAATCCTGCAGCTTGGCGCAAGAGGTTGGGCTTGTGATCCAACGCGTAGTCAATTTTATAATCAGGCGCTCTCAAGATCCGGCTCTCACTAGGAGGCTCGACACAGGTGTTATAAATATCCTGGTTTTCGGAGAATCCTGTCGGATCAACATTACGATGCCAATCATAGTCGGGTGTGAACTTTCCTCCCGCGGTGATGAAACTGAAAATGCCGTTTCCGGAGCCAAGATCCAGTGAGGGTCGAGTCATCTCGTGCTGTGATACCGCCGAAGATGCGATAGAATCGCAAAGCGCCGACTCCGGCCGGAGCCACCATACATTAAGATGTTCTTCAACAAACTCCAGAAGACCATTCATTTTTCAAACCCCGAGTTCTTATGGGCTCGTTTAGCCAAAACGTGAACATACTGAATGACCGCGGTTCTCATATCTATTTCCTTGCGTAGGCTTCCCCTATGATCAACCAATCTCTCGTAATAGCCTGACCGACCATATCCTCCTGCGTGGGGGAATCCGTTGCCGTGCGAAACAAGGATTGAAGTCCGACCACCTTCGCCAACATTTTGCTCGGGCCTACTCCCGTACGACCGTATTGTTCCACAAGTCTCCTTTTGAAACTCTTGGCATTCTCGGGATACCAGAAGACAATACTCGTGGGCCTCTTGAACTTCTCGTCATCCAATCTGTCATTCGACCTCATCCATCCTAATAGGTCATAGTCTGACTGAAAACACAGCCACTTGTCGACAGTCCTGTCGTCGAATAAGTCAAAGAGCTTTCCTTGGGAGAATTTCGCCAAGGAATCCAGCATGGTCATGTATTCTAAGCGCTTTGAATCGAAACCCTCGGCCGAAAGCATGACGCCAACCGCGTTTACGACCAGTTCGATTAGCTCATCCAGCAATTCGGTGAAGGCAATTGCCTTATGTTTGAAGATTACGTTTCCTCCAATTTCCCCACGAGCCAGCCTTTCAAAATTCGTGGCAACAGAGTAGAAATCCAAGAGATCCCGCTCAGACTCCATCAACTCCCCTTTGGTATCGCGAATAAAACTGTCCACAAGTCCGCGAATTCCATTCGATCCCTCCCCGGCAAGCATCGAAACCTTACGAATGAAATCGTAGTTACCAAATCCGCATTCCCTCAGGAATCGCATTACCTCCGCAAAAACATTGTTGTTGAAGAACAGCTCCGTGAAGAGAGCTAGTATTCTGACTGACAGGTAGTCTTCCATGCTAAATTCGCGGTTGATGGGGCCGACCATTTCAGGTTCCATGACCAGCT
>VGSG01000057.1 GCA_016875095.1 Deltaproteobacteria bacterium
CCGTTGACTTCTCCGTGACCGTGGATGTGAGCCGACCCACCCCGTCCGACCTTGGGGAGGCGCCTTTGAAGGTGGCTGTCGCGGCCATGATTTCTCCCAGAGAGACGGCGGCGGCATATCGCGAACTCCTCGATTACCTCGGCCGCAAGCTTCAGAAAGAAGTCCAACTGGTTCAGCGCAGGACTTACGGTGAGATCAACGAGCTGCTGGGCGTCGGCCACATTGACATCGCATTCATCTGTTCCGGACCGTACGCGGCCGGAAAAGATCGACACGGCCTCCAATTGGTTGCCACTCCGGAGGTCAACGGAAACCATTTCTATCAATCATACCTCATCGTGAACGCATCAAGCTCGTTCCGCACACTGGACGATCTCCGCCACCGCACATTCGCATTCACCGACCCGGACTCCAATACCGGAAGACTGGTTCCCCTTCACTGGCTGAGGGCGCTTGGCGAGCAGCCTGACACCTTTTTCGAGCAAGTCGTCTACACGTACAGCCATGACAACTCAATTATGGCAGTGGCACGAGGCCTCGTGGACGCAGCCGCGGTGGATAGTCTCATCTGGGAGTATTATGCCCGGACCACACCATCACTTACCGCCCTAACCAAGGTGATTAGGAAATCAGATCCATATGGAATCCCGCCGGTGGTTGCTTCATCGTTTGTGCCGGCCGACACAAGGGAAAAGATCCGCGGGGCGCTTTTGTCCATGCACGAGGACCCGGTCGGGCATAAGATCCTGCGAGAACTGATGATAGACCGGTTCATTGAGCCGAGGGACGAATGGTACAATTCCATTCGCAAGCTGCGCGCGGACTTTGACCTCTCGCCGACGGTATCCCATGTATTTGCAGAGCCTTAAAGGTAAGCTCATCGTTGGCGTTACCGCTCTTGTTTTGGTGAGTGGTGTCGTCATTTCTCTTCTGGTGAGCAGGCAGTACGGCCAAAGTCTCCTGGGAGCGCTCACGTCTCAGGCCGAGAACCTCGCTCACGCCATAGCCCTGGAAGCGGCGGACAAGGTCCTCATCAACGACGTGGTGAGCCTCCAGAAGATGCTGGACCATCAGTTGCGCAGCAATCCGTCCATTGCATACCTTTTTGTCCTCCGGGACGGAAGAATCCTAGCCCACACTTTTTCCCGGGGTGTTCCCGCGGGCCTGATCGGCGCCAACGCTCCCGCGGGCCCGGGCGAGGGGCGGATTCAGAAAATAGCGGCGACCGCCGGGGATCATTATCTCGATATCGCGTGGCCTATCCTTGAAGGCAGGGGAGGAGTGCTTCGGCTCGGGTTTTCCGAAGCCCCTTTTCGGAAACAATTGGTTGAACTTTGGCTGAAAGTGATTCTCTTGATCCTGGCCATACTCCTGGTCGGGCTCGTCGGCAGCCTCGCGTACGTGCGACGCATCACACGTCCTCTGGCGGAACTGGTGAATGCCACCGAGAAATTGGACGAGGGCGCATGGGACGTAAAGGTTGACGCCAAAGGCAACGATGAGGTGGGGGCCCTCGCTGCGTCATTCAATCTCATGGTCGGGCGAATACGGGATTTTACGGAGCGCCTGGAAAAGAAGACTCGTGAACTGGAGCGTAGTCACGACCAGCAAAGGGCTTTTTGTGAGCTGGCAAGAGAAATAGGGGAATTGCCCACATTGCGAGAGGTAGGCCCAGCCCTGGTAAAGAGGCTGGCCCAAATCCTCGGTTGTGGTGAGACCGCGCTTCTGGTGATCAACGAAAGTAGAGAAACTCTCTATAGTATGTCTGCCGCTCAGTGCCGGATGTTCGTTGAACGTGACCGGATTGAGGCCGTCATGGCAGCGCTCGATCGTGCGGGAGGCGGGAGCCGTCTGTTCCAAGAGCCTGCGATCAGGCCGCCTCTTGTCCCGGAATCATTCGACTTTCCGGCGCGACAGATGATTATTTCCATTCTGAACGATTTCAACCTCAAAGGCGCGTTGGTCATCCCGTGCCCCGCAGACTGCGTGTGTGACCTGAAAGAGATTGACTGGGCCGGCCTCGTGCTCTCGCAAAGCGCCGGTGTTATCAGGCGGGCAATGCTTCAGCAAGAGGCTGCCGCGCGCTTTCAGAATCAAGTGGAAGAGAATACCGGGTTCGGCGGCATGATCGGCAAAGACCCAAAGATGCAGCTCGTGTACAGGCTTATCGCGGATATTGCGAATACGGACACCACCGCCCTTATCCAAGGCGAAAGCGGGACAGGAAAGGAATTGGTCGCGCGCGCCATTCACCTGGAGAGCTACCGACGAAAGGAGAAGTTCGTGGTCATCAATTGCTCCGCATATCCTGACACCCTGCTCGAAAGCGAACTCTTCGGCCATGAACGCGGCGCGTTCACCGGCGCCATCCGACGACGAGCGGGACGGTTCGAGCTGGCGGACGGCGGCACGATTTTTCTTGATGAGGTGGGCGAAATCCCGCCCCAGGCGCAAGTGAAGCTGCTCCGAGCGCTCCAGACGAGACAGTTCGAGCGTGTGGGCGGCTCCGCAACTTTGACCGTAGATGTGCGGGTTATCGCAGCCACCAACAAGCTGCTCGCACATGAGGTGGAAAAGGGCAAATTTCGCGAGGACTTGTTCTACCGCCTCAACGTGATACCGATTCATCTGCCCCCCCTACGAGAGCGAAGAAATGACATCCCCACCCTCGCCAACCATTTTCTCCGTCGCTTTGCGGGCCAACGGGGAAAGGATATTCATGGTTTCAGTTTAGAAGCCATGCGGCTCATCCTCGAATACGATTGGCCCGGTAACGTGCGGGAACTGGAAAACACCGTGGAACACGCGGTTGTCCTTGCGAAGAGAAATGAAGTCGATACGCAGGATCTCCCGCACGCGCTGCACAAAAATGCCAAGCGGAACGCTCTCCCTCAAACCACAAGCATACGTCAGAACGAGAAAGCGCTCCTGCAGCAAGCGCTTGCGCAATGTGGATGGAACAAGGCCGAAGCCGCGCGCTTGCTGGGGATAGGACGAAGCACCCTGTACGCCAAGCTGCGAAAATACCAACTGGACAGGCGGATGATTCAGTAGTTATTCTTTCGTGATTGCTGAATAAATATCGAGTCGGCAGCGGAGACGTCTGTACCACCCCGAAAAACCGTATTGGATTTGGACATACATATCATAATGTAATGACATTATTTATTGCCAGTTGAAACCCCAAGCGTACTATTTCAGTACACAAGTGGTCCCCTTAACCTGTTGCGTGCCCCTCATCTTCCACCCATCAATCCGTCGTGAGGCGCCCTGTATCACCTCCTCGCGAATCCGCTCATGTCCTCTTCTGGACCAAGATATTCGTTCCTCCTGCGCCGGAGCCCGCGGCCTTCCGTGAGCGCTTCCTGAGGATTTGGCACGCTCTTTGATCTTAATACTCGGCAGCCACCAAGTCACCACTTGGGGTCAGTTTTAGCAAACGAATTGACGCCAATCGGCCATGGTACCGGCAAAGACGGGCAGGTTCCGCCGATAATGGAAGCGGCGGACAATTGCGTATCCTTGCTCGTCACCTTATGGCGAATTGTGGACTGATTCAGGAGACCGGATTCCGGGTGGTGGCTTTCTGTGGCTGAACGCAGTTGTGATCGGCGCCCGCTGATCGTAAGTCCCTCATGACCAAATTCTTTGGATCTCACCAAAGGAGGGCGGATCGCCGAGCCGCGTGTTGGCGCCCTCTCAGATCCTAAACGATGGAGGAGATCAGCTCATGAGCGAAGAGAACAAGCCGCTGGACCGGCGGGAGTTCCTGCTGGCCGGAGGCATTGTAGGAGCCGGAGTCGCGGCGGCCGTTGGGGTGGTGGTGAAAGACCGCCTACCTGCCGCGCCTGTGGACCCGACGGGAGAACAGACCATTCGCCGGTTGCCGGTTCTCAAAACGCTGAAACCCAAGCCGAACGAAGACGACCACGTGAGGATGCAGCGCGAACTGGTCAAAGCTATGGCTAAGCCGGTGGAACAGCGACGCTGGATTATGGTGATCGATATTCGTAAGTGTATTGGGTGTTACGCGTGCACTATCGGGTGCGTGGCAGAGAACAAGCTGCCTCCCGGGGTTGTGTACCGGCCGGTGACAACGACCGAAATCGGAGAATATCCGAATCTTCGAATAAAATTTCTTCCTCGTCCCTGCATGCAGTGCGAGAACCCCTCCTGCGTTCCTGTCTGCCCTGTGAAAGCCACGTGGAAGCGACCGGACGGAGTGGTGACCATCGACTACGACAAGTGCATCGGTTGCCGCTATTGCTTGAACGCATGCCCGTACGGGGCCCGGACAAGCGATTTTGGCCGGACCTACGCTTCCGAATCGGCTCACGGCGCGCCACAAGGAGAGAACCGGCCTGTGGAAGGGCCCTCAGCGCCGTGGGAACATCAGCCCAACAATGAATATGCGAAGAGCTGGCGGCGAGACGGTCACAATTCGCCGGTCGGCAATGCCCGGAAGTGTCACTTTTGCTTGCACCGGCTGGAGGTGGGTCAGCCGCCTATGTGTGTGACCACCTGTATCGGCCGTGCGACCTATTTCGGCGACGCCAACGATCCCGAGAGCCTCGTTTCGGAGCTGATCGTCAAGAACAATGTTCAGAGGCTCTTGGAACACTGGGGCAACAAGCCCCAATGCTACTACATAGTCTAGGTGGAGGGGACAGTATCATGATAGGCGCTTTTACACTCTCCAATATGGGTCCGCAGGAACACAGAAAGGGCCTCGGGTCCGGGTGGATCACCTTCTTGTGGGTCCTGTGGGCGGCGCTTCTCGTAGCCGGACTCATCGGGGTATGGCAACGGCTCATGTACGGACATAACCCCGCGGGATATGGATCTTACGTGCCCTGGGGCCTGTGGATCGGTTTGTATTTTATGGGAGTCGCAATCGCGGGTGGAGCCTTTGTCTTCGGCGCCATCGGGTACGTCCTAGGATGGCCCTGTTTCAGGCGGCCCGACGCATTGAGAATTGCCATCGTGGTCAGTCTTGCGGCGATTCTTCCAGCCTTCACCGCGGTCTGGCTGGACCTGGGAAGGATGGACCGGCTCTACCTCGTGCTCACGTCCGCCACGTTCACCAGTATGATGGCGTTCAATGCCTGGATGTACAACGTCTTTGTCGTCGTCGCAGCGCTCTGCTGGCTGCTCAGCTTTGCCGGTCGGTCTGTTTGGCTCAAACCGCTCCTGTGCCTCGGCGCGTTCCTGTCGATCATTTTCCCCAGCCAGAGCGGTGTCTTCTTTGAGGCGGTCGCGACAAAAGAGTACTGGAACAGCCCGCTCCTTTCCATGCTCTTTCTTTCGTCCGCAGCCGCGGCGGGGGCAGGCGCGCTTCTTCTCGTAAGAGTGATCCTCGGGCCGCTCGGCGCCAAGGATGAGAAGACGGTTGAAGAGCATAATCAGGGTCTACGCATCCTCCGCTTGATCACCGTGGCGGGGCTGATCGCGTATCTGGTCTTCGAATTTGCCGAGATATCCATCGAAGTCTGGAGCCCGGGAAGGGCCTCGGTTCCCGTCCAGTTCCTCGTCACAGGGGGTTACTGGTGGGTCTTCTGGATTCTCCAGTTGGCTATCGGCGCAGGCGTGCCCCTCTTGCTCTATGTTTTCTCGGAAAACAAGAAAGCTTGGGCGGTGGGAACCTTGTTCCTCATGTTCGGGTTTGTTGCGGCGCGTATGGGCATCTTGGTTCCCGGCCAGATCGAGGAACAGATCCACGGACTTGAACAAGCCTTCCAGGATATGCGCCTGGTTTACAGCTACCATCCCACGCTCACGGAGTACCTGGTGGGCGCGTTCCTGGTGGCAATGGGAATGGCGGTTTTCTACGTGGGCTTACGCCTGACATCCGCGGTCGGTTCAAGAAGTGGGCAGGAAGTGTGAGGTGAATGATGAGCAATCACAAGAAAGACAAGACCACGAGGAGATCATTTCTGGCAGGCGGCGCGATGCTGGGGGCCGGCGCGCTCCTTCCCGGAGCAAGCGCGTCCGCTGCGGGACGAGCCACCGGTAATGCGGTCCTGAACAGCGCCAGACCTGATGCTCCCTACGAGTTAGGGAAGCCGGAAAATATCATATATACCGCTTGCTTACAGTGCAACACCGGGTGCGGCGTCAGTTGCAAGCACCAGGATGGCGTGATCACCAAGATCGACGGCAACCCGTACAGCCCCTGGACGCTCCTGCCCCATCTCGATTTCGAGACCCCCGCGGACGTGGCCGCGCCTGTGGATGGCGCCATTTGCCCAAAGGGTCAAGCAGGCTTGCAGACCGCGTACGATCCGTACCGGCTCCGTAAGGTCCTCAAACGCGCGGGCAAGCGCGGGGAGAACAAGTGGATAACCATCCCATTCGACCAGGCCATTTCGGAAATTTGCGAGGGCGGAAAGCTCTTCGCCAAGGTTCCCGGGGAAGAGAACCGTCAGGTGGAGGGGTTGGCTCAGCTCGTCGCCCTGAGAGACGCCAAGGTCTCCAAGGAGATGGAGGCGGATGTAAAGGGGATCTGGAAAGAAAAGGATAAGGCCAAGAAAAAGGAGCTGATCGAAGAGTTCAAGAAGAAGCATTCGGCCAATCTGGACAAGCTCATCGATCCGGACCACCCGGACATGGGGCCGAAGAACAATCATATTGTGTGCGCCTGGGGTCGCCTGAAGGGGGGCCGTTCCGATCTGTACAAGAGATTCGCCGACGGCCTTGGAACAGTCAATGCGCACGGACATACCACCGTCTGCCAGGGTTCGCTCTATTTCACGTGTAAGGCGATCAGCGAACAGTACGAAGAAGAGAAATTCACCGGCGGCCAGAAATTCTACTGGCAAGCCGACACCGAGAACAGCCGCTTTGTGCTCTTTGTGGGCGCGAACCTTTTCGAAGCGAATTATGGCCCGCCCAACCGAACTGTTCGTCTTACGGATAACCTGGTGAACGGTTTTACCAAGATTGCGGTGGCCGACCCCCGATTCACCAAGCTTGCTGCCAAGGCATGGAAATGGCTCCCCGTGAAGCCGGGCACGGACGCTGCCATGGCCCTGGGAATGATCCGTTGGATGCTCGAGAACAAACGGTACGATGAACGATTCCTCAAGTGCGCCAATAAGGCTGCTTCCATACAGGCCGGAGAATCGAGCTGGTGCAACGCAACATGGCTGGTTCAGGTCAAGGACGGCAAGCCGGGAAAGCTCGTGCGCGCCGCGGACGTGGGCATAGCGCAGCCCGAAACACGCAAAACTAAAGACGGTAAGGAGTATCAAGAGAAATTCTTCGTCGCGATGGTTGGTGGCCAGCCCGTGTCCTTTGATCCCAATGATGACAAGAACGCGGTCGTGGGAGATCTGCTGGTCGACACAACGCTTCCGAACGGCGTCGCGGTGAAGAGCTCGCTTCAAATAGTCTTTGAGTCGGCGCGCCAGAAATCAGTAAAGGAGTGGGCCGATATCGCAGGTGTGAGAGAAGCGGACATGATCGAGGTTGCCCGGCAGTTGACCAGCTACGGCAAGCAGGCCGCGGTGGACCTTCATCGAGGCCCTGCTCAACACACCAACGGTTTCTACAATGTGTTGGCCTGGATGACCGTCAATATGTTGCTCGGCAATTTCGACGCGAAAGGCGGCCTGATCAAGGGCACTACCTATGACACTTTAGGAAGAGGGAAACTGTTCGACCTCAAGGCACATTCCGGCAACATCAAGTCTTTCGGCGTCAGCTCCATACGTCATGATGTCAAGTATGAGGATACAACGCTCTTCACCGGCTATCCCGCAAAACGAAACTGGTATCCGATCAGCAGCGACGTGTATGAGGAGATCGTTCCGTCTATCGGAGACCAGTACCCCTATCCGGTGAAAGCGCTCTTCCTGTACATGGGCGCTCCCACGTACGCGTTGCCCGCGGGCCACACGAACATCAGCATCCTCTGTGACTTGCAGAAGCTGCCGCTCTTCGTGGCTAACGACATCGTGATCGGTACCGGCTCCATGTATGCGGATTACATCATCCCCGACCTGTCCTACCTGGAGCGGTGGGAATTCCAGGGAAGTCACCCCTGCGTGGCCAATAAGGTGCAGCCGGTCAGGCAGCCCGCCATGGCTCCCATTCCGGAACAATGCACGGTCTTCGGCCAGAAGATGCCCATCTCCTTCGAGGCTATGCTGTTCGCGCTCGCGGAAAAGCTCAACCTGCCGGGATTCGGGAAGGACGCGTACGGACCCGGGCTGGATTTGAAACATCCCGACGACTTCTACATTCGCGGGGTGGCAAATCTCGCATTCGGCGAGAAACCGGACGGCTCGCAGCAAGTTCCCGATGCCGACGAAAAAGAGATGAAGATCTTTCGCGAGGCGAGACGTTTCCTCCCCACTTCAGTGTTCGACGAGAAACGTTGGAAAGCCGTCTCGGGCGAAAAGGTCTGGCCGAAAGTCGTGTACGTGCTCAACCGAGGCGGCCGGTTCGAGAATCACGCCAAGGGCTACAAGGGCCAATGGGTAGCGCATCCGTACAACAAACTGCTCAACATGTACCAAGAAAAGACCGCGTCCACCATACATGCGGGAACAGGGAATCCCAATCCCGGTTACGCGACGTACCTCCCGGTCCGGGACTTCCACGGCCGCGAACCGGAGCAGTTACGTAAGGGATACGATCTCGAGCTTATTACAAACCGCTCGATAGTGCATTGCAAGAGCCGGACGATCGTGGATCCGTGGCTTATCCCGCTCATGCCCGAGAACGGCTTCATGATTAATCCGGTGGATGTCCGGAAGCTCGGGCTAAGAGACGGTCAACTGGTGAAAGTGGTCAGCGCGACCAACCCCGATGGCGTTTGGGACTTGGGCGCCGGCGCCAAGAAGCCCATGATCGGAAAGATCATCGCGACGCAAACCATGCGGCCGGGAATTGTCAGCTTTGTCCTGGGGTTCGGGCATTGGGCCACGGGCGCGACCGACGTGGTCATCGACGGCAAAACAATTAAAGGCGATCCTCGCCGAGCGTCGGGCGTGCACGCCAATGCCGCAATGTGGGTGGATCCGGCCCTAAAGAATACCTGTTTACTCGATCCGGTAGGAGGCAGCGTGAGCTTTTACGACACGTATGTGCGCCTGATACCGGCGAGCGTTTGAAACCAATCCCCACACATCTACCTACCTACTTCTCATGTGACCTCCCGGCGCCGCCCCATAAGTCGGGAGGTCCTTTTTTTGTTTTGCGAAGAGACCTCCAAGTCCGCCGCCTTCAATGACCGGCTCATCTTGACTCTTAGGGCGTACAAGGCTAGCATTATGACGCCCCCATCGCTGTAGCGAATCCACTCGAAATAGATCCCCGTCGGTGGAAATCCACGCTTTCGTGCCCACCGCTGAGGCGCATAGGAGCCGATGGAAAGGCGTGCTTTTATCAAAACCCTCGGAGCCGCAGGCGCAGCTTCTCTCTTAGGGGCCGCGCCGTCGGGATGTGGACCGGCGCCGGACTGGCGCTGGCCGGACTCCACTGGCCAGAGGATAGGTGGACCCTTTGCCGTGGCCTTTGATCCTGAGGGCCATCTCTACGTCACCGACGCGCCCGGATATCGTGTGCTTCGACTCGACAGGCGCCTGAGGCAGATTTCGGCTTTCGGCGCCCCTGGAGCGGAGCCCGGAAAGCTCAATTTCCCTCTGGGCATCGCAGTGGATGCGGAGGGACAGATCCATGTGGTGGACAGTAACAACGGCCGCGTCCAGATCTTCGATCAAGAGGGGCGATTCAAGCGGATGCTCGGTTCGATCGGTTCCATCGGGGGATCTTTTTCCTCGCCCCAGGGAATCACCGTCGATGCTTCGGGCCGAACGCTGGTGGCTGATACCCGAAACCATCGCGTGCAGATCTTCCAGGGCGGCCAGGTGACGGCCGTTATCGGTGAGATGGGAGACGGGAACGACCAGTTTCGCCTGCCGACCGCCGCGCTCGCGACTCCTGACGGCGAGATACTGGCGCTGGACAGCAAGCACGGCCTAGTGAAAGTCTTTGGAAAAGACTTTGCATTCCGGAGGAGCTTCGGAGGCGTGGGAAAAGACCCGGGAAAGCTCAATCTGCCGCAGGGCATGGCCCTGGACGAGCAGGGACGGCTCTGGGTAGCGGACACGAACAATAACAGGCTACAGGCCTTTAATCTGAACGGTTCCGTGATTTCCGTTCGAGGAAAAGCGGGGTCCGCGGCTGGTGAGTTCAATCGTCCCACCGGGTTGGCGTTTAGAGAAGGTCTACTCTACGTGGCCGACAACGGTAACGGGAGAATTCAGATCATGGTCGGTCACGTCGGCTGAGCAACGCACAGGGGTAAGGCTCTGACTCGATGAGCATTGAACACGCGACCATATTCTTTCTGATTGCGGTCTTCGTCACCGCTGAGATCTACCGAATGCTCCGGGGGCGCCGAGGCGTTATCGTCTCTGCGAATGGATCTCATCCGGCCGGAGTTGCCCTGCCTGTATTTCAGATTGAGGTCGAACTGCGAGACGGCACACGCATAAACGCGGCGGCGAACTGTTGCACAGTCTGTCTGGGTCGGCTCAAAGTCGGCGATGAGGTGCTGGTGACCGCTTCACAAGATGGCTATGTGGTAGAGCTGCCGTGGATGCGTTCAAGACAACGTTGCGCTGGAACCCCATGTGAGGGCTAAGTCCTCAGGCGAGCCGGGACGAATTGGGAGTGCTTTTTATTGGAAATTCTCGGTTACATCACCTTAACCATATTCATCGGCTTGATGCTTGCCACGCTCTTCGGGTACATTCGGACGCCCGTCCAGACGGTCCTGGTCCTCTCCACAGTCCTGTGCCTCGTCGTAGGAGGGTTTTTCCGTTATTTCTCTTCAGGCTGGGATGCGGTCATGCTCTTGCCGAACGAGTTCTTGGGCGGGATCATTCTCCATCCCATCACCGCGCTGCTCACCGGTCTATTCCTCGCGGGCGGCCTCAAGGCTTCGGGTGGCTTTGAAGCGCTGAAAGTGATCTTGCGTTATCTGCGCAAGAGCCCGATCGGGCTCGTTGGAACCTTGGTTATCCTGATCAACTTGCCGGTGATTTCGTCACTTCCTTGCGGGCGCATCCTTGCCGCCGCGCTCTTGCCGCTCCTCTTCACGTTCAGCTTTGAGGGGGGCATGGGCATTCTGACCAAGTCCCAGGCCATTGTGCTCATCGGAGCGTTTACCCGTAACGCGATGGGGTCATGCGGGCCTTCTCCCATCGGCGGCGTGGGTCAAATCGGAGAAGGTTTCCTGGGGAGCTTCTTCGCCACCGCATCTGAAGGCATCCTGCGGGCGCCTCAGGCGTTTTCCTTGATGTTGGGCACTGCCATTGTGGCGCTGTTCCTGAAGTTCATAAGTCAGCGCCTGTATCCGAACGATGTCGCTCTTCGGGAAAATCCCTTCACGAGCGGCGCAAGTGAACGAGAAGAGCCTGAAATCAGTGCGCCGATGGAAGGTTATCTCGCGCTGGTGATCTTTGTGGCGTCGCTCCTCATCGCAATCTTCCAGCCGTTCGGAAAGATGCCGGTACAGACGATTCTGGTGGCGGGCGCGGTCTTGATGGTGATTGTGTGTCGCGTTCGCCTCAACAGCCTCATGGAAGGGATCATTTTGTTGCCGGTGACTGCTATGACGGCCGGATTCTTGGCTGCGGGAGCGCTTGCAGCCACGGGAGGCTTCGATGCGCTGGGCATCATACTGAATAGCCTGGTGGGCGTGCCGTTCCTGGGCATCGCGGGCATGTTGGCGATTTTTGTTCAGTTTCAGACCATTTTGCCGCTCTCGTGCGCTCGGATCCTGACTGCGGCTCTCGTGCCGGTGCTGTACCTCTTCGGCCCGGCCAAGTTCGGCTTTTTGGATTGGTCGCAGCTCGCGATTGTCATGGCCGCGTACATCATCAACGCCACAACGTCGTGCGGCCCTTCTCCGCTGGGTGGCGGCGGCATGATGGGTGAAGGGACCATGCGTGCGGAGACGGGATTCATCAAAGGCGCGTACACATTTGCGTCCATGGCTATCATGGCGCCGCTGGCCGCGATCTACATGAAGTTCCTGAACCTGTCGGTGTTTCAGCCTTCCGATCCGGCCTTTGTAAGGGACGTGCTGACGATCGTCCAGTTCACCCTCGTTGTGGTTGCTGCGAATGTGGCGCTGCTAGCGCTTGGCTCACGCCTTTTCGGCCCGGATCAGTCTCGGAACTGGTTGTTGCAGACCGGCGGATTTATTGCGGCGGGAGGCCTGGCCGGAGGAATCCTCGCGTTCGCGCTTTTTGAGACGAATCCGAGCGCCATTATACAAGGCATGGTCGGCGGCATGATCGCCGCGATCCTGATCGGAGTGATGGCGCCGAAGGTTTTGTCCAGGAGGCTTACCGCCACTCTAAGCGGTCCGGAACTATGAGGTTTGAGTCGTGCTGACGTGGTTGATGTTTCTCTTTGTGGGCGCTATCTCGGGTTTGATACTCGCGTGGGCGCTGGACATGCATTCACCGCGGGAGCTGGCCCAGGGCGCGGTGGGCGGCCTCATCGCGGGCTTGCTGATGGCCGCGATGCTGCCCCATTGAGACAAGGGATAGTCTTTCATGGCAAAAGAACCCGGCAAGGAAATCAAACACACGCGTGAGGATACGGAACAGCCTCTCGTGCTGCCGGGTATTCACCGGTACCAGTTCTTCTCGAACCTGAAGGACCGCGGCTGGACGATGAACCTGGACAGAGTCGCCCTCTTCGGAGTGGTGGCCGCGCTCCTTGCTACCATATTGAAACCTCTGGCCCGCGGCAATCCGGCGACGATTTATTGCTACGAGTGTCGGGCCTGCTACGCTACCCAGGACCGCTGCCCGGTAGGTATATTCTTTCAAGCGGAGCTTGCGGTTGCGGCAAGAGTCGGCGATTATGACCGATTCATCCGGAATGGCGGGCTAAAGTGCATCCGGTGCGGGAATTGTCAGAGCTATTGCGTGCAGTATTTACCCCTGCCGCAAATGTTCGGCGCTATGCAGGAAGACACGCGCGAGGCAATTCGGCGCAAGCTGGCGCCGCGCTACGTCCTGGCCCGTGCGATGCGAGAAGGTCTTGTGGGAAAGGAATTCATTGATGACGTGGTCAAAGCTCTTGGATGATCCGTTGAGCTTTCTCTGGAAGGCTGTGAACACCCGCGGGGTGCGTCTGGTCATCTATACGCTTGTGGCTGCGGCGCTATTCCCGTCCAGTCGGACTCTACTCACATTCGTGGTGATCGTCTCTCTGGCTGTTCTCTGGGTCAGGGATTATCGCAGGACCGGAAGCCGAAACATATATTATCTCGCGGCGGCAATCGGCCTGATTGCGCTCGGGTACGGCGCCGCCCGTTGGGATGTGGTTCGCGTGAATGAACTCCGCCTCGCGCAGAGTCCGTGGGGTGAGGGTATCAACCGTGTGGAGGATGGGACGTACACCGGTTGGGGAGAAGGCTTTCGCGGACCCATCGAAGTGAAGGTTGATGTGCAGAACCACCGGATCGTCGGTTTGCAAACTATGGAATACACAGACCTGATTTCCGTTCAGGACAACGAGATCGAGAAATTCAGGCGGGAGCTGTTGGAAAAAGGCCGCCTGGAAATGCCCGCCGAGCCTGACCTGTACCGCGGCGCCAGACTCACTCTCGCCGGATACATCAATGCGATCGAGTCCGCGCTCTCGAAGGGAATCCCCGGCTACCCACAGTACAGTTTATTTTCACAGGCATTTCTTGGGACGTTCATCGGCCAAGCGCCGAGTCGGGTCACTTTGAACTCGTTGGCAATTCTCTTTGCGGCATTTCTGGTGTTTGAATACGCGCTCCAATCGATGTTGACTCCGGGCACGGGACGTTCGATCAACTGCTACAATTGCGCCACCTGTGTGGGCGCGTGCCCGGTGAAAGAGGCGGAGGGCGTGCAGTTCCCTATGGGCCTCGTGCTCCTTACGCGGTTGGGGGACTACGAACGAGTGATGGAACTGTCAAAGTACTGTGTTGGATGCGGCCGATGCGCGGCCAAGTGCCCGATAGGCAACTCCGGTCCCCTGGTCATCTCCGCGGCGTTCACGGCCTGCCTTCGGGAACGCCGCGAGAAAGAGCTTGAAGAGCGGGAGGGCGTGGCCTGATGGCGAGGGCCTCCATATACGTTATCGCTGCTGCGGTGGCTCTGGTAGTGTTGCTGTCGCTAGCGGATTTGTCTACCCGAAGCGAGACGTGCATGGCCTGCCACACGCAGGAAGCCGCTTACGCAAAGTGGATGGCCGACAAACTCAAGGTGGAAAAGAAAGGTTTTGCCCACGAACTGATCTCTTGCGCAGGCTGCCACTTTAGGGGCGCGGCCGAAGGCACGATTGCTTCACGTTTCCGCGGCCTGTTGCACGCGGTGACATATCTCGTTCCGCAAATCGATCCTCGACGGCCGTTGGCCCCGGGCATGTTGAAAGCGGAGCACATTGCCAGCGAGAATTGCCAGTATTGCCATCTGGGTTCGATCAGGAGAAAAGCGGTTTGGATAAAGGATTTGCCTGAAGGTTTGAAGAAGATCGGCCTCGCTATGGACCATCGTAAGCACGTGTTGGCGAGAGAAGACACCTGCGCCAAGTGCCACGAACGATACAAAGAGAAGGAAAAGCTCCAGGCGGACAAAGAAGTCAACTACGCGGAAGTGAACCACCTTAGTTGCGCGGCGTGCCACACTCGCGCATCTCACGCGTATCGCTCCGATTGGATGTTTCCGTTATCGGAAAAGGACTTCACTCTTGCTCGGGAAGATGCCTGGAGGAAACTCTCTACCAATCCTCGCTGGATGGTAGCTATTCCCACGGAGCAGACGTGCAAACGCTGCCACAACGGCAAGATACATTTTAAGACCGTGATTTTTCTCGCGGATTGTGCGCGTGGCGCAAACTACGATGATTGTGTGAAATGCCACCCGCTCATGACCCGTGAGTTCTTTGACGAGCACAGAAGAAAGCGCAGCGGGCTCACCGCGGCTCGGGGCCGGACAGCAGCGGACGACGGGTGAGCAGGAGCGTTCCCATGACCACGACAAAGGAAAACAAGGACAAGATCCGCAAGGAAGTTGCGGATATCATATTAGAAAAGAAAGAACCGCCTGTCGCGCGATTTCGGCTTCTATCCAAGGGGATGGAGCCGTATCATCGGCTCAATATCCCTACCGGCGTGATCGATCTGTGTGGTGATAAAGGGTGCCTTGCGTGCGGTAACTGTATAGACTCGTGCCCGGTGTTGCGCAAGCAGCCGGACCGTTTTGAGAAGACCGAACAGAGAACGTCGTTTGCGCTGGAAGCGTGCGTGGGCGAAGATTGCGAGCAGTGCTTTTCCTGCGTGCTCGCCTGCCCGCAGGTGGACACCGCGTACAAGGACTACATTGTGGATGAGGTGATTCCGGAGACCATTCAGCCTGCGCCCAGGATCACAGCCTTAGACAACTACTTTATGGCGATTATGGCTTTGATTCTGGGCATCGTCATTGGGGTCTTTCTCGCTCGCTGAAGCGTGAAGGGCTGGATCGGGTCAAGGCCAAACCAGGTGAAGAAAGGATGAGAGACTATGTCGACCGCTGAACAACTCCAGGACCTCTCACAGGAGAGCGCTCCCCTTGATTTGTCGGAGCGGACCGACCTCGTGCCCATTTTCATCATGGGGAAGAAGTATGACGTCCCCAGCACCCTCACGATCCAGAAGGCCCTTGAATACGCCGGCTATCAGTTGATTCGAGGGTGCGGGTGTCGGGGTGGCATCTGTGGAGCGTGCGCGACCGTGTATCGAATGCCGGGAAGCCCGCGAATATTTGTGGGTCTCGCGTGCCAGACTCTGGTCCAGCCCAGCATGTACCTGACGATGGTTCCATTCTTCCCCGCCAATCGGGCTGTCTACAACATCGACGAGATCCAACCCGACGCGATGGCCTTGCTGAAGGCGTATCCGGAACTCGCCAAGTGCATGGGGTGCAATACGTGCGCCAAATCATGTCCGATGGACATTCAGGTGATGGAATATATCTCCGCGGCTCTCAGGGGCGACGTTGAGCGGGCAGCGGAACTCTCCATGTCCTGCGTGATGTGCGGCATCTGCGCGTCTCGTTGTCCCGCGGAATTGGGCCAGTACAATATCGCTATCTTGTGCCGTCGGCTTACTGCCCGACATCTGAGACCGAAAGCGCAGCACGTGGCGGAGATGGTCGCAAGAATTGAGTCAGGCGCTTATGAAGAGCCTCTGAGAAAGCTCATAACCGCAGACCTGGAAACTCTGCGGAAACTCTACGTGGAACGAGAAATGGAACCCCACACCGCGCCGGAGATGTGGCAACCTCAGGAAAAGACCTATCTCTGAGTCGTGTTTCTACGACCGGCATCTCCGGACGCTCCACGGCGCCCTCATTGGAGACAGTCATGGGATACACCCAGGAATTGATGCAACTGATCAAACGAGTGGAAGCCACCAGACCCGCTCGGGTGGCCCGAAAGAAAGCTGGGCAGGAGTTCCCCGCGCTGAGCCTGGATGAACGCCAGGCTAGGCTGGAGAAATATCATCCCGATTACCGCGCAGGCGGTCTGCGTGAACTCAAGGTCGGCCCCAGCAAAGGCTACGCTCTGGCAAAGGAGATCGCAGACCTGTTCGAGGCCCGCAGCAGAGTCGATCCTGACAAGATAGACCTGAAGGAAGTCCATTACGAGACCGACACGCTGGTCATCGGAGGCGGGGGCGCGGGCACTGCGGCTGCTCTCATGGCTCAGGAACAAGGCGCGCGGGTAATCATCGCAACCAAGCTCAGGCACGGCGACGCCAACACCATGATGGCCGAGGGCGGCATTCAGGCTGCAAGCAAGGGCTGGAAAGACTCGCCCTATTTCCATTACTTGGACGTTATGGGCGGCGGGCATTTCGAGAACGATCCTGAGCTGGTCAAGACCATGGTCTGCGAGGCGCCGAAGGCGATCGCATGGCTGGAAAGCCTGGGCTGCATGTTCAATAAGTGGCCCGACGGCAAGCTCTTCACGCTCCACGGCGCGGGCACGTGCCGCAAGCGCATGCACTATGCGGGTGACATGACCGGCGCGGAGATCATGAGGACTCTGCGGGATGAATGCCGGAACCGCCTAAAAGATATCGGGGTGCTGGAGTTTTCGCCCGCGGTGGAACTCCTCCTCGACGATAAGGGCGTTTGTTCGGGCGCCGTCCTGTACAACCTGGAAACGGAAGAATATTTCTTGGTGAAGGCAAAGGCCGTGGTCATGGCCACTGGTGGGTCGGGCAGGCTCCATATTCAGAACTTCATGACCACCAATCACTACGGCGCGACAGGGGACGGTCTTGTGCTGGGATACCGCATCGGCGTGGGAGTCCGTTTTCTCCACGCCACCCAGTACCATCCTACCGGCGCAGTCTTTCCGGAACAGGCGGAAGGGCTGCTTATCACAGAGAAGGTGCGTGGCGCAGGCGCGAATCTGCTCAACATCGACGGCGACCAGTTCGTGTTTGAGCGAGAGCCCAGAGACGTGGAGTCCGCGAGCATTATTCGAGAATGCACCGACGTGGCAAAGGGCGTGCCTGTGCCGGGTCAGGCGGGTAAGTTCGGCGTGTGGCTCGATTCCCCCATGATCGACATGCTGGAAGGCGAAGGGACCGTAGAGCGGGAATTCCCGGCCAAGCATATTCTCTTCAAACGCTATGACATCGACATAGCAAGGCTGCCCATGTTGGTCTATCCGACCCTACACTATCAAAACGGCGGCTTGGCGTACAGCCCGGATGGGACCACTACCGCGCCCGGATTTTACGTGGCCGGCGAAGTGGGTGGCGGGGTGCACGGAGCGAACCGGCTGATGGGCAACTCCTTGCTGGACATCACCGTTTTCGGGCGGCTGGCAGGGATTGCGGCGGGTCAATTCGTCAAAGGGCGGGGCGACGTGGACCGATTATCCGTTGAGCACGTGCGGCGATACCATAAGGAACTGGAAGATGCCGGAATCGATACCGATCGGGTTTCGCCCATGCTGCTGCCCGACTACATGACCCCGGAAGTCAAGAAGCGACAGTGGACGACCCAGTACGTGGGCACCATACGATAGGTGCGTCAGAGCTCGTTCTGAAATCAGAGGGATTGACTATTGCATCGAATTCACCCTCTCCCTGCGCCCTCCCATCAAGGAAGGGGAGTGAAAAAACCTTCCTTCATTGAGGGAGAGGGAAGAGTGAGCGGAGGAAACCCCCTCACCCTGGCGGGCGAGGCAAGAGTGAGCAGAGAAAACTCTCTCCCCTGGTGGGAGAGGGAAGGGTGAGGGGGAAGTCGAGGCAGATGGAATAAGGATGGCGCTGCGGAGCGAGAATTCAAGCCTGTTCCGAACAGTGGTGGATTATTTCCGACACTTGTCGGACACCTCTTCGTACTGGCGGGTCCAGGCCGCCGCGTGGGGGATCATCCTGGTGGTAGTGGTTCTTGGGGGTGTTCTCTTTACTTTCATGACGCTGGCATCGGTCTTTGGCGGGGGCAGTGTATCGTTTGAGGGGACGGGCTCTCCCGGGCCGGTCTTATTCCGGCACTACACTCATATGACCTTCCAAGACGGGAAGTACAAGGACTGCAAGAGCTGCCACGACAACCTCTTTGCCACCAGCAGATATGGAACGTACGTCTTGAAAACCTTGAGGAACTCTCCCGAGCGGAAATACCGCATCGGCAAAGAAGAATCGACTTTGTTCGCGCCCGCGGCCCTGGAAACGGACGAGGCGAATCTGGTGAAATACGATGTCCCCCGGGCCTGTTTGTCCTGCGCGGCAGGGCAATGCCATGACGGTAAGGAATCTTTCTCGAGAATGGAATGCCTGCGCTGCCATGAGCGCAGATGAATGGGCGTGAAAGGCGCCTCTTTTTGCAATGAGCAAGATACTGAAAACACAGAGCGGGGCGCTTCTCGCTGACGGCGGCCTTGGTTTCTCTTCGGGCAAACCGGATTCAGCCGCGACGAACGCGGCACAGGCGGTTCGTCCCAAACGATGGGCCATGCTGGTGGACCAACGTCGGTGCATCGGTTGTCACAGTTGCGCCATTGCGTGCAAGAGCGAAAATAACGTTCCGCTCGGATTCTGGCGCTCATGGGTGAAGGGCATTCAGAAGGGCGCTTTTCCGGACGTGGGGAACTTCTTCTTGCGCCGGTTGTGCAACCACTGCGATGTGCCGCCGTGCTGCCAAGTCTGCCCGGTTCAAGCCACGGTGCGACGGGACGAGGACGGCGTGGTGGTGATGTATTACGGCAAATGCATCGGCTGTGGCATGTGCATTGGCGCATGTCCGTACGACGCGCGCTTTTTCAATCCCATCAGGAACACTGCGGACAAGTGCGATTTCTGCGCGGAGCGGATCGATAAGGGCCTTCAACCCGCGTGTGTAGACGCATGTCCATCGCGCGCGCTCGTCTTCGGCGACATGGATGACCCGAAATCCGAACTCTTTCAGGGCCTCGCTTCGCTTCCCACAACGGTGATCAAGCCTGAGCTGGGCACACATCCAAAGGTCTTTTATGTGGCTGCGGAAAGGTCACTCAAGGGACGGATCTCCTATTCCGAGGACTTCAACGAGCAGATCCTGGATTACCACAAGCACATCCCCAGCCCGGACGCGTCGTACTGGAAAAAGGGCGGTAAGGAATAAATGGATACGTCCGTTCTCTACAACGTGCCCCACGAGATTCCGTGGAAAGTATACATTCCGCTCTATTTCTATTTTACCGGCCTGTCTGCCGGGTCGTTCATTCTTTCCACGCTGTCCACCGTGTTCGGCGTCAAGCGTTTCAAACCTTTGGCGCTGCCCGCGGCTATCATTTCATTCCTTCTGCTCTTGCTTGCGCCGGTCTGTCTTATCCTGGATCTGCGCCAGCCCTTCAGATTTTGGCATACACTCGTTCCGCAGTACTTCAATTCCACATCCGCGCTCTCGTACGGTTCGTGGTTGCTTACGATCTATCCCATCGCCAACCTGGTTTACATTTATTACATCTTTGTAAACAACGATCGAATAACCCGCATCCTGGGAATGTTTACGGTCCCGCTTGCCATCTTCGTTCATGCGTACACCGGCTTCGCGTTTGCGCTGGTTCGCGCTCGCGCGTGGTGGCACTCAGCGCTCATGCCCGGTTACTTTTTGACGTCAGCCTTGCTTTCCGGCATTGCCCTCCTCGTGGTGGTCGCGCTCATCATGGATCGTCATCGAAAAGAGCCTTTGGAGGCCGCGCTCTTCAGAGATTTGCGCCTCATGATGGTGGGAATTCTCCTCATGGACCTGTTTTGGAACGGCAGCTTCTGGCTGACGCTGCTCGTGTCCACAGCCGATGGGTACGTTTCCATCCTATATGCGTTTCACGAAAAGCTCTATGTGTGGGGCGAGCTGGTTTCGGGAATGCTCGTTCCACTGGTTATTCTCGTGCTGCCCAAGACCCGGGACGACCGCGTATGGCTGTGTGTGGCATCGCTGCTGATCATAGGAGGGGTCTTCCTCATGCGTTACTCAGTGGTCTTCATCGGATTTGAGATACCTTTGAGCTGAGGCGGATCGCGATTACCATGAAGATCAACCGACGACAATTTCTGCGACTGGCCGGCCTGATGGGAGGCGCTTCTCTCTTTGGCGGGCGCCACTTCTTCGACCAGGCGGGTCCGGTCCCGATATACATTGAAGGCGCGCCGTCCGCGGACCCGGTGGAGACCATTCCCGGAGTCCGAAGCGTTTTTACGGTGTGCGCGCTGTGCGCGGGAAATTGCGGTATTCGATGTCGGGTGGCCGCGGGCGTTTTGGTCAAAATAGACGGGAGCCCCTGGCATCCTGCTTCGGCTCACCAATTGATCCCCTTTGATACTCCTTTGGAACAAGCCGTTGCCCGTGGCGGATCGGTTTGCGCAATCGGTGGAAGCGGCATCCAGACGCTTTACGACCCGTTCAGAATCGCGCGGCCGCTAAAACGGGTCGGTCCCCGCGGTTCGGGCAAATGGAAAGCGCTCACCTGGAAGGAAGCCCTGAATGAGATCCTCGAAGGCGGGGACATCTTCGGCGAGGGCAACGTGCAGGGGCTCAAAAGCCTCAAGCAGGCGGGGCACGGGGCCACGTTTCTGGTGGGGGACGCGGACTGGGGCGCGCTGACCTTTATTAAGCGATTTGTGGAGGCATACCCTGGAGCGGACATTCAGCGAGATCATCCCTCGATGCTCAAGCATGTCGCGGCGCGGGCCGCGGATGCTGTTTTCGGACCGGCCGCGGGCGCGGTTGACGCGGCTTACCGGACCGCGCGATTCGTCCTGAGTTTCGGCGATGCCCCCCTCGATTCAGGGACACCGCTGGTGTCCATTGCGCGGGACATTGCCGATGCTCGTCTGGCGCATCCAGGCTTCAAATGGGCTGTGGCGGACCCCAGACTCTCCACTTCCGCCTCTAAAGCAGACTTATGGTTGCCGGTCATTCCCGGTCGTGACCTGGAGCTCGCCCTGGGCATTATGAGGGCGCTCGCGCAACAGTATCCGGCTCAAACCAAATTCCCCCATGCCGGCCTGAAAGAAGCCGTGATGGCTCGTGACCTGGACGAGTACGCCTCGGCCGCGGGAATCCGCGCTGAGGCGATACTTGAATGCGCTCGCAATCTAGCTCAGGAAGGGCCCAATGCCGCCGTGATTCCCGGACGAGGTGTCCTGTCTCAGCCCAATGGCATGGAAATCGCCAAGGTCGTGCTCACAATCAACAAACTGGTCGGATCCGAACCCGGAACCGGCGGACTGGTCCGAGCTTCCTACGATTTCCTGCATGACGCTGAGACCAGACTCCTTAAGGACAGGAAGAGATCCTCGGAGCCGAAGTTGTTCGGAGACCCGGTCAAAGCGCTCATAATCTGGCACAGCGATCCTGCCTACGACGATCCCGCATCCGTGGAGGACTATTTCAAGAGCCCTGAGAAGACGCCGCTCCTTATCGCGGTCGACCATCGCATCACGGAAACGAGCGCATGGGCTGATTACGTTCTGCCTGAGACCACATATTTGGAGCGCTGGGATATATGCCTGTCGCCGCCTGCCGTGACGATGCTCGGAATCGGGTTCCGATCTCCCGTGGTCGGTTCGTTCGACTCCGCGTCCGGCAATTACGCTCCCATTCTGCCGGAAACCAAGCCTATGGAAGATGTGCTCTTCTTCTTGGGAGCGGGCATCGGGCTGCCAAGGTTCGAGGCCGATGCGTCCGGTCGAGTCAAGACAGCGTGGGACTACTATCAAGAGGCGTTCGCCGCAGCGCTGGAATCTATGAAGAGTTCCGGCTACCCGATCGCGGGCGCCAAGGAATACGCCCAAGCCGCGCTCGAACGAGGAGGAGTGTTTGTTCATCGCAGCGCGACGACAAATGCCAAGACAGCCGAAAGCTCGACCTCTTACAAGCCGCTGTCGTTAGAGCCGATGTCTGAGCAGGCGACCGGGAGCGCGGACACGCTGCGGCTCATCACGTACAGCCTGCCTTTTCATCGCTCTCCCAGTTCAGGCGTCAATAGCTGGCTCCTGGAAGTGCTTCCGGAAAACCGTTTGATGATCAATCCTCAGGATGCCCGCCGCCTCGGGATCAAAAACCTCGATCGAATCATTATCGAGAGCTTGGATCAGAAAAACCGCGTCCAGGCTAAGGCTCAAGTTACCCCCGGGATCAGGCCGGGAGTGGTCGCGCTTGCCAACGGCTTCGGATATACCCAATCCGGCGCTCAGCCTCAAGCAATCGATGGAGTCTCTTCCGGCGCAGATAGAACGCGCTCCGCGGGTATCAACCCCGCCGGCCTAAATATAATCAGAATCAAACGAGCATAACATTTCTGTACTGAACCCTAATGTGGAGCCGGGTCACAGGGAGTTCTTGCGCCTGACCTGGGCTTTTCTTTGGGCGCTGTCGATGGATACGGAGATCTCTTTGAGGCTTCTTATGCCGAGGAGGTTGGGCACGTTCTTTAAAGGCCGATCAAACACACCAATATCAATCTCACCGAGTGGGAAATTGAACAGGAACACATCGCTGACTCTGTATCTGGTCACCGCATGAACGGTTCCATCAGCGGTCTGAACCCTGCCCTTTCCCACTTCCTTTACCGTGGTTTCTTTCTTGATCCGTTCGAGAACCTCCCGCCGCACCACCGAGTGGGTGGCGCCCGTATCCAACATGAACCGGTACGGAGTCCCGTCTTTCCCGAACCTTACCTGCACGTATACGTGGCCGTCATCAGATATGGGCACGTCTACGCGATCCGGCCCGGAAAATGATATGGAGAGCAGTTTGAGCACCTTCTCGGCAAGCTCCGCGGTGCGCTTGTCCGGATTCATGCTCAGGGCCTTTTCACTGTCAAGACGAGCTTTGCGAACCCGGTCGTCTTTGAGGTGAGCCATTCCCCTGGCCGCGTACGCAAAAGCGTAGTCAGGGTAAAGCTCAAGGGCCTTGTTCAGATCGCTTATGGCTTGGTCTGCGCGACCTGCGTTAATGAGGACAATAGCTCTGTTCGCAAAAGACTTTGCCCGAAGCGGCAGGTCGTCGTGGCCCGTCTTGATGGCCTCGGTGAAATCGTTTATGGCGGCCTGTTCATTGCCCTTCTTGAGCTTGATGTAGCCTCGAACATGCAGCGCGCCGACCACCAAAACCCCATCGTCTCCGGCCGTGGTGAGCGCTTCTTGAACATCGTTCCATGCTTCTTGGAGCGCGTTCTTCTCAAGATACGCATGAGCGCGCGAAATCAACACCTTCGGATAGTTCGCGTCATCAGCATTCACCAGGTCGAGCGCTCGCGAAAACGCGTCCACCGCCCCGTCGTTGTCGCCCTGTCTGAGCCGTTCCTGGCCTCTGGCATACAATTTGTACAGACCTTCTTCCGCGCAGGCTGCGGGATCGGTCATGATCCACCAAACGGCCGCATGGTAAGCTACGAGCAGTAACGCGATTCGCGCGAACCATTCCCGCGCCGAACCCGCTGAAGCGCACGATCCGCCTCGCAGACTTCCATCACTATGAGTAAGAAACGACTCTTTCACCGCGTTACCGCGCCGGACGCACATGGCCGTCACTATGAGATCTATCGTCAGTATCCTGCTTTCTTGCCTGTCATGCTTTCTATATCGATTCTGATAATCCCTACTTTTTCCAGCGCTCGCTCCGAGTATTCGTGACGCGGCGCCCCGGTATAGTGTTCCATAATCGCATTCAATCCTTCAATCTTTTCTTCAGGGTCTTGCACGAAGAATGCCTTGCCGAAACCGATGACGCTATAGAATTTCATGGACCAATCGCAGGCCGTCTCGGCCCGCGCCACTTCCACGTCCACTTCCAGCTCAAAGCATACATTATTGTTCGCCTTAATCATATCAACCTTTTTGCCGTGCAGGGACGAATGGACATACAAACGGTTCCCCTTGCGCCCGAAGCTCACCGGGACCACGTACGGCGTATTGTCTTGGCACAGTCCGAGTCGACAGATCTGCGCCCTGGTGAGTATTGATTCCATCAGAGCTTGGTCGGTGATTTCTCGCTCTTTTCTTCGCATTTATCTTCTCCGTTGACGATTCCAAAAGCCTCCAGGTTTTTCAACCACTTCCGGTCTGCGTTGGGCCACTGAGCCTATCAATGATTTTGTCAATCACCTCCCTGATCCCGACCAGGGCTTTGCCTTTGAAGCGGTGGGCGATTGCGGCTTGAAGCATGGGCTTATGAATTACCGTCCCGCTCTCGGCCATGACTGCGAGGGCTGCCAGAGCCCAGTCCTGGGCCTTCAGATCGAGAGCCATGAAATCCACGACTTGAACCCTCGCCTTGGTTTCAGGAATGGATACTCCCGATGCTTGGATCACAAGCGTGCTTTCGTCAGCGGAGCCGAAAATGTTCTTGCGCCGTGCAACACCTTCTGCGGCCAAGGCAAGGATCACTGAGGGTTTGTCGATTTCAGGGTAATCGATTTCCCCCGGAGACAGGATAAGCTCAGCGATCGACGGGCCGCGCAGCACCGTGATGTCGTAATCGTTCTTTTGGGTAACGTGAAGGCCAGCCGCCATTGCGGCCAGTCCGAGAAGCCGGCCCGCGGTGATCACTTGTTGACCCGCGGCGCCCAAGATGATCACATCCTGCCGAGCCGCTGTGAGAGGCTTGAGGACAGCCTCTATAGCCGTCGGGGTCTCCGCCGGTTCTTGCGAGCTCGACAACTGCCGATAGGCCCAACCGTACTCGGGTCCGGCGTTGGAAGGGACCGGGCCGTTCTTGTGGCCTTTTTCAGCCAGCTCTTCTTCGATCACCTTTGGGGTCAATTTGTTTCTTCGGGTGTACCTGCCGGGGCAGATACCCAGGATTTCCACTACGGCAAAACCGTCAAACCTGATAGCTTCTTCAATGGCCCTGTTCAGCCCCTTCCGATAGCCGGAGATTGAGGCCATGTAGGCCGCGCCCGCGGCTACAGCCACCGAATGAAGATCCAACGGTTTGTCCAAACGGTTCAGAAAACCCGAAGCCACTTCAGCCTGGCTTGGAGTGGTGGCGGAGCATTGCCCTCCGGTCATCCCGAAGTTGAAGTTGTTAAGAACCAACAATGTGAGGTTCACATTTCGCCGGCACGCGGCCAAGAGATGCGCGCCGCCTATTCCTAAGCCTCCGTCGCCCATGGTCGCGACCACGTGCAGTTCCGGACGACACAGTTTTATTCCGGTCGCGTACGTGAGAACACGCCCGTGAAGGCCATGAAAGGCATGGGTGTTGAAAAAGGTGTCAAAAAGACCCGAGCAGCCGATGTCACTGACCAGACAGATCTGATTTCCGTCAAGACCCATATTCTGAAAGGCCCTGTCCAAAGCTCGCACCACAATTTCGTGCCCGCAACCGGGACAGAAAACGGGCGGTCGACTTTTGTTTAACAAACTATCCACTTGCCGCCTCCATGATCCGCCCGGGGCTGATGAGCTTGCCGTCCATCGCTCCGCAAAATTCAACGTGATGATTCTTGAGAACACGATCCACTTCCAGCGCATATTGTCCCTGATTCATTTCAACCACCAGCGCCCGTTTGACTCCCGCGGCCGCGCGACGAATAACATTTTGCGGGACCGGGAACAAAGTCTTCAATACCAACAAAGTTACTTTCTCGCCTCGTTTGTTGAGCTCTCGACATGCCAGCCGAGCGGCCCGTGAAGTGACGCCGTATGTGACCATCAGGGTCGTGGCGTCTGCCACCGGTTCCTCCTGGTAGTAACTGAAGCGGTCTACGTTCGCCGTCAGTTTTCTGTCAAGTCGCTCGTTGGCGGCCCGTATTTCCGCTGGGTCCGTAGTTATGTATCCATTCTCACCGTGAGTGGAGGAAGTCTGCCGCACCAGCGTTTTCGCGCCGAACGGCAAAAAGTAAGGCGCATCCGAACCAGCCGCGGGCCGAAAAGGGAGAAAGGGTTCCCCATCCGGCGCCAAGCGTCTGTGGACCACAGGCGCTCTTTCCAGAGCGGGAAAATCCACGCTCTCGCCGGTCAAGCCGATCTCTTTGTTGGACGCGATGAACACCGGGCAGCGGTACTGCTCCGCAAGATTGAAGGCATGCATGGTGATCGGAAAACAGTCCGCCACATCCGCGGGCGCCAACACAATCACGGGGAGTCCCCCTGAATTGCCCCAACGCATGAATTGAATATCGCCGTCCGCGCCTTTGGTCGCGGATCCGGTGGATGGTCCGAGGCGCTGAACATCCACAATCACGATCGGTATTTCCGATCCTATAGCAAACGAGACGCTTTCGCTAAATAGGCTGATTCCGGGCCCTGACGTCGCGGTCATAGCCTTCCAACCGCACATGGACGCTCCCAGGCAATAGCCGATCGACGCGATTTCATCTTCTCCTTGGAGAACGATGCCCCCTTCGGGGGGGAGCAATCGCAGCATGGCGTTATATATAGCGGTCGCGGGAGTAATCGGATAACCTGCGAAAAAGCGGCATCCAGCCTCATACGCGGCCCAAGCGATGAGTTCGTTGCCCTCCATTAAGGTCAAACCCATAATCGAGCTCCAAACCGATTCACGTTTTTTCCATGTTCAATAAACCCGCT
>VGSG01000058.1 GCA_016875095.1 Deltaproteobacteria bacterium
CAAGATCGAAGAATTCGTTGCCCATTACAACAAACATGCCCGACCTTTCGTGTGGACAGCTACCGCCGATTCAATCCTAAAAAAGGTCGAAAAGATATGTAAACTTATTTCAGGGACAGGACACTAGAAGTGGTTGCAAAACCCACGCTTGAGTCTAACCGCGGGATATCGCGGGTTAACTAAGGCATTGTACTTTCTCTATGTTTCGCGTATGAGACTCGTCGGAGGTGATCCGATGGGTGTGCGAAAACCGATGTTGACCGATGAGCAGTGGGAGAAGATCAGGCCATTGATTCCCGCTCGGCCCCCGAGACCGAAGGGAGGGCGTCCGCCTGCTGATGATCGTGCTTGTTTGGAGGGTATTCTCTGGGTTCTCAAGACGGGAGCCAGGTGGCGAGATCTTCCTACAGAATATCCTGATCCTTCCACGTGTTGGCGACGTCTGAGGGACTGGCATGAGGCTGGGGTCTTCAAAGATATGTGGCGAGCCTTTCTCTCGGAGTTGGACGCAGAGGGCATTGTCGACTGGGAGGAATCGTTCGTGGATGCCACCTTCATCCCGGCAAAAAAAGGGGCGCGGCAGTCGGAAAAACGAAGAGAGGCAAGGGAACGAAGTGCCTGGTGGTGGTCGATGGCCAGGGTGTTCCTCTGGGAAGCCATACCGACTCTGCCTCGCCCGCTGAGGTCAGACTCCTCGAAAAAGTCATGGCGGACATCAAAGTCCCGAGAAGAGGGCCCGGCAGGCCCAAAACGCGGCCCCGGCGAGTGATCGGAGGCAAGGCCTATGACAGCGATCCCCATCGAAAACAGCTCAGAAGACGAGGCATCAATCTTCTTTCGCCTCATCGGAAGAATCATCGAAACGTCAATAGGCAAGATGACCGACTCTGGGATCGGTACAGGAGACGATATATCGTCGAGCGCACTTTCGCATGGCTTGGAGCCTTCAGAAGGCTGGTTGTGAGATACGAGAATCATATCAATATGTTCGTCGCTTTCTTGGAACTCGGGTTCGCTATCATAACCCTGAGAAAATGTCTGTGAGGTTTTGCAACCAGCTCTATACTACGGATTACCCACTGTAGCGCCGATGCGAGCGACACACCGCGGTAGCGCGCGTGTCGAACATCCACTTTTTGTCGACCGCAGCTGCGAAGGCAGAGGCAAGCATGGGTGCTTCGTGGAACCTCCGAGGTGTCAGTCAGTCAGCTCGTGGTTCTTGCTGTGCCACTGACTACATTCAGTGGGTTTTTTCGGTTCACAGACGCGGGCGGATGTGCCATAAGATAAAAATGGCATTTTTGAACGATGTGCGTCTTCCGAATCCTTGAATATTCACGTTGAGCAAGGAGGTGGGGTATGAGATTTGATATCGCTGACGTCACCGCGCGAGAAATTCTGGACTCTCGCGGCAATCCGACTATCGAGGTTGATGTTACGCTCGATTCTGGCGCTTTAGGACGAGCGGCCGTTCCTTCGGGGGCTTCTACGGGCGAACACGAGGCGGTTGAGTTACGAGACGGCGAGCCTACGCGTTACCTGGGCAAAGGTGTGCTCAAAGCCGTGGAGAATATAAACGAGACGATTCGGAGCGCGATTCTGGGCGAGGATGCTTCGCAGCAGCGGTCTCTGGACATGTATCTCAAGGAACTCGACGGAACGGAGAACAAGGGCAATCTGGGCGCCAACGCCATCCTCGGTGTGAGCGTCGCCGCTGCGAAGGCCTGCGCAGTGGAACTGGGGATTCCGCTCTACTTTTACCTGGGAGGGATGAACGCCAGGCGATTGCCTGTTCCCATGATGAACATACTGAACGGCGGCGCGCACGCGGACAACAACGTGGATATTCAGGAGTTCATGGTGATGCCGCTTGGAGCGGCCAACTTCCGGGAAGGACTGCGAATGGGCGCGGAGGTGTTCCACTCCCTCAAGAAGGTGCTCAAAGGCAAAGGGCTCAACACCTCGGTGGGAGATGAGGGCGGATTTGCGCCGAACCTGCAATCCAACGAAGAAGCCCTGGAAGTGATAATGAAAGCTATAGAGCAGGCCGGATACCGGGCAGGCAAGGATGTCTATCTGGCGCTGGATTCGGCAGCCAGTTCCTTTTACAAAGACGGCGTCTATGATCTGGCCGGAGAAGGCAAGAAAAAGGATTCAGCCCAGATGGTCGATTTCTACCGGGAACTCGTGGAACGATACCCGATCGTGTCATTGGAAGACGGCCTTGATGAAAACGACTGGGACGGCTGGAAGCTCCTCACCGAACGGCTGGGCGACCGCATACAGATCGTAGGGGATGATATCTTTGTGACCAACCTCCAATTGCTCAAGAAAGGGATCGACCTGGGCGTGGCAAATTCCATCTTGATCAAACTCAACCAGATCGGCACGTTGACCGAAACGAGCGACGCTGTTCGCTTGGCGTCCGAAGCGAGCTACACCGCGGTTGTTTCTCATCGGAGCGGCGAGACGGAAGACACCACCATCGCGGACCTGGCGGTGGGCCTGGGCACCGGCCAGATAAAGACAGGCTCCGCATCCAGAACCGACCGAGTGGCCAAGTACAATCAGCTCCTTCGCATTGAAGAACAACTAGGGACTGATGCGCTTTTCGGCGCTCCGGAACTGCTAAGGAGAAGATCCTGAGCCGATGGAACATCGCTCAGGTTGGGGTGACCTCGAGGCGCGCGGCGTCACTCCATCGTGCCGGCTGTCCGGCCGTAGAATCCGCGCACACGAAACCAACCCCATTTCATCCCCGCTACTTCAATTCCGCGATTGTTCCGGCGCCGACCTGCTCCGGACCTGGTCGTTTCCTTCAACAGGTTCTTCCTGGGAGGGACATATCCCGTCTACGGGAGCAGGGAGCCTGTTCATTTCGTACTGCAGATAAACGATGGAGAGGAAGCACGCGCGAAGCCATGAAACAGTCCGTCGCGATGTGAGCCCGCCCCGAGAATACTCATCGAGGATGTCCACTACTCTCACAGCCAGGAAAGCGTGCGCGAAGAAGTCCACAATGAGCAGAAAGGAGCACAAAAGGTCCTCCCATGCAGGCTCGGCGGATGTCAGAGGCTCGACGCCAATGACCGCCAAAACCAGCACAGCGTAAAGGAAGAGAAACCCATAGGGGAAGTATCGTGGCATCCTGGATGTGGTCTTAAGCTGAGTAAGCGTGGATCGCGCCCGAATGAGCCATATAGGGATGTAGAAGCCGAAGGTCACCAGGATCAAGAGAATTACGATAAGAAGCGAGGTCTTTCCAAGCCTATCAGTTCTTGCCATTGCCGGGGATCCGTGCCTTTGTCGTTGTTTTGCTTGCCGGACACTTCTCGCGGGATCTGTGGGAGACGGCGCGCCCCCACACTTTTGCAAAGGCTTCTTTTCGGGTGCTACTTTTTCGGAGGCCCTGTCAAGTGAAAAATCGAGGCATAGTTTAGGTATTGAGATACCAGGGGAAACCGACCCATGATGCAGAATCAATAGTCTCAGTAGGAGCGCCGTTTTGGCGGTAACTCCGCGGTTTCCGCATCCTGCGCGGCCTCACAACTTCAAGCTCAACAGCGCAAAGAAGCCGAAGCCCGCGATAATTGCGCCTGCAATTCTGTTCACCCATCGCAATCCCTTCACATTGAAGCTCCCCCGAAAAAGGCCGACGCCCCCTGCCAGGGCGAACCACCAGAGCCCTGACCCGACAAACACTCCCAAGACCAGCCCTCCGGCGGAAACATAGTCGCCGCCTTCAGTAGCGATTCCCAGTCCGGCAAACACGGCCGCAAAGGAAATAACGGTCATGGGGTTGGTGAGCGTTAGGAGAAACGTTGAGACATACGCGGCCGCGAGCCCTTTTCCCGTTGCGGCCACTGAGCTTTCAGCAGGTTCACTCCGAAAAGTTCTGATCCCCAGGCAGCAGAGGAACAAGCCGCCAAGAATGCGAAGCCATAGTTGCTGACCGACGAGAATGCTCGAAATGAACGTGAGACCGAATCCGGCGATGCAGGCATAGATTGCGTCCGCGGTAGCGGCTCCCAAACCGGAAACCAGGCCGAACGAACGCCCTTGGGCCAATGTGCGCCGAATGCACAACACTCCGATTGGTCCGACAGGAGCGGCAATGGAAAAACCGATGATCAATCCGGTAAGTATTAGGCCCACATCCATGTGCTTAAACCGAATGTCGCATGATCTAGCCTCCAAATTACTTTGAAATCATCGAATCCGCCAGAGCAAGCGCCACCGCACGGGAGAGGAACTTCTCCCAGCGCCGCGGTTTAGAGCCTGGCAAGCGCTGAAAGCGCTTGCAGAATGCGGGAGTTTTTGGGGGAGGGGTGCGGGGAGGGCCCTTTTTACAGAAAAAGGGCCCTCCCCGCAATCTCTTTCAAGAGCCCCTGCTTTCGCGCCGCTTCTACTGCCCCGCCTTCTTCAGGGCAGCCTTGCACGCGGGGGTTTCCACATACGGCGGTCCTTTTTCCCATGCAGGGTCATCGTACCGGTCGTGACACGGGAGGCACGGGGCGATCCCTACGATCTTTTTCAGTTCTTCTCGGTTGAAAGGTCTGGATAGCTTATGGGATGTGCTCTGCAGAGGACTGCCCTGGCTATCGACCGCAGCTTCAAGAGGATAATCGATCTGCAAGCCTGAGTTCCGGGAATCGTAAATGGGCTCCAGCTTGGGAAGATTGCTTGCGTCCGTCCACTGCATGCGACCTTCGCCAAATCCAAGCGCTTTAGCGTCCAGATGGCAATCCACGCAGCGGGGCGCCTCAGTTCGCGTGGTGTGTGGGTGGATAGGGCCCAGGGCAATGGAGGTCATGCCGTTCCTCAGTCTCATGATCCGTGAGTCATACGGCGCGATGGTTTTGCCCTGCGCGTCTCTCACCGTATTCCAAACCTGGCAGCCGGGTGTCAGGATACCTGCCCTGCCGCGGGAATCGATGCCGTAGATGTTCCTCTCGAAGCGGAAAAAGCTGCGGCCTTCTGCCCACCGGCCGGGGGTCATCTTTTTCGAGATATGATCGAGCCCCTGGTGTCCGAAGTCGAGCGCCTGATGGCAGCCGTAGCATTGCGGGCTCCACGCGCTGTGGCAACTGTCGCACGCGAGGAGTTCGTGCCCTTTAATGCGATGCGCATCCTTCTTGCCGGTAATGACCGTTACCGGGCGCTCTTTTCCGGTGAGCTTGTCGGTCAGGATATAGCCTTTGGGCGTCTTCTTGATGTGCGGCATCGGCCGTCCCCGGGACGTTGTCAGGATTTCATCCCCTTCAGCGAGCTTAATGAAACGGTACGAGCTTGCCAGCGCCTGAACGAGCGGGTCCTGTTTCGTCACGCGAATGGATCGAGGCGGAGTTGTATGACTGCCGTGGCAGTCCTCGCAGCGGATCTCAATCTGGTCTTCCATGTGGCCGTACACCACGCCGTCACCCATCGCGTCCTGCCCGGTGTGGCAGTCAATGCATCCCATTCCCTTTTCGTGGTGAATGTCCGGGACCAACTTCAGGACAAACCTTCCGTCAGTGAGCGTGTAATCGTTCAGCCCTCCACGGACGAAGGGCGCGCCGTACTGTTCGCTTTCCATTTCGCCTTGGTAGTTCAGGCCGACCCGAGCGCTCCGGTTATGACATGCTCGGCAGCGCTCATTGGGGATCTGGTTGGTCATCGTGTGAGTGGCAGCGTGTCCCACTTCGCTTCTGTCGATTGTGGGGTCGCATCCCTTGTACCGGCCGTCGTGGCTATAGCTGGCATGGCAGGCCGCGCAGCCCTCGAAACGCCCCATGATGTCCTCGTGCCTGGAAGTCCAGAGATGGCAGGACGCGCAGAACTTCCGGAAATGGCTGTCCGCTAGGCTAAATTTCCCCTCGGGGGTCATTTCGCCCGGCACGGCCTTCAAAGAAGTCTTTCCGTCCGAGACGTCCCGAACCGCGTATTTCGGCTCGGTGTCCTTCTCCATGCCCCACTGAAATCGCAGGATGCTCACGATCCCCGCGTTGGTAGCCATGAGTGACCTCGGCACATTCACGACCCGGTTGAGTAAGTGATGCTCTCGCTGCGAGTGGCATGTTCCAAGCAGAGGATTTTGGCTGCCGCAACTCACCGCGGCAAGATCGAGCCGAGAGGGATTGCGGCCTCCGCGGAGGCCTCGGTGGGCCCCCTTTACCGTGAGGTCAGGTCCGTTGCCTCCGTGGCAGATCACGCAACCGAAAACGGCATTCGGATGCGAAGAAGAAAGGTCTTCAATGCCGAAATGGCAGGTGAGGCAGCGTTCGGCGGCAAGTTTTCCACCGAAAGGTCTGATTTCTATGATCTGGAGTTCTCGTTGCGAAAGTGAATCTATTTCCCGCCGAATACTATCCCGCTTTGCAGGAACTTGCTCGGCGGCAAGCTCTCGTTCGAGCTTTGCTATGGTGAGGGCCGTTCCTTTGGCCTGAAAGACTTTCCATTCCGGATGACGCGCTCGGAACTCCACAATGAGAAAGGCGGCCACCAGCGCTGCGGCTGCGGCGACAAAGGCGAGCCCATAAAGCCGGTCTCGCGGGGTCATGAGAGGTAACCCCAGAGCGTGACAACAATAGTCACCAGCAGCACCCCGAATACCAATACGCGTAAGAGCGACCGCTGAAAAGAACTACGGGCGGGTATGTACGGGACAAACATAATCAAAAAAAAACCAACGAGCGGCAGGGCCACCCCTGCGAGAAGAGGCGGGAAGAATCGTAACATTTGCTGGACGCCGAGAAATATCCACGGGGCCTTCACGTCTTCCGTAGCGATTCCCGATGGGTCCGCGGGGCCTTGCACGGGCGCGTCGGCAAGAGCGGAAACCAGGCTCAGAAGCGCCAGCGCGATCATGGCCGCGAGGGCTTCTTTTCGCACCAGGTCCGGCGTAGCCTTTACCCGAGAAAGCTGCTCCACGTGTCAGTCCTTCGCGACTCTGAAGCCTACTGTGCCATAATATCCCTGAGGAAAGGCCCGGTGGCGATTGGCAACTCTCTTGGAGGCTTCAGGAGAGGCCCATGAACCGCCTCGAATCACCTTCTCCTTCCCCAGGTCAGGGCCGATCGGGTTTGACGGGGAGGCGCGCTGATAATAATCCTTTTCGTACCAGTCTGAACACCATTCCCATACATTGCCGACCATACCGGTAACTCCGAGCCGACCGGGAAAAGCGATTCTCACCGGGACGCCTGAACTGCGCGGAAGTGTGGTCAGAAAATCCGCAGGCAGATCCGCGGTCAGAAGGAGAGCCGCCTTTTCCCACTCCGCGGAGGTTGGGAGTCTTCCGCCGGCCCACGCCGCGTAGTCAGCCGCGCCGTACCACGACACACAAACCATGGGTAAATCGCTCATACCCTGCTTTGGGGCAAATTTTGCGCTGGATTGAAGAATAGGGCAGCGTGGGTGGGCCAAGTTAACCCGGGCCACTCCGGCCTTGCCTTCCAATCCGACCGTATTCAGGAAGCGGCAATATGCTTCCGCTGTAACCTCTTGTTTTGATATATAGAATCCCTTGATGAAAGCGCGATGGCGAGGACGTTCATCCAGCCTCCCTTCCCCTTCGCGGCTCCCGATTTCCGCCGGCCCGGGCGGGATGAAGACCATCCCGTCGTACCGCCCTGATCCTTCCTCAACGCCGTTGGGAACTTCGTTTCCATTTCGCTCGGTGGTTGGCGGCTCCTGAGTGGGTCCGGGCGGGAGCGGCATCGGCGGGCTGCCCGGGGCGCTCGGCAACAAAGGCATTTCCGTGGGAGCGCGCGAAACGAGCCACGCGTGCATCCAGGCTCGCGTCGACTTGTGGGGCGCGGGAGCAGGTTCGGATTCCGTCCAAGCATCAGAGCAGAGGAAGACGCCAAGGAGAACCAAAGCCGGCCCTGCCATAGCCCTGTGCCAACCGCGAAGCCACATTCGATTTGATCTGCTCAACGCTGTCACAAAGGAACTGCTCATAAAGGATTCATGCCGGATGCAGTTCCATAAATAGGCAATGTGGAGAAAAAAACAAGAGGTTGGACAAACGGAGGCGCTCGGCGAGAGTCGCAGTCGTCGCGATTTCTTGTGCTGCAAGGGCTGGAAGCGCTTGCAGAAGCCGGGAGTTTTTGGTGGAGGGGTCCCGGAAACTCTTCCCCAAGAAAGCCGCTTTCTGAGAGCGCTCCCAGCTCCTTAGCGGACCTGACTGAAGAATGGCGCTTGGCGTTCGGCTGAGGATTCCCGAGCTTCCGCGATCCTCTGCTCACAGGTGGCCACATAGGCTGGATTGATCTCGTATCCGATGTAAGATCTGCCGCACCGGACCGCCGCCACGGCTGTTGATCCGCTTCCCATGAACGGATCGAGGACCACGTCCCCCTGAAACGTGTACAATTGGATGAGGCGCTCGACCAGGGCCACCGGAAACGGCGCGGGATGCCCGACCCGTCGCGCGGACTCAGGCGGAATAGTCCAAACGCTGATCGTCGCGCTCAGGAAATCCTCACGAGCTATGGTGGAACAGCCTTTTTCCGGCCGATCGAACCGTTCCTTGCAGAAGATCAGCACGTATTCGTGCATGTCTCTGAGGGTGGGATTCACTGCGGAGAGCCAAGAACCCCACGCGCAAGAGCCGCTGGAAGCCTTGCCCTTGACCCAGATAATCTCGCCTCGCATCAGAAAACCGATCTCCGCCGCGAGCCCGGCTATGTAAGCGTTCAGGGGGATGTAAGGTTTCCGGCCCAGATTAGCCACGTTGAAGGCTACCCGACCTCCGGGAACCAACACTCGATGGGTTTCTTGCAGCACCTTCCCGAGGAACTCGAGGTACTCAGCGAGCGTCAGGTCTTCGTCATAATCCTTTCCCACATTGTACGGCGGTGAGGTGACCATGAGCGCGACGGAATTTTCGAGAAGCTCGCTCATCCGCGCGGAGGAATGCCCGTAGATGCGGTTGAGCTGATCAGGCGGGATTCGATTGATCGAGCAGGTTGCAGCTCCCACTTTCGGCAGAGCACAAATTTTTCGGTTGTAGAACGCGGATGAGTCGTGCGCTTCTCTGCGACCCGTGCCGAATGATCTTGTGGTGGTGCGTGTTGACAATTCTCTTCCGTATCCCAGGCTGGAACTGAGAGTATACTTCAGCGCAGATCCGTCCGATGAGACCAAACCGATCTCACCTAGAGCGTCGTATTCCCGCGACCCCGCGCGTGGGGGACTCGATCCACACGCTGAAGCGTTCGAGTGTATGAGCCTTCGGTGGCTCATGATCCGAAGGCGTTGTTGGGGGAGCTCATAGCATCGCGAGGTTGAAGAGTCAAATAAAAAAATGATTTCCATATGTAATATTATAAAATTAAAGTAAATTCTAGATATCTCACGGGCTGATTCGATTTTTTGGTGGCAGCGGAGTAGGCTCCCGTCTTGCCTGGCTCCAAAACACACGTGTGGAGAATGGGTCGCGATTTATCCGGTTCAGTGGATAAGTTTCTCGAAGCTTTCGAGAGCCCGGTTGCCGGTTTCAAGACGACGTGCCATTTCCCTTGTGGGCGGAGGGATATTCATGATATTTCCCCTTACACCTGTAGCCGAGAATCAAGCTTCTAAGCTGTCTTTCGGAAAGAAGGATGATGTTGGCGCCGCTTCAAATTCCCGCGCCCCACGGGGAATCATGCGAAACACATGATCCGAGAGGGGCTCTTGCTCCCGATTCAGCAAGAGGCGCCCTGTACCGAGAATACGCGGGCAAGTTTGAGGTTAATCCATCTCTCAATCGTCAGGTGGTGAGTTTTCAAGCCAATAAAGAAAGGCCATTCTACCGCTGGATAAAGTACAAAGAGGCTTTTTCGTCTGACCTTGTGGCCTACCTCTTGGCCGCGGTGAGACGGAACGATGATTCTGAATTCCTAGTGCTAGACCCATTTGCCGGCGCCGGCACGACTCTGACCACCGCGGCCCAAATGGGATACAAGGCCACTGGGATAGAAATCCTGCCCATCGGTGTTGGAGCCATTCAAGCTCGAATCCGAGGGCACAAGGCCAATGAACGCCTGTTCGAAAGGCGCCTGAACCGATTGCGGGCACTGCCCCTCGATAGCCTTGGCAGCGGGTCGTACCGCTTCCCGCACCTCAAGATCACCCGTGGTGCCTTTCCGGAGGAAACTGAGCGCGCGATGTCCGCTTACATGGATTTTGTCGAATCGATCAAAGACGAGGATGTGAAATATCTCTTCTGGTTTGCCTGTCTCTCAATTCTTGAGGAGACCAGTTACACGCGAAAGGATGGGCAGTATCTCCGATGGGACGCTCGCTCCGGAAGAGTTCTCAAGTCCAGGTTCAACAAGGGCGAAATTCATGATTTCCGCCCTTCGATTATGCGCAAGCTCGAGATGATGCTAACGGACATTCGCCGGAGAAACAGCCATAGCTTAGAGGACCGAATAGAACTAGTGGAAGGATCTTGTCTTCGCGAGCTGCCGAAAATCTCTTCGGACTCCTTCGACTGTGTCATCACATCTCCCCCTTATGCCAATCGCTACGACTACACAAGGACCTATGCGCTTGAGATCGCTTTCATGGGCCTCGACGAGACGAGCATCAAGACTCTGAGACAGGCATTGCTCTCCTGTACGGTAGAGAACAAGAGCAAACGAGACCAGTTGTCGCATGAGTACGCCGTTTCAGGCAGGCGGCAGTTCTATCAGAAGGCTGCGAAGGCATTTGACAACCAGAAGGCCGCTCATGAGGTACTGGAGATTCTGCGGGAAGCCCGAAATGAGGGTCTGCTCAACAACAGCAACATTCCCACGCTGTTAGATAACTACCTCTTCGAGATGAATCTGGTGGTATGGGAGTTAGCCAGAGTTCTTAAGCCGGGCGGGACTGTCTTTATGGTGAATGACAACGTCCGTTATCACGGAGAAGAAGTACCCGTGGATCTTATCTTATCTGACCTCGCGGTGACGGCCGGCTTGCACGTCGAGCGAATCTGGCTCTTACCACGAGGAAAAGGCAATAGCTCCCAGCAGATGGGCAAGCACGGGCGGACTGAAATCAGGAAGTGCATATACTGGTGGTCAAAACCGGCTTGAGTTGTTTACCTATAATGCTTCATGTCCGGCTGTCATCACGTGAAGACACCGTCCTTTAAGTTCTTTCCTGCAAGTCAAGTACTGCCGGATCAGGTGACCGGCACTCCGGCGGACGCAGGTCAGTTGAGCTGGTCTCCCGGGATTGCTATCCGGACAATCTCGCACCATACCCTAGGCCCTCATCCAGAGGATGTCCCTGTCTCATTATGATTTCGTGGAATAGGGGCGAATTGGGCAGCCACTCCGCTCGTCGGATGGCAGGCATATGTTCAGCTCGAGATGGGTAACGAAGATCGTAAATTTCAAATAGCCTCGAAAAGAAAGGCTCAATTCTCAGAGGGCTCCCCGGCTGAGGAAACGTGGCATTCACCGTTCCGACAAGCGGATCAGAGTTCTCTACCAAGACCAATCCTACAGACTCATATCGTGTATAATCGTTGCGCACGAATTTGCAGCCTGCCATCTCGTTGAGAGCAGCAAAGTAGCGCTGTATCTGAGGAGAAATGCTGCCGTCCCGTGCTATACCCATGTCATTCGCGGCATAGCCTTCAGATTCCCGGTTGGCCCTTATGAGGCTCAAGAAACCGTAGACCAACCCAGGATACATCACGTGCACGTTGGTGGAGTCGCCAATGGCCTCTTCCATGCGATTAACGAGATTGCGGTAGGCCCGGAAAGTCCCTTTCACCGACACTGCAAGTACCGGTCCCACCCCCTTTTTCGCGACCACCACATCTATTTGCTTGGTCTTCATACCTCCAAATACTGTGGATTCACTCGTAGTTTCCCGTTCCGGTGAGTATTCGAGAGACCAGCCCTCGCGGATTCGGACGGCCCTGACTGGAGGATGTGGCGTTATTTCGTCAGGCAAGAAGCCACCCTCAATTACCAGCCTCAGAGCCACATATTGATGCGTGGGTTTGATGTGCTCTTGGCTTTGGTGGGCCGCGGCACCGGCGAAAACGCGGAGGGCTTGAGTTATGTTGACGTAATCAAGCGACACGGCGATGGCCCCCGCCTCGTTGAGATCGCCTCTCAGCCAGTATTCGGGCGCCTTGTCTCAGTAGTTGGCAATCACGATCAGATAAGCCCAGGTGTTTCTTGAGAATATCTTTGTCGACCACCAACCTTGCGGCGTCAATTCCTCCGAGTCGACACACTGAGTCAACCTCCTCGTAAAGATGAGCGACCGCCGAGTCTTCGACGACAGGTAGCACAACGTTTCTAGCCTCAGTCGGCTCCATCTTCAACATGCCCCCCCAAGGGAATGTCCTTCTATCTCGACGCTGAGGCCCGTCAGGGAGTTCTGCCACACGGTAGCAAGATGGTCCGCAGTAGCGATCTGCGATCCGCGCAGCCTGACAATGTGCAGGCTATTCGGCCCGACGACTCTGGCCGAATTCGCTACAAGTTTTGGATACGCTCCGCTCATATATGTTAAGAAGGCATCCGGACAATAGACGTGAGGAACCCTGTACCAGGGTGAGCGCGTTCGGCATTTGAATGCACCAGGAATTCCCAGACTTCTCCCACGCTCCAGATATCGTGCCAGACTGCTGGGGAACGAATTGGGGTCACCGTCGACCGAAAGAAGGTAGCCAGTGTCGCCTGACCCCAACTTTGATTCCCAGTCGCGATGTGTAAACCTCGTTCCTGCCAACGCTCTGCCGCGCCTAACGGCCGGGACCAAGTAGTTCTCGGGGATGCCCAACGCCCTCGCTCGCGAAGGGCCAATGTGGAAGTAGTCATTGGCGCCTGTCACGTATCCTATCCCCACTGAAGCCAGGTCTCCCAGCCGAGTTACAGTCGCTGCGCCCTTTAGCTCTTGGTAGAGAAGCCTGATCTTCTTTGGAATTAGGTAATTGATGAGCCGCTGGCCTCCCTGCGTCAAACCGTGAGGGTCCACGACCTCTGAACCCCTGATCAATGTTGCCCGTGTCAGCGCCATCTGTTTCAACAGCGTTACTAGGTCGCTTGGGCCAGATAAGTCGCGTAGCAAGACCAGACCTTCACGCGACCCCCTGTCTTCCGCCAAGATTAACAGAGTATCCTGGTTTAACGACTGAAACAGCTTCTGCCGAAAAGTGAGCAACACCGTCTTTCCGAAGCACCGCATCAGGTGCTGTAGAACCGGACGGGCATAGGAGGCGTGACAGAGTTCAAAAGGAGCCACCATGCCAAGACGCCCCCCGCGTCTAACCATTGATACTGCATGAATTAGAAAGGGCGCCCACGAACTGGTCAGCTCCGATATCTTGATGCCTTGGCTCCGGGCCCTGCTGAGCGCTTGTTCGCGCTGCGTGCCATTAAAGCGCTGATAGCGAACAAATGGAGGGTTTCCTAATACGGCGTCCACTTGATAGGTCTGTGGCGCTATTTCAAAGAAATCCCCACAGCGCAAAGAGTTCGCAGGAACAGCATATCGGTTAGAGAGGTCTCTAGCTGTCGGAGCCTGTGCTCGGGAATTGATTTCCAAACCCACCACTTGTGCTGATGGCGTGCCGCCAAGAGTCACTATTCTCTTGCAAGCGGATCTCAAGAAGACGCCGTCGCCGAATCCTGGATCCATCACGCAGTCGGTCGGCTTCTGCACGGCCCACGTGACGAGGAAATCGGCCACCAACTGGTCTGTATAATAGGCGCCGAGCTTCTTCTGGTCATTATCTGTGCCAAACATGCTGATTTGCTGTGGCATACCTGGGTTACCTTACCGGCTTCACGTACCGTTCGAGCCAATGTTATTACGCCCGGATTCTACAGCGGGGGGGACGGTGATGAAAAGCGAAATCGATCAGTGGTCGATCTGTAGTATCTGTTCTAGCCTTGGCCCAGGATTCTGGGGGCATCGTGCCTTGCGGATCGTCCAAAAAATGTGCTATTTTACATAGTTCGCAAAGCATCATTCTGAGGGTCAATCGGGCGAAAATCAACCGGAGGGCGGATGACCGGCGCGGAGTTGCGTGAAAAATTCCTGAAATACTTCGAGGAGCGGGGACACACCAGGGTCGCGAGCTCTCCGCTTATCCCTGTGGGCGATCCCACATTGCTCTTCACCAACGCGGGGATGGTGCAGTTCAAGGATACCTTTACCGGCGCGGAGAAACGCTCGTACAACCGAGCAACCACCGCTCAAAAGTGCCTCCGGGTGAGCGGAAAGCATAATGACCTTGAAAACGTGGGACACACCGCGCGGCATCATACCTTTTTTGAAATGCTGGGGAATTTCTCGTTTGGAGACTATTTCAAAGAGGAGGCCACGGCGTTCGGGTGGGAATTCCTCACCAAGGACGTGGGATTGCCCAAGAAGCGCCTGGTCGTGACCGTGTTCGAGGAAGATGACGAAGCCGCGAAGATCTGGCGCAAAGTCGCGGGAGTCAAAGATCGTGACATAGCTCGCCTCGGGGAAAAGGACAACTTCTGGAGCATGGGAGACACTGGGCCGTGCGGTCCGTGCTCGGAAATCCATTTCGACCACGGCAGAGGGTACGGGTGCGGCCGGCCCGACTGCGGGCCCGCGTGCGATTGCGACCGCTTCCTGGAACTCTGGAACCTCGTTTTCATGCAGTACGATCGTGACGCGCAGGGAGTCATGACGCCGCTTCCCAGGCCGTCTATCGACACAGGCCTCGGGTTGGAGCGGCTTGCCGCTGTTGCGCAGGGCGTTCCTAGCAACTGGGAATCCGACCTTTTCAAGCCGATCATTGCACGGGTGGAAGAGCTTTCGGGCAAACGCTGTTCCGGCGCGGATCGGGACGCGGTAGCCATCCGGGTGATAGCTGATCACAGCCGCGCGGCCGCTTTTCTCATTGGGGACGGTATTCTCCCGTCAAATGAGGGCAGGGGGTACGTGCTCCGTCGGATCCTGAGGCGAGCCCTCCGGTACGGCAAGCGCATCGGTCTGAACCAAGCTTTCCTGTACGACACCGCGGGTGTGGTAGTCAGATACATGGGCACGGCGTATCCCGAGCTGGAAGCCCAAGCGCTGCTCATCGAGAAGGTGATCAGGAACGAAGAAGAGCGCTTCTTGGAGACCCTGGCGCGCGGGTTGGCGCTCTTCGAGGAAGAAGCCGCACGCATCGTAGATGCCCGTGGGTCCGTGTTCCCTGGAGATGTTGCCTTCAGGCTGTACGACACGTTCGGCTTTCCTGCTGACCTCACCGAAGATCTCGCGCGTGAGGTCGGGCTGGCCCTTGATCATCGCGGCTTTGATAAGGAAATGGCTGCGCAGCGAGAAAAGGCTCGTCGAGCGTGGGATGCGATGCAGGGCGAAGAAGGTCAAGCGCTGCGGAAGCTTCTTGAAGCAGGTGTAAGCTCGGAATTCACCGGGTACGAAACTTTGGAGGACACCGGAACCATCACCGCGATCCTCAGGGACGGCAATCCGGTGGAGCAGGCCGCTTCAGGAGAAAGGGTAGAGGTCATCACCGATCGGTCTCCGTTCTACGGTGAATCCGGCGGGCAGGTGGGCGACCACGGGGTCATAGCGCTCGATGGGAACCGCATAGATGTGGAAGACACCGTGAGACCGTTTCTCAACCTTATTCTGCATCGAGGCGTGGTGCAAGCCGGCGCGTTTCGCGTGGGCGACACCGTGCGCCTCACGGTGCATCCGGGCCTGCGTCGCTCCATCATGGCGAATCATTCCGCAACACACCTCGTGCAATGGGCGCTCCGGCGAGTACTAGGCGATCATGTGAAGCAGAGCGGCTCTCTCGTCGAGGCAAGCCGGCTCCGGTTTGACTTTACCCATTTCTCCGCAATTACGGAGGAGGAGCTGGCCCGGGTCGAGGATCTGGTGAACGAGAAGGTCCAGGAGAACGTGAAGGTGGAAACCCGAGTGATGCCGATGGATGAGGCCATGAACGCGGGCGCCATAGCGTTGTTCGGGGAGAAGTACGCGGAAAGTGTGCGCATGGTCTCAATTGGGGACTTCAGCAAGGAACTCTGCGGTGGCACCCACACGAGCCGCACCGGTGACATCGGGCTCTTCAAGATCACCAGCGAAGGCGGCATAGCTGCCGGTGTGAGACGCATCGAAGCAGTCACCGGAAGAGCCGCGCTGGAATATGTTCGTTCGCTGGAACGAGAGATTGCCTCTGTAGGTGAGCGATTGCGAGGATCGCGCGGGGAGCTGCTCGAAAAAGTAGAGCGACTCTTGGAAGAGAAGAAAGAGCGGGAGCGGGAGATCGAAAAGCTCAAGACCAAGCTGGCTTCCCAGATGACCGGGGACATCCTGGACGGGCTACGGGAGGTCAATGGCGTCCCGGTGTTGTCCCGCCTGGTGGAAGATGTCTCGAGCCCGAAAGATCTTCGAGAGTACGCGGACCGGCTCAGGGACAGGCTCAAATCCGGTGTCGCGCTCCTGGGCGCGGAGACCGACGGCAAGGCCATGCTCATTGCCATCGTCACCACGGACCTGACCGATCGATTTCACGCGGGCGCGATCGTGAAGAAGGCTGCGGCGATGCTCGGCGGTTCGGGCGGCGGCAGGCCGGACATGGCTCAGGCGGGCGGTCCCGATGTCGGCAAGCTTCGATCGGCCCTTGCCGCGATTGATGAGTTCCTCAGTTAGAGCGCAGGAGATTCAGCTCATGGACATAAACAAGAGTAGTGAAGTATTCGGCCAGATCGCCCGGGTGGTGAATGAGCTGAAGATGTCCAAGCAGTCCGTCACCATCTTCAAGGTGCATGAGCTAACCGGAATTGATAAGTACGTTATCTTCTTGTATTTCTACGAGAACGGCCTTCTCAAAGGAAAATAACGGCTTCTGCCTTTCTATTCGGGGCCGCGCTCCACGGCCGAGGCGCTACCAAAACCAGAATCCCCAACGTGGTTCATCAGGCCTGGAGAAACTGGCCGGGTACGCATAGTTTTCAGGGCCTGTCGAGTAGTAGTTGTCGTACCAGCCCCAGTAGTAAGAGACCCATCCGAAGAAGAAGATTACGGCGAGAGAGGACGCTAAGCCGCGTTTGATGTGAGTCATGGTGATTCCTCCGGGTCTTTCCAATCGACGATTACAAAATCACCAATATATTACAATATGTTATATTATAAAGTCAACAACGAATTGATGGTCAATTCCCAATACGAAGTCGTCCTTGCAATTATCGTTGTCCACCGTCAAGTCGCGCCCTGCGCTGCGCGAACGCGCCCTCCCCATGTGAGATTACCAAACTTCGCGCCCGAGAAGTCCCCGTCAAGCCGGGAGTAGTCTTGCGATAGCGCGGGATCGCGCGGGCATGACGAGACCCTCCGCAGGCGTAGCTGTGCATCTTGCTGAGGGACGCCGCGCTAGCTGGAGCGCTTGAGGCCGAGTCTTTCCAGTATTCCCTTTCTCGTTGCTTGTTGGGAGGGGGCTCCGATCTCGTCCCGCAGCGCCTGCGCGACCTCCAACAGCTCTTGCGCCGACTGGAAGCGATCTGAAGGCTTCTTTTCGGTCATCTTTTTCAGGAATTGGTAAACCGCATCAGGAGGGGGAGGGTGGCTCCTGAAAGGGGGTAGGTCCTCGTATACGTGCTTTTGGAAGACGGCGTACGGGGAATCACCAGTGAACGGAGGGGCGCCTTCCAAAAGATGATAGAGCGTTATCCCGAGAGAGTAGATGTCGGACCGTATATCCGCATTGGGATCGCCTTTGGCCTGTTCGGGGGAAATATACAGGGGAGTTCCGCACGTGATGCCGGTCTGGGTGATGCCCGAGTCCGGATGATCGGGAAACGACTTGGCGAGACCGAGGTCGGCCAGCTTGGCCTCACCTTTTTCAGTGAAGAGGATGTTTGCCGGCTTGATGTCTCGGTGGAGGATGTTGCTCTCCTGTGCGCGCACGAGGGCTCTTGACACTTCCACTGCGATGTCGAGCACCTTCTCCAGGGGAAATCCGCCAATGCTGGCCAGTATTGCCGCGGCGCTCCCTCCGCCGAGATACTGCATGATGAGATAATGGAATCCCTCCTCGTATCCCACATTCATCACCCCCACAATGTTGGGGTGCTGAAGCCTGGCTGCAGCTCGCGCTTCCCTGATAAAGCGTTTGACAAAGACTGCGTCCCTATCCGCGAGGTGGGCGTACAGCACCTTGACGGCCACAGAGATGTCGAGTCCAAGGTGGTGGGCCTTGAATACGCCTCCCATGCCGCCTCCTCCGATCTTATAGAGAACACGGCAGCCACCCAATGTCTTGCCCAAGAGTTGATCGGTCACCCGGTCAGTGCGTGAACTAACGTACGGCACCCTCATTTGCGTTCCGCAGGCCGCGCATTTCCCTTTGCGACCGATTGATTTCCTCGGCACGGTATGCACTTGTCCGCAGTCGCAGGCGAAGCGAATGTACAACGGCGCCTTATCTTCAACCTCTTCGAAAGCCTTGTCCTCCTGCCGCGCCTTGACTTCTTCAGCGGGCGCGGGCCGCTGCGTCAACTTGAGCAACCGAGCGCGGGCCCGCTCCCGTATCTCTTCGATCTCCTCAACCGCGCCTTGATGAGTATCCGGGAGAACGGCGGTCTCCATTGACGCGACCGTCTCCGATTCAAGGGTTTGAAATACGTTGAGTGATTCCCGGGTTTCCGCGGACAGTTGGAGTTCAGGGGCCGTTTTCAACGCTTGAGGATCTTTTCGCGCTCTATCCAGGAAGGCCACGAGTGTGGGGTGGCCTCCTGAAGGAAAAGAGACGAACTTCACCTTGATGGTGGAGACGCGTTGAGCCGACGAGGTGGAGTCGGTCACACGAGTAAGAACCCACAGCGGGTCGTTCGCAGGACCGGTCGGCAAATAGATAAGGATCATAAGTGAAGAGCCTTCGCGAATCGGTCGCGGAACATTCAGTAAGGCCCACGTGGGCGCCAGCTCGACCGAGACCGCCTCGTACCATCGCTCGCTGTCCAGTGAATAGGTGACTCGCGTCTCCATCCGCAGAGGAGCATCGGCTTCTCGCTCGGACGTGGCCGGTGATACTTCCTGACTCTTCGCGGCCTTGAATGGGAAAGCCTCCACCTCGGCAAGCGACGTGGTGACGTACGCCTCGCCGGTCTCCTCATCGGACACAAGCACTTGGAATCTTTCCAATCCTCGCCGGGCCGCTGAAAGTTCCTCCAAGAACCTGGTATAGTCCGGGACGAGGCTCCTTTCATCTTCCGGGACGTTGGCAAGCAGTTCAGCCGCGCCGGTCACCTGACCGTCTCTGATGAACGCGTCGGCAATATCGTTCACGATCAGGCCTCTCTCTTTTCCCGAAAGTGTTCTGTCGTCGCAAAGCTGTCGCGCCACCTCCCGGGCTTCCGGGTATCGCCGCAGCCGGGCAAGGCACAGCGCCATGTGGCGCATGGCCTGAACGCGGGAAACGGTTGGTGACTGGGCGCTCCGCTGTAAGTATGGAAGAGCCTCGCGAAACTGGCCCATCTCCATGTACGCGACTCCCAAATCCAGTGATTGGGAGGGCGCAAGCTCGGTCAGTTGCGTAGGAGGCTCGTTTTCCGCAAATCCACCTTGAGTTCCGGCGAGTAGCGCGGTTAACCTCCTGCGCGCCTGGTCATTCTGCGGATCTTGTTCCAGGATTTTTCGATAAAGGGACAGAGCGTGATCGTAGAGCCCATGTTCTTCGTAGACCGCCGCCTCCTGGGTCAGGCGAGCCACCTCATTCTGTGTTCCGTTCGACGCTTCCATAATCGTATCCGGCGACGGGGTCAACGCAGCGGATTAGGGCTGACCCGGCGTCCCCTTACAAGTCCCGTTTTCGAACCATAATTATAGCAGGCGTGAAGAATCACGTCAGGTCTTATTCCGGCGCGAACCCTGGGGGAAGATCTCTACTCGAAGGCGCGACCGGCTCAGCCGGAGGGTACGGGTGAGTGGTGGCGCCCGGCGCGTCGAATGTTTCCGGCGCGAGTTGGTAGTGAGGCGTTTCTTTCGCCCTGAATATGAGTCCGTACTCGCGAGCCTTCTCCTGGTACGATCCTGACGCAAGCCGCACCTCTCCGTGCATGCTCACTCGGATGGCGGAGGACCCCTGCACAGGACACTTAGTTTCGCACCATCCACATCCTGAGCAACGATTGTCTATGACAAACGGGACTGCGTTGCGTCGGTCTGGCACGGCTTGGAAGGAGACCGCCTTGTATGGGCACACCTCATCGCACACCAAGCATTTCCTGTCATACTCCCAGACCAGGCAGACACTTCGTATGATGTGCGCGGTCCCTACTTTTGCGTGTTGTTTCTCTATTACCGGAAGGTCTCTGATCGCGGACGTGGGGCACACCTTACCGCAAACGTTGCAGTTGAGCGCGCAGGCGCCCACGCGAGGGGTGAGCACAGGAGTAAAGAGCCCCTCCCATCCCCCCTGTAACCAGATCGGCTGGAGAGTATTAGTAGGACAAGCCTTCATGCATTCGCCGCAGCGAACGCACTGGGCAAGGAACTCAGGTTCCGGAAGGGCCCCTGGGGGGCGAATCAGATAAGGGTCCACCGGCGGTTTCTCTGCCGTTAAGGGACGTGGCTGGCCCATGCCGGTCCGAAAAAGCCCTGCGGTAAGTAGACCAGCTCCCAGAGCCATCAGCACTCCTCTCCTGGTCAAATCAGGGGCGTGCGTCGAGCCTGTCGCCACTGCTTTCCCAAGAGAGAACGATACCGCTGAGACCGGGCAGACTTCCACACACCGGAGGCAAACAACGCACTCGGGGTGCGCAGTCCGAGACGGCTCTTCACTAATGGCGCCCATTGGGCATCGTCGAATACAGAGCCCGCACTCGGTGCACGACTCGTCAACCCGGCGCCTGATCAATGGCCTGCGGGAAAAAAGGGCCGTAAGCGCGCCCGCGGGACAGAGATTACGGCACCAGAAACGAGGCTGCGCCCACGCAAGCCCTGCAATGATCACGAAAAGCGACGCGACGAACACATTGGTGACAAAGACCTTTTGCGGGATCTGCAAATGGGCCAGACCTTCCAAACCCACCTGGGTAAGAGGGCCTGAACCCACGCGCAAACCAAGCTCGCCGAGCAAAAGCAGTATCGGATAGAGAACCAGAGCGTACAGCCTTGTCACGAGCGAAAGAGGGGATCCCCAATAGACGAGAGAGACCCCGCCCAGGGCCGAGGCAAGTATCACAAGGAGAAACAGATACTTGTAATTGCGATACCGGGAGGCGCCCTCGAAGGAGGAATTCTCCACCGTTGGTTTGGAACCCGGCTTCACGGGAACCTGAAGGATGTCCAGGGTGGTCCCCATGGGGCAAAGATGCCCACAGAAGGCCCTCCCAAAAATCAGAACGGACGCGACCACTACCAGCCCGGGGAGAAGCGCGACGAGAAACACGCCGGCCGACAGCATGGTCCCGATCGCGATCAACGGGTCGAGCCGGAGGAAGAAATCCGCCGCAATCCCATCAGGGTAGGGATACGCGGCCAGAGCGAGCAGGCCCACGAATAGGGCCAGGCTCGCCGCTTGAGTCCCTCTTTGGAAACGCATTAGATCTTGACGCTTTTCACATTCAATTTTTCCAGGTCCATACGACCCAATCCCTGCTCGGCGGCGAGTCGAATATGCCTGACCTGGTCGGGTTTGAACTTCTTGCCGTACCATTCACCGAGCGCTACCATCTGAGCGTCAGCCGCAACCATGTCGGTCGATGCGATCACCAGATCCATAGGAATGACCTTGCCCGGTCCTCCGGGCCCACCGTCGCTCAGGATTCTCGTGGCGTCCATAACGACCAGATGGGGTTTGAGGACGGTTACCATATCAACGACGGCCTGATGCAAATTGTGCCGCGAGTGGAACGACACGCGGTCGTAGATGAGCCCCATCATGCCTTTCATCGATAGGCTCACCCCCGCGGAACTGTGCGACTTGCCCACCGGCGTCGCGATGAGCACGTCCGCGTCGAGAACCTCCCCGATGACTTCCATGCTCTTGAACTCAATGCCCTTAGGAACCTTTATCTCCCGAAACAGTCGGCGGGCCTGAATATTCTGCACAGTCGTCCGTGGAATCGCCTGGCAGGCCGCCGGGATCTTAGAGAGTGAGAGGCAGTCCTGCGGAGCTTGCAAGACATTATCCAAAACCGAAATTCGAGAAGCGCCCGCGTCCGCGCACAGACGCGCCACCTCAGCCACCACGTCCGGATTGGTATTGCTCGCCTGTTCGGGGGTGCGCGCGAAACTCATGTTCGGCTTAATCACCACCTTGTTACCTGGTTTCACAAAGCGTCCCATGCCCCCGAGGGCTTCCACCGCGGCTCGAGCGTTCTCCGCAGGCCGGCGTCCATGAACGACGACCAGATCGGGGAACTGGCTTGCATGCGCTCGTGGCGTTCCCACAATACTTGCAGGGCCTCCCGTGAGCGCCGCGGCGGTGGTGGCAATACCGGCCTTTAGAAATTGCCGTCGACTGTGTTCATTCTTCATGCAGCATCTCCTTACATCTCTAATGTACTATTAGTCTTGGCCATCGCGGCGCGAACGCGGCCGGCCGTCACCCGGCGATCCACAGTCGCCTCATGAGGAATTGACTTCCGAAGGATCGGCGTAATCGCGCGGGTTCCCGTGGAAGCCATTACTGGATATTTAGGCGCCTGGGGAGGAGCAAGTCAACAGGGGCGCAGATTTTTCACGGTAATCAACGTATAAAACTTGACATTGTGCAGTGTTAGAGCTACTATTATGAACTAATAGTTCATATATTATCGATAATAGATTGATAATAAACGATAAAAAATACTTGCCAAAGACCCCGGGAATCAAGACGCGCAGCTTCTTGCCCTCGCGCCGGGTTGGGCTCGCTCCTCCGAACGCCGGCGTCCGTGGCCCGGGAGAAGGATTGGTTGCGCGGTTGAGTCGTCCACCGGGCCTACGCATTGTCGAATTAGTCTTGAACTTTCTTCTCGCATTTCTGGTCATCACCTTTATATCATTTCTCAGCCTCAGGCCGCAGCTCCAGGAGGTCAGGTCACAGGCGGCTTCCGAATGGCAGGACTTCCTCACTGTGGTGAAGGAGCGCAACGAGACCCTGCCGGGCCTCATAGAGGCGGTGAGGGGTTTTGAGCCCGGGCATGCCAGGCTCGCGCAGAGGCTGCTGGAAGCTCGCGGGATCTCAATGCGGGTGTTCGAGCCGGACAAGGTGATCGCGGCGGTGGATGCCACGGATAGATGCCTTGCCGAGGTTGACAAGCTGCAGGAGACCAATGCTCAGTTCCGTGACTATCCTCCCTTCGCGAAGCAGTGGTCGCGGGCGCAAGGGCTCACCCTTCGCATCAAAGTGAAAAGAGAGCTGTACAACAAGAGCGTCGAGGTGTACAATCGGCTCTTGAGAGCGTTCCCGCAAAGTCTCTTCACCACGCTCTTCGGTTTTGTGCCTCTCCAAAGCTATCCCGCGATCGAGCCGCCAGCTCCCCAGCCGAAAGACTCACGCAAAGCGCCTGGCTCGCCTCCCAAGGCATGACAAAAACCGGCATTCCATTCAGAAGCTCGAACCCATGCCCCTTCCGCTACTGACGGCTTGACTATCTCAATCAGAATATCCTCGTGGGTCCAGAGAGTTCCGTCCATGAATTGGATCTGTTCGATCCTGTTTAATGGACTATCATTTCGGAAATAGTCCTGGACTGTGAGGGTATCGGTAGTGTCGATGATCTTCTGGACAAGATTATTGCCGTTGCGCCTTAGAATGACATCTTCAGGGGTAAGATTGCTGCCAAGCCAGATGGTGTCGGTGTTGTTTGGTGTAGGATCGGCGTCAACGATGATGTCTTGACCCGAGCCCCTCCGGAAAATGTATGTATCGTTCCCGGCTTCTCCATAAAGGCGGTCATTGCCCGGCCCACCGTCCAGGATGTCATTTCCTTCTCCTGCCCAGATTTGGTCATTCCCACCGCCGCCATAAAGAAGCGCATCACCGTTTTGGTTGAACAAGTGCTCATTACGGCCTGTGCCGTAGATTACGTCATCACCGCTGAGCCCGTTGATCCACCCGTCTCCCTCGGTCGGACTCCCTTTGACAGCATCAGAGTTCCAGGTGCCCCACATGTGTGGATACCACCATCCGTCCCCTTGCCCAAGTTGGTCATACACAGGCAACCCGCCTGTGTCGATCACCCACCCGAGTTCAGGGTCCTGCATAATGAAGAATTCGCGGCAGGGGAGGCAGCTCACCCTATCGTGACCAAGACCTCGCATACTGCGAGCAAACTCACTGAGTAGCAGTTTGCCCTGTTCGGGATCGGCAGCAAGCTGAGTCTGCAGATGTGCCATAACGCCACTCATATCCGAATCATATTGTTGTTCTTCGTTGTTCCACGTGTACGTAATCTTGCCGTACAGATCTTTGAGGTGCGTTTGGGCCATGAGCTCACTGTACATCAGCTCAAAAAATCTCCGATATGATTCATTGAGAGGCACGGAGGCATTATAAGTAGGGTTTGGGCCGTTTGATCCTGCAAAGGATTCGCCAAAGAGCTTTTCGAGCACTGCCAGCTTGCGCGCGTCCATAAATGCGCCCCTGCTCCAAGGATCGATGTTCCCCGTACCGGTCCACTCGAAAAGAATCCGGTCCATCAACGCGTTGCGCGCACTGACATCGGTCTCGGCCATGAATTGCTCGACCGTTGATTTCAGTTGCGCGCTTGCGTCTCTGACCATGGCCTGATGCAGATCGTGCACATTACCATACCCTTGGAGATCGGGTAGTGCGGCTATCTCTTCGGGAATGGGCAACAATTCATTAGGAAAAGTATCCATCATGTCGCGCTGAAGCGTATATTCTGCCATTTGTCCGAGAGTACCATTGACATTTTCGAAAGTGCCCAGCCTATTCTGAATATTACCCTGGGCATCAGAACTATTCGTCACCGTTGAATCCAGATTGATAGATTTGATGCCGAGTTCATCGAGAGTATGAAGCTCGCCCGGCAACGAAAAACCGTCTCCATCGGAATCCCGCCACACTCTAAGTTGTGCGAACGCCGGATCAGCCGAGTCAATCCTTCCGTCACCGTTGCCGTCAAATTCTGCCAGAGCTTCAAAGCCGTTTGCGGCTTTTCGGCCGCTTCCGAGAATCGTCTGATTGCCGAATAATTCTTTACCATCGTTGATGATCCCATCGCCGTTTCTGTCCATTGCCAGCAATCCGTCATCCGGTCCTACCCAACCAGTCCGCTCGGAAAAGCTGTCCCCGTCGTGGTCAAAATGTGCACGACCCGTGACAATAGTTGTTTCGATGCCGTCACCATCCAAATCGAGTACTAACGGATCTCGACGCGGAGGAGACGCAGGTCTTGGCGCGCTATTCCAGGGTGGCCGAGGGTCGTTACCGCAGGGTACCTTCTTGATCTCGCACGTCTCCTCGTCCAATCGAGCACATGGCGGCAGCTGAAATCCGCCGTAACCAGGGCTCTGCATCACTCGGCCAATTTCGCGCGCGTTATATTCATGGTCCTCGCCACCAGCTTGTCCCTCCCCGGGTGCAGGCTTGTACGGCAGCTGCGGCCCTGTCTCCGGCGTCCAATTGGTCTTCCTTTTCCACTCATTCTCAATTGCGTTTTTCCCCTTTGAACAATACGTGACCACGATGGCATCTTTCGTCTTTTGTGACAGGCTGTTCCAGTAAGCCGGATCAGCATGTGTTTCGAAGAAAGCGAGTGCTTCCGCCACCATCAGGCCATAGAGCGCGGCAGTGAGCCTTACGCCTTCGCCTCCACAGGCATAATCGCCCCTGGTCAGGGTACGAACCAATTCATTGTAGTCGTTAACGTACGGTTCGAGTCCCAGCTTATCCCCGTGTAGTTGCATGTAAGGCTTATACCATTCCAAGAGCCGGATTGCAGTGGCTATTTGAAAGTTGGCAAGACCGGCATCGATCAAGGAGGGCAGCATGCCTTTTTCCCATCTTGTTGGTCCCATATCGCGGGTGATCACGGATTCTTGTTGCCAATCCGAATGAGAATAATCGAAAGTGCGGGCATATGCATACTGATCCGCCAGGTATTGAAGATGAGGATCGGGACCGTAGCGATACCAGTTGTTCTCCTTGGCCATGATCCCCGCAATTGCCTCCGGAGGAACACCGAGCTTTTCGGCAATATCCTTGATGACCTGTTTGTTACAGCATATCCAGTTTAATGTGTCCTGGCTCCATCTGGTCCGATCGGCCATTTTTACGCTCCTTCCGCGATTCATTTATCTTGACAGAATCTGAGGAACCAATGCGGCTCAATCCGCCTGTAGAAACACTCACCCCAGTACTCGATCAGTGGATACGAGTTCAGCGTCGCCATAATTCGGCCAGCACCGGAAGGCGTCCTCAACAGCCCGTTCTCTACTCGGGGGGGGGAAGGGGTATAATAGTAGTCTTTGTAAACGGGTGCCAGATAGCGTAGGCTGTGGACGTCAGCGTGCGCGTAGCCAAAAATGACTCCCGAGTACTTGCGTGCTTCAGGACCACCACGAGCGCTCAACGCTGCAGTATGTTTCAAAACATCAGGTTCTTGAAAGTACGGGTCGGGTGGCATCCAAACATCTCTGTCACCTTTTATCCACGCGACATCAATTCGATCCATCATGGCTTTGACATCGGGTGTCGGCAACAAATAGCCATATTCGTCATCGTCCATGGGTATTGATAGATCTTGTCGGTAGATGTGCACGAGCCGCTCAAAGTCTGCACGGTGTTTGTAGAAATTG
>VGSG01000059.1 GCA_016875095.1 Deltaproteobacteria bacterium
TCAATAGACAAGATGACCGACTGTGGGATCGCTACAGGAGACGATATACAGTCGAGCGCACCTTCAGTTGGATCACCAACTATCGACGCATCGTTGTCAGATACGAGAATCATATCAATATGTTCGTGGCCTTCTTCCAGGTGGCCTGCATCATGATAACCTTGAGAAAATGTCTATGAGGTTTTGCAACCAGCTCTAAGTTGAGATACGCTCGGCATGACCTGAACATCAGAAAAAATGTGACGATGAGGCCTATGAAGGCCAAGAGCATTATTTGTTGCGGGTTGTAAGGGTCTTTCCCACCGGGATAACCCCTTAGGATTATGGCTATCATGCCACCATTTACCAGTAGCAGCCATTCCACACACCGGTCGTATTGTGCCTTTTGGCTCGATATTGACTCACGGAGCTTGTCGGCGAAGATACTCAGACCTAAAGTATTTTCCAACTTCTCGTCAGCCATTCTGCCCCCAGCGATAAGAAGTCATCCCATCGCATTTCCCAGGATCGGAGCCTCGAAGAGGCGGCGATGGCTCTCCGCAATGGTGACCTGCGACGCGTCTCCAGCCGGTTCCGGGCATTGCAGGTCCATTTGGGCTTGCTTTTAGGGTACGCTGAATGGTGCGGTGAGTCAAGCCGAAAGATCACGGCACGTGGACCGCCGCAATTCGTTCTTCGATATCTTGGCGTCCGGACGCAGCTATTGTATCCTAGGAAGCCTCACTTCCTGCAAGGATTCCCCCCGCAGGGCCCATCACTTGTTAGAGGTGGTTGCAAAACTGACGTTTGCTCGCATAACTCGGTGATATCACAAGGTGGACACGCGTGAAAAAGGAGTTTTGCACCCACTTCTAATCACTTTGAGTGAACGTCGAACAGATATCCTACGCTGGGAATGGTCTTTATGTACCGCGGTGAATGAGGGTCTTCCTCTAGTTTTTGGCGCAGGTGCTGGATGTGTACGTCGATGGTGCGGCTCCCCTTATACAAATCGCCTTCAGGCCATAAAGCCTTCCTGATACTGTCTCTGCTCATAGCCTGTCCGGGTCTGGAAGCGAGCAGCAAGAGCAGGTTGAATTCGGTGTGGGTGAGGTTCAGCTCTTTGCCGTCTTTGAATGCAACACGGCGAGCAGGATCGATCTTGATGTTTTCATGGATCAGGGCCTCCGTTGTGATCGGGCCGGGTCGGCGCCGCCGTAGACATGCCTTGATTCGGGCTGCCAGCTCCAGATGCTCGAACGGTTTTACCAGGTAGTCGTCCGCGCCGGTTTCCAAGCCCAAAACCTTGTCCGTTACTCGATCTCTCGCGGTAAGCATAATGATGGGAACGTCGGATTCTTCTCTGATCGCACGGCAGACCTGTATGCCGTCCATGTCAGGGAGGAAGAGATCCAGGATAATGAGCGAATGGGTCTTTTCTCGGAACAGGCTCAGGGCCTCTCGTCCGGTAGACGCGGTCAACACCGTGTACCCGTCCCATTCCAGATTGTCCCGAAGGATCGTGAGAATGTCCGGATCATCGTCCACGACGAGTATCTGTTCGGCTTCCATGTTCAGGTCCTGAGCGGCAAGTTGAAGCAGAAGCGGCTCCCTTTGCCCGGTTGGCTCTCTACCCAGATGGCGCCTCGGTGGGCTTCGACCAGCCCTTTGCAGATCGCCAGGCCGATCCCGGAAGTGCCCCGGTGCATTTTGCGGCCGTCCTGATCCGGTATTTGGTAGAATTTTCTAAAGATCGCCTCATGGTATTTGCGGTGGATACCGGGACCGTTGTCTTTCACGCAGATTGTGGCGGTCCCATCGTGGCGCGTGATGGTCACTCGGACGGATTCCCCGGCCGGTGAGAAGCGGATCGCATTTGATAGGAGATTCACGAGCACCTGGTAGATGCGGGTTTTGTCGATTCGCGCTTCGCGGCCGTCAACCGCTTCCAGGACCAGCTCAACGGAGGATTTGGCCGCGTCGGCCTTTTGCGCGAGGAGAGCTTCCTCCACGACGCTCTTGAGGGATACGGGCTCAAGATTCAGCTCCAGTTCTCCTGCTTCCAGCTTGGAGTAATCGAGGAAATCAAAGACCGTCTTGATGAGGTGATCCACATTGCGCTTTATGATGTCGATATAGATCGGCTCTTCGCAGAGCGCTTTGCGAGCGAGCGTTTCCACCGCGCCCTTTATGCTCGTGAGAGGCGTTCGCAGCTCGTGTGATATGTCGGAAAAGAAATCAAGCTTCGCGCGATTAAGATTCTGCAGCTCACGGTTGAGAGCTTCCAGGTGCGTGTTCGCTTCGGAAAGATCGCGTGTGGCTTCAGCGATTTTGCGTTCCAGCTCTTGGTGCCTGGTTTTCAACGCTTCATCCATCGCGTAGCAGAAGTCCGCAATCTCCTTAAGCTCGTCTCCCCGCGATCCGAGCGAGCGGTCGAGACGTTCGGGAGTTATGCGATCCACGGATTCCTTGATGTCCCGGATCCGTTTGAACACCAGTGAGCGTGACAAGAGAAACAGGAGCAGCACCAAACAGCCTGCCAAGATGGAACTGCCGCCCAGAAGCACGATATTGTTCTGACGAATCGCTGCCCACGCATCGTCCATGGGCACGAACACGCTGAGACATCCCCCCACGTCTCCCGATCGGTACCCTTGCACCATGTGGCACTGGAGACAGCTTTCATTCACGTACACGGGCGCGACGTATCTGAGAAGGCGACGCTCGTCTCGAGTTTCCGTCCGAAAGATGGGATCTTGTCTGCCGCTTCTGAACCGCTCCAGGGCTTCCTTTTCCACCTCATCCGGCGCGTTCTCCGCATTGAGGAACACCGTGTTGGTGAGCTTGAACGCGTACGATCCCGTCTGACTCGCGCGCTCCGAGAGCATCTTGGTCAGGATGGATGGGGTGACCTTGGTGTACACCACGCCGTCGCGGCCGGTAACTTCGGGCTCCTCCAGGAAAGGGCTGGGTTGAATCTCTTCACTCTTGGGCGCAAGGATAGCTCCTTGATCCGAAACCCAGCGCCGAGTGATAATGATCTGCTTGTAAAGAATTTCCGCTTGCTTGCGAACCTGGTCCATAATATGCTCTTCCTGGGCCCTTGAAGACCAGACGAACAGCAGCACGAAGACCGCGACGGTGACCAGGGTCGAGGCGATGAGGAATTTGGTCGAGACCGTCTTGCCAAGCGGATATGTGAACGAACCGGCCATGATGGACCAAGGTCAAGGCTGATCTTTCGTCTTCGCGCACTCTGAAGAGTATGCCCGCAAGGGTAAATAGGTTGAGGTTTTCTGTCAACAATCGGGTTGGACTATAAACGCTCGGATTCGGAGACAGGTTTTCGCTCGATTCACTTTTACACGTTCTTAACGGACATTTACCGCACCTTTACGTCGAAGAAGTCCATAATGAGAGCCGCCTGCACGAACAACCCATTGTTCAGGGAGAAGAGGGGTTAGAGCAGTCCGATACTGCATCTGAGATCGATACTGCATTCCGGCAAAGCCATGCTTATGAGCACCATCACCCATACAGGAGTCTAAGCCATGAGACGTATTCCCATCTTGGTGGCGCTGGCGGTGGTCCTCTGCGCTTCTCCGGCCCTTGGCAAGAGGAACGTGGACCCCAAGCTTTACGGGTCGCCGGAGGGCCAGGTCTGCATCAAATGCCATGAGCTGAAGTCCCCCGCCTTGTTCAAGATGTGGCGCTCCGGCAGGATGGGACAAGCGGGGGTGAACTGCTACGACTGCCACCGGGCTGAAAAGGCGGTCGGCAACAAGCCGGGCGATCCTGACGGGTACGATCATCGGGGGTTTTGGATTGCGACCCTGGTGACTCCAAAGGATTGCTCCAGGTGCCACAAGGATCAGTTCGACCAGCAACAGCCTTCCCACCACGCCAAGGGAGCGGACATCCTCAATACGCTGGACAACTATCTGGGCGAAGTGGTGGGGGGACCGGAAGCGGTTGCAACAGGGTGCCGGCAGTGTCATGGCTCCAATATCAAGGTGCTCAAGAACGGCAAGCTGGACCCCAGCACTTGGCCGAACACCGGGATCGGGCGTATCAATCCGGACGGGAGCAAGGGGAGCTGTTCCGCATGCCACACTCGGCACCGGTTCTCCGTGGAGCAGGCGCGACGGCCCGACGCGTGCGGCAAGTGCCACCTTGGTCCGGACCATCCACAGATCGAGGTGTACCAGGAATCAAAGCACGGCATCTTGTACAGCGCGTTTCGAGACAAGATGAATATGGACAGAGTCGAATGGATCGTCGGGGTGGATTATGAAGACACCGCGACCTGCTCCACTTGCCACATAAGCGCAACACCGAATCAGAAATCGACTCATGACGTGGGCGCGAGGATATCGTGGACGCTCAGGCCCGTAGTCTCAAAGAAGCTCACCAACTGGGAAGAGCGCCGGGACCGGATGAAGGACGTGTGCCGTCAGTGCCACGGCGAAGAGATGGTCGGAGGCTTCTACAAACAGTTTGACGATCTGGTGGAGCTGTACAACACCAAGTTCGCCATCCCGGCCCAAAATATGCGGAATGAGCTGATTAAGATGGGCAAGCTCACGCCCGCGGATATGGACGACAAGCTCGACTGGATCTTTTACGAACTGTGGCATCACGAAGGCCGTCGCGCTCGTCACGGAGCTTCCATGAGCGGACCCGACTATGCGTGGTGGCACGGGATGTACGAGGTGGCTCAGCACTTTTACATCAAGTTCATTCCTGAAGTGGAAGCGCTGCTGGGCGGCAAGGCGGCCGCGGCTCCGTTCCTGCAAAAGCACATCTTCAACGATCCCCGGCATCGCTGGTACAAAGAAGGTATGAGCAAGGAGGAGCTGCAAAAGCTACAGCAGTGGTACCAAGACCGGTACGGCGGCAAGGAAGCGAAGTAATACGCGGCGCGAATGAGACACCTCTCCAGGAAGCGGCGCCGACCCTAACGCATTGCCTTGAGGCCAGGGGCATATCCATGAAGGGAATCGTGCGAAACCTCGGACTCACTTCAACTCTTGCGGCGCTGCTCATGACCGCGGCCGCGGTCTGCGCCTGGGAAGGCGTCGCGGGAACCAGGACTGAGTACGAAGCGGATCGTCCACCATATCAGGTCATTCCACCGCAACAAGATCCGGGCTCCCAGGAGTTTCCCGTGCCGGTCAAACCGCTCCCTTTGACCATAACGCCGTGCCGCTCATGCCACGGCCCGGAGAAGGATTTTAAAATAAACTGGTCTCGGAGCGAAATTCTGCGAGTTCATACGGGCATTGAGCTAAAACACGGGGGCATCAAAGTATGGTGTCTCGACTGCCACCATCCTAGTGAGCGAAACTTTCTGCTCCCGTTGGCGGACGGGCAGTTGATCCCGTTTAGCGAGTCGTACCTGCTGTGCGGGAAATGCCACGGGACAAAGTTCAGGGACTGGCGTCACGGCGTTCATGGCAAACGGAGCGGCTCCTGGAGTGGCGAGAAGACCTATTATCTCTGTGTGCACTGCCATGACCCGCACTCCCCGAGATTCAAATCTCTGGAACCGCTGCCTCCGCCAAGCAAGCCTCGAACACCTCAAGAGAAGGTTGCGGCGCACTGAAGGATTCGGGTGATGACCAAGCCGAAAGACCATTTCGCGGACGAGGAGACGATCCTCTCACAACGCGGACCGGGATCCCGGGATCAGCGCAAAAGGGCTGAGGCCGCAGACTGCGCGCTGCCCAGCCGACGCTCGTTCCTGGCGGGCGCCACCGCGCTTTTCGGCATGATGGCTGTGGGATCGTGTTCCTGGGAGGAGTTCGCCCAGAACAATTTCCAGCGAATGACCAAGGAGGAGATTGACAGGACCGTCGAGAGGCTCAAGCGAGAGTACAAAGCCAAGTACGGCAAGGAGTTCGTGGTCGGCGCGCAACGGCCTATTGAAGGGACGCTTTTCGCCTACGGTCTGGACATTCAGCGCTGCATCGGTTGTCGTAAATGCGTGTACGCCTGTGTGCAAGAAAACAACTTGAGCCGTAATCCCCAGATCCAATATATCCGGGTCCTCCGATTCAGAAATGGAAGCATGGACTTGGAACAGTCCACCATCTACTATGATCCCGAGAAGGTGCCCGAGGACGGCTACTACTATATGCCCGTCCAATGCCAGCACTGCGCGAATGCGCCGTGCACCAAGGTATGCCCGGTTCGGGCGACCTGGAGCGAGCCCGATGGGATCGTTGTTGTGGACTACAACTGGTGTATCGGCTGTCGGTATTGCATGGCCGCGTGCCCGTACATGGGGCGATGGTTCAACTGGACCGACCCTTACATTCCCACGAACGAGGTGAATCCGGAAACCCACTATCTGGGTAACCGTCCCAGAATGCGCAATGTGGTGGAAAAATGCACCTTCTGCATTCAGCGTGTTCGGAACGGCCGGTACCCGGCTTGTGTTGAGGTGTGTCCGGTGGGAGCGCGCAAGTTCGGCAATCTACTGGACCCTGATAGCGAGATCAGTTGGCTGATCCGGAACAAGAGGGTCTTCCGGCTCAAAGAGGAACTCAACACCCAGCCCAAGTTCTACTACTTCTTCGCCACCTGAGGAACGAGGGTCATTATGGCGAGATCAGGTTTCATCTACGGCGTCGCGAAAAGACTGACAACCGGTCCGCCCATCTACTACGCCTGGGTGGCCCTTCTGACGCTGGTGGCCGGGATCGGTGTGGTCGCGTATATGAAGCAACTGGAGCGCGGCCTGGTTGTGACCGGCATGACCAGCTACGTTTCTTGGGGTCTTTACATCGGCAATTTCACCTTCATGGTCGGTGTGGCCGCGGCCGCAGTGCTCCTGATCATACCCGCGTACCTGTACGATTTCGGGCCTATCAAGGATATCGTGATTGTGGGGGAAGCCCTTGCGGCCAGCGTATTGGTCATGTGTATGCTCTCGGTGACCGCGGACTTGGGACGGCCTGACCGGCTGTGGCACTTAATTCCGGGGCTGGGAATCTTGAACCTTCCCTCTTCTCTCCTCGGGTGGGACATCGTGGTGCTCAATGGGTACCTGTTCCTTAACGTTTTTATCCCAGGCTACCTCCTTTACAAGGCATACCATGTCAAAGAGCCCAATATGTCCCTCATTATTCCGTTCATCCTGCTTTCCATCCCCTGGGCTGTGAGCATCCACACGGTGACGGCGTTCATTTACAACGGACTCGTCGCAAGGCCTTTCTGGAACGCATCGATCCTCGCGCCTCGTTTCCTTGCGTCCGCATTCTGTTCCGGGCCTGCCCTGGTTATCATCATCTACCAGATAGTGCGCAAGTACACGCATTTTCATGTCAAGGACGAGGCCCTGTTCAAGATATCGGAATTCATTGCGGTAGCGATGGCTCTGAACCTCTTCCTGCTTCTCGCAGAGTTCTTCAAGGAGCTTTATTCCGACACGCATCATCTCTCTCCCTTGAAGTATCTGTATGTGGGACTGCACGGCAAGAACATGTTCGTGACATGGATATGGACTGCGCTGGTCTTCAATGTGATCGCATTCATCATCTTTCTCATCCCTCGGACAAGGAAAAGCTTAGTCACACTGAACTTGGGGTGCGTGCTCATTATCTTGGGAATCTGGATCGAGAAGGGAATTGGGCTGATTGTGCCCGGATTCATCCCCGCGCCGCTGGGCGAGGTTTGGGAATATCTTCCAACCACGATCGAGGCGCTGGTGACCGCGGGCATCTGGGCAATCGGACTGCTCATATTTACGCTCCTGCTCAAGGTGATCATCCCCATAGAAACGGGAGAGTTCACCAGGGAGAGCCGGGCCTCAGCTTGACCGCAGAGGGCCTGCCGGGAGGCGCGCAGACGGCAATGAGATCAGCAGTGCGCTCATCTTCGACGCGGAAATCCTCTGCAGGGACCTGTCCCTTACGCAGCGGGCTGATCGTTTGTCTTGCGCTGATCGTGCTCTTTCCGGTTTTGAGTCCAGCGGCCGAGGAGGCCAAGGGGCGGGCCAAGGAGGCGCAACCGCTCGCGGAGGGCCTCAAGAGCCCGGACCAGTTGGTTGTGACCAAGGCGGTAGAAGAAATCAAGAAGAAGGGACTGACTGACGAGAGTCTTGTTCCGGCCCTCGCTCATGCGATCAAGAACCCCGATGAAATGGTCCGCGTCGCGGTGATCGACGCGCTGGCTCAGATGGGCCCTGCTGCCGCAAAGGCGGTTCCGGCGCTCACGGAATCGCTCAAAGATCAGGATCCTATGGTTCGGGAAGCCGCTACTATGGCCTTGTTTCAACTCAGTGACCATGCCAAGCCGGCCATCGGAATGATCGTGGAGCGCCTCGGTGACACGAACGCCCGCGTTCGCGACGTGGCTGTGCTGGTGTTGTCGAAGATCGGTGATTCTGCGGTCCCCAATCTGGTGGCCGCGCTTGCAAGCGCAAATGAGGCGCAGCGGGACGCGGCGGCGCGGGCCCTGGCTCGATTGGGAGCGCCGGTTGTTCCTAATCTCCTCGCGACCTTTGAAAGGGGTGATTCGCGGGCAGCGGAAGGCGCATCCAAGGCCCTGGCTCTTGTGGGAACGCCCGCGGTTCCCGCCCTTATCGAAAAGCTGCTCCGGGGGGACCCCAAGACCTCGGCGCTGGCGGAACAGACTCTGATAGCAATCGGGTCTCCCGCGGTCCCGGACCTGGTGAAGGCATTGAAGAAACGGTGATGTTTCCTTAAGTCGCGAATGGGATGCTACCCTTGCGGCTCCGAACATAAAGTGACTGCTCCGAAGTGGCCGTGGGCCCCAGAAAAGCACCGTGCCGCTACCAAGGAGGAGGAAGGAACAATGAGACGCGCGATCTATTGGTTGACCATCTGGGCCCTCTTCTTCTGTATACCGTTCTTGGCCCTCGCTCAAAAGGAGTGCCCGGATTGTGACAAGGCAAAATTGACCAGTCCGCTCGACCCTAATTGGAAGCAGTTCCGTCCGCCTCCGTTGGCCCCCGGAGAACTGCCGGATTGCCATCGCATCCAGTTTGGCAAGCAGGACTGCGCTGATTGTCACATGAAGGAAACGCCCGACATGTACAAGCAGTGGGTGGGTTCAAAGCACGGTATCAACCAAATCAAGTGCGGGATTTGTCATGGAGATGTGGTCAACTACCGGACCATGCCCGACCGGATGGTTTGTATAGGGTGCCATTCCATGCAGGTGAAGAACATGCCCGCGCAGGCGTTGGTGACGAACTGCTCGTACTGCCACAAATCGCATTGGTTTACCGTTCATAAAATCGACAAGTACAAGCAGTTCGCGCCGGACCGGGAGATACGATTCAAGGTTCCAGGCTTTTGAAGCCTCTACGGCAGGTCAGGCCAAATTGCGGAGGATGCTATGAGAATGACGCGACGTGAAATGATCAAACTCTCAGCGGCTGCATTCGCTGCCGGCGCTCTCAATATACCGTTTGCCGATTCCGCGGAAGCTCAGGGAGACGACGTTGTTGTGGACGAATGGATAAAAGGGGCCTGCCGCTTCTGTGGAACCGGCTGCGGAGTATACATAGGGGTGAGGGGCGGCAAAGTGGTCGGGATCCGGGGTAATCCCGAGGCGCTCACGAATTTCGGCTTTCTCTGCGTGAAAGGCTTCAAGGGCTTTCTGAGCATGTACCATCCGGACCGCCTCAAGTATCCTATGGTTCGGCAAGCGGACGGGAAACTTACGAGAGTTTCTTGGAACGAAGCTCTGGGCCTGGTCGCGAATAAGTTCAAAGAACTCCAGTCCAAGTACGGCAAGGACTCAGTGGCGTATTACGGTTCCGGGCAGTGCATGACCGAGGAGAGCTACACTTTCAACAAGCTGTGGAAGGGCGGTTTCCGATCCAATATGGTTGACGGCAATCCAAGGCTCTGCATGGCGTCCGCTGTGGGCGGGTACATGACCACCTTCGGCACCGACGAGCCTGCGGGTTCATATAGCGATATCGAAAAAGCCAAAACCTTTTTCATCGTGGGATCGAACTTGTCCGAGTGCCATCCGATCATATTTCGTCGGATCGCGCGCATGAAACTCGAAGCGCCCGATAAGATCAACGTTATCGTGTGCGAACCCAGGTACACTTCCACCTCGCGCATCGCGGATGTGTGGCTCCCTGCGGACCCGGGAACCGATCTCGCGGTTTTCCATTGTATGGCTCGGGAAATCATCAAGAATGGTTGGATTGACAGTTTCTTCGTGAACAACCTCTGCCGCTTCACCACCGGCCAACAAGTGGTCGATTTCGAGGCGTACAAGCAGTTCCTGGAGCAGTTCAAGCCGGAGGACGTCTCTAAGCTGACCCGCGTGCCTGTGGCCAATATTGTGGAAGCGGCAAGGCTCTTTGCCACTCAGGGTCCCACCGTGAGCCTCTGGACGATGGGGCTTAACCAGAGGACAAGAGGCGTATGGGCCAATAACCTGATACACAACCTGCACCTTATTACCGGTCACATCTGTAAGGACGGCGCGGACTCCTTCTCGCTCACGGGTCAGCCGAACGCGTGCGGTGGAGTGCGGGAAACAGGATCGCTCTGTCACCTGCTGCCCGGCACAAGATTGATTACGAACGAGGCTGCCAGGACCCAAGTGGAAAAAGCGTGGGGCATCCCTGCAAAAAGCATAGATCCCAAGCCAGGTTTTCACACTATGCAGATGTTCGCGGCCCTGGGAGCGGAAAATGACGCAACCAAACCGCTCAAAGGCATGCTGATCACGACCACGAATCCCGCCCAATCCCTGCCCAATGCTCACAAGTACTTCAAAGGGATGGAAGAAGCGTTTCTCGTGGTGATCGACATCTTCCCGACCCGAACCACGCAGTTTGCCGATGTCTTGCTTCCCGCGGCCTTCATCTATGAGAAGGGTGGGGTGTACGGATGCTCCGAACGGCGCAGCCAACTGACCGGCAAGTGTGTGGAGCCTCCCGGTGAGGCAAAACCGGATCTGTGGATAGGAGCGCAGCTTGCCAAACGTATGGGGTTTGAGAAGCTCATCCCCTGGAATGGCGACGATCCGGCCAAGAACTACCAGATGGCGTGGGATGATTACCGCACGTGCGTCAAAGACACCGAACACACCGTATACGGCATGACCTACGAGCGGCTGAAGAAGCTTGAGGCAGGGCTTCAGTGGCCCTGTCCGACTCCTGAGCACCCCGGGACGGCCAAGAGGTACGTTCGAGGGCAGGATCCGATTATGGATATGCCTCACATCGAAAAGGTGCCTCCGCAAGCCATGATCTATTTTTACGCGGACACAAAGCACGAGGGGAAGGCAAACGTCTTCCTCAGGCCCTACAAAGGTCCTGAAGAGCCGCCTGATAAGGATTATCCCTTCTTCCTGACCACGGGCAGGGTTATCGAGCAATGGCACAGCGGGACCATGACGATGCGAGTGCCTGAAATCGCTCGTTCTCAGCCCAACGCTTACGTGGAGGTCCATCCGAACGATGCCAAGCAGTACGGCCTCAACAATGGCGACATGGTGAAGGTGATCAGCCGTCGAGGCTTCATGGTGCTCCCCGCGCGTGTGGTGAAAATGTCTCTCCCGGGAATCCTGTTCATCCCCTGGTTCGACCAGGCATGGGACCGCATGGTCAATCGTGTTACCATTGATGCGGTGGACGAAGGCTCCAGACAGCCGGAGTTCAAGATCTGCGCGGTCAAGATCGAGAGAGTGGGCGATCCCAGAGATGTGGCCGAGATGACCATTATCTCCAATGTGAACGACCCGTTTCCCATAAAGGTTTGATCCGCAACATTAAGGAAAGAACCGCGCCGAATGGTTATCACCGGTAGCGTTCTCTTCATAGAGCCTGGATCCGAGAAGCCGGTCCTGGAAGCTCTCGCTCGCTTCCCTGAAGTCACGTTTCAAGCCAGGTCGCATTCGGGTTCTCAGCTTGTGGTGAATCTGGAGGCTGAGGACCATCATGCCCTGGACCTACTGTGCGCGCGCCTTGCGGAATCCATTCCGCAGATCGTGGACATTACCCACCTTCAGGTCCACTTTGAAGACGAGATAGATGGACAAACTAATAGTAATAGGCCCTGACACGAACTCAGATAAGGAACCTTTGTGATTGATGAATTCATAGGCTTTTTTCGACGGGTCTTCGCTCATGGAGAAAACCCGTTTTCCCGCGACTACATCCATAACCGCATGAGGCCTCCGGGCGCCGCGCCCGAACAATCCTTCATGGCGCTTTGTATACGGTGCAACCGCTGCCTGGAGGTCTGTCCGTTCGGGTCGATCACGCGGGCCGGTCTGGGTCCCACCATTGGCACTCCTTATGTGCTGGCGGAAAGGAAGGCGTGCTACCTGTGCATGGCCTGCACGCGACTCTGCCCCACAAATGCTCTGGAGAGCAGCCTACGCAACCCCGAACAGGCCCGAATGGGAAAGGCGGTCATCAACACGTCGATCTGCTACAGTCATCTGTTCGCTGACCGTGACGCTCTCCCGCGTGACGCGGGCGCTCGGATCGGGGCCCTTTGCAACACGTGCTACAATGTTTGTCCGCTTCAGGACAAAGCTATCATGCTTCAGGGGAACCTTTTCCCGATAGTTCTGGACGAGTGTGTAGGTTGCGGGATCTGCGTGGAACGCTGCCCGACGAGACCGAAACGAGCCATTAACGTGGTCCCGACAGGCATGGGGAGACCCGACGAAAGTGGGTTTTATTTCCGAAAAGCACGAAAGCATTTCGATGTGAGCCGCAAGACGGTCGCGGGTGACCAATCGGGAGTATTGAAAGGCGACGACCTGATGGATGCGAAGGAACGGATCGACGGCAGCGGAGGCGCGCCGAAGTTCACGTTTCCCTATGAGGTCGACAAGGGACTGAAAGACTGGGAATAATGTTCAGACCGTATCGGAGAGCATCGCAGTTTGCGGTATTTCTGCTCATGTTCGGAATTCCGTTGCTGAACCTGTGGGAGATCTACGCGATAACCGGGACGTTCTACGCGATCAACATCGGCGGTTTAGGAATCGCCGACCCGTCCGCGATCCTTCAGAGCATGTTTGCAGCGGGGCAGTTCGCGCCTCCGATACTTTTCTCCGTGTTCTTTCCCGTATTGTTTGCCTTCCTGTTCGGGCGTGTCTGGTGCGGTTGGATGTGTCCGTACCACGTGATCTCGGATGGCGTCGCGTGGGCCCGCGGGAAGGTTAGGGGGATGATTGGCGGTTCAAGCGAGCCGGAGACGTGGGTTTTTCTTGACCCCTTCAAAGCCAATGTGACTCGTTATTCTTTTCTGCTTCTGGGCACGGCCGCGGCAGGCATCATGGGTATTCCGGTACTGAACTACGTGAATGCCCCGGGAATCCTCAGCGCCGAGGCGATGATATTGGTAAGAAACCTCACCATTTCCATCGAAATGGGTTTCATCGCGATCGTGCTGCTTGTGGAACTCCTTTTCTTGCCCCGTTTCTGGTGCAGGCTCTTTTGTCCAACCGGCGCGGTGGTATCGCTTTTTCGCGCGCCGTTTACACTGAGAGTGGTTTCTGCGTCCAACAAGCCGGGCTCACCCTGCTGCAAGGAGGAACAGTGCTCCGCGGCTTGTCCCATGGGCCTGGCGCCGTACAGAGAAGGCGGCAACCTCCTTTGCACGAACTGCGCCCGTTGCATAGACGCGTGTCGCGGCGAAAAAGGCGCGGGTCTGCTTGGTTTCCGTGGTTTTCAGGATTGAGCCGCCGGGGAAGTTACTGCGCAGGACTTCGGGTTGGCCCGGAATCGGGAAGAACGACTATTTCGGAACTAGCGTTTCTTTGCCGCGGCCGCCGTGCCACGTGCCTTCAAGCACTCCTCCTTCGATGATGGTATACGTGACCAGGCCGCCCAGGTTGTCGGGGCTTTTGCCCCAATTCACATAGAGCTTGTCACCGCTCCGGGTTCCCTTACCGTAGTGCGTCTCGCCGGAGATCTGCCATGTCATTCGATAGCTTACTCCCTCGCGCTCAATGACCGCCTTCCCGGAATAGCCGGTTCCGTCAGGATTCGTGCCATTCACATGGTACTCACCTTCCTTGATCCGTTTGTGGGCGGATATGGAGAGTACGCGCTCTCTCGGCAAGGACGCGACACTTGGCTCAGGTTGTCTCGATTCCGGAACCTGCGCTGCCGAGTCGCCGCCGATTGTGAGCGCCAGGGGAAAAGAGCCTACCAATTTCCCTTCCATTTGCGGGCTCTGGTACCCTCCGGTTTGCTTCCTGGTGTTTTCGTACACGTAATCGTACAGCTCCCTGAGAGTCACGATCCCGTCCTTGTCCTTGTCAGCCGCGCCTTTGAGCCCGTTCAGGAGATTGTACGTGAAGAGACTGTTTCCCAAATCAGGATCTTCCTGAGAGATCTCATCAGCCCGGGAGGAGGTGATAAGAATACGGCCTTCAGATTCCCTGAACTGCCGCGTGAATCTCTCCAAGGAGGTGGAGAGGGATTTGGCGCCTCGAACCGAAAACCCGCCTGCATGACACGCGTCGGCAATCAAAACCACTCGCCTTGAATCGAGCCGGCTGAGAAACCATTGCCGATTCATATGCACTGCGGTGGCGGCCAGGAATTCCGGGTCGGCGTCATAGGTGAGAAAGAAGAACTCCCCCGGGGAGCCTGGGTCGTCCGCGCCGTGTCCGCTTAGGAACACCACCACCGTGTCGTCTTTGCCGGCTCGTCTGAGGCCGTAGTAAAGCTCCTTTTCCACGGCGGTCTTGGTGGCTTCTTCATTGCACAGCAGGTTCACGTGGAGGGCGCGGAACAAGCTGCTCTGACCCTTGAGGAATGCCGCAAAATCTCGCGCGTCCTTGTCAGATACGCTCAGCTCGGGGACCCTGGGATTCTTGTACTTGGAGACCCCCACGATGACCGCGTAAAGGTCCCCGACCGGGGCCTCGATCGATCCCGATGGCGAGGGCTGCTGCTGCGGCTTCAAGTCCTGGGCATGTTGGGGCGCCGTGGAACCGAGACTCAGTGTGACCAGGAGAATCAAGAGGAACGCGAACCTCCACGCAATTCCACCGAAAGTAGGAAGATTTGAATCGTGGGAGGTCCTCACGCAACTCCTCCCCTTGAGAGGGCCGCGAAGGGCGGCATCGAATGAACAAGGTCGCGTGTATACAGTTTAGCGTGGCAGGGGCCCCGCGGGCAAGATTTCCGGAAACGCCCTTCATTTCGCGCGCCCGTTCTTCTCACAAAACGTGACGAATCTCCTCTTGAGCGACGAAATAGCCTCAAGAAATTCTTTGGCGCCTTGGGGGCTCTCGCGGAGTTCGATTGCGCTGGGAACATCCCATGTGACCGCGGAGGCCATGCTTAGTATCTGCGATATCTCCCGGTAACGCGCGTACGGATGCAGCGCGGCCCGCAACGCGGCTTCAGCCTCATCCATCTTTGTTTGCGCGGCGGAGGAATCGGTCAGGGCCAGGGCTTCATCAGCGCTTGTGACAAACTTCTTCAACGGCTCGCACGCAAGCGCCTTGGTCCTGTCCCGACCAAGGGCCTGGTCCTTCGGGGGCTCGGGCGAAATCGGCGGCGCTTGCGCTTCTCTCTTGAGAGGCTGCTGGAGCTGCCTCTGGAGACCATTTACCCTGTCCCTGAGTTCAGTCACCTCTCGCTTCAGCGCGTTAAGCTGCTCGGTGAGATCCTCTATCTGCCTGAAAACATCCTGGCCGTAAGCGGCGCCGGAAAATCCCGCGACCGAACAGAAGACGAGAGCATGAAACAGCCGGAATGCGCGAAAATGCTTCACAATAAGTTCCTTTCAGTATCCGAGAACAAGGCGTGACCGAAATATCTTTGTCACAGACGCAAGCATCCTCCATGCCGGTGACCGGCGAGTCTGCTTCCGCGCGCCTCACCACAAAAGAGATGATCCGCAGTCCCACGATGCGCGTCAAGCATTTTCGGCGGAGGTAGCTTGCGCGAGGTGGTCCCAAGTCAAAAGCTTCTTGAAGAGTGGCCGGAGAGGTCTTTGAAATCCTCGCAGGGCCTTTTCATAAAGGGAGGTAGGGCGGGGGGCCGAAAACCTTCCTCCCGCGTCCCGCGGGATGGGAGAGGGCAGGGTGAGAGGGAGCCCGCTAAATCACTAATCTGCTTACTTTAACGCCAATGGGGATACAGGGGGATTTCCTCCCCAAGAGCTCCCCGGCGTTTTCGAGCCCTTCGAGCGCATGTCGGACCGGGCCCCATCGCTACACGAGCGACTCGACCCCTCTCACTTTAGGTTCGACCTCGACGGCCGGGGCCTTTCTCTTTACCGGCGTAACCGGTTCCGGCGCCTTCATAAGCCTTTCGTACACGCCTTGTTCAGGGCTTCTGATCAGATCGGACGCGGTCGGGAGTTCGGGCGCGGCTTGCGCAAGAAGGCCCAGGCCCAGGATCATAATCCATGTGTCTATAATTGTTTGAAAGATCATTTCCGATGCTCCCCGGTGACGAATCGAATATCGTTGGGGTTTAATCCGACTCACCAACCCACAACGTGGGACAGACTGTCGGCTTCTTTTCGACCTATACACAGCTCGAATCGATCTCTTGAGTCGCACGCGCTTGGCATCGTGCGCGACCCGGAAAACCATGCGAGGCTATGGCAATTATGATGCTGATTCGTGGAGTTCGATTCAGTGATTTAAGAGGAGCGCTTGCCAAGCTGGTGAAGATGCCGCTCGCGCGGCGCCCGTTTGACACTCAACGCCCGGGTCGTGCATCATGCCGGTGGAGGTCTGCTATGAAGACGGACATGCGTGCGTGGTTGATTGATATTATTGAGAAATGCGTAAGAAGCTCGCCCGAAAACTCGCTCAAGATGCAATCTGACGAACGGGCCTGGGACGAAGTCCTGGTGGGGTTCTCTTCAGCCGCGGATCCTCTGTACGATGCTTACAAGCAGCTCGTGGGGCCGTTTCACTGGACGCCGATTGAGATCTTTTCCCTTGCTTTTCCGGATGTTGCGGCGCGGCCCGAGGACCTCACCGTGATCAGTTGGATACTCACCCAGCGAGAGGCCACAAAGGCGGACAACCGCAAAGAGACCTTTTACCCGTCACGGCGATGGGTGCACGCCAGATTTCCGGGTGAGGAGTTCAACCATCACCTCCGGCGATACGTTGTTCAGGAACTTACCAGTGTTGGGGTAAAGGCAATTGCGCCGGTCCTGTCGGATCAGTGGAGCATGGAGAAATCGCCCACATATGGGTTGGCTTCAAAATGGTCGGAACGTCATGCCGCGTACGCGGCGGGCCTGGGCACTTTCGGTCTGTGCGACGGCCTGATCACCGCGAAAGGCAAGGCCCATCGGGCCGGATCTGTAGTAGCGAACCTGACGGTCGCGCCCAGCCCGCGGCCGTATGAAGACCACCACGCCTACTGCCTCTATTTTTATGACGGTTCGTGTAAAGCATGCCGAGAGCGCTGTCCCGTATCCGCGATAACCGAGCGGGGACACGATAAAGAGAAATGCTGGGCGCATGCCAAGGGCACGTGCGGGGAGCACACCAAGACCCATTACGGGTTCGACGGCTATGGCTGCGGACTCTGTCAAACCGGGGTGCCCTGTGAATCCGGCATACCGGCCAAGATTCTTAGGAGGGGTATCGGCGATTCGAAATTATAGGACTGGAAGTCCGTCACAAACCTTAGGGTACAGCAACTTGTTGTGGCAGGCCAAAGGAACCCCCTATCATCCCGACGTGCCGGTGGCTTCCCAAGCTGGACCGCCCATGAGTTCTTCGTAGAACTTACAGAGTTCTCTGCACTTGGCGATCTTGGCCTCGTACGTTCCTTGTTCCTCGCCACGGCACCATGTCCCGGTAACTGCAAAACAATTCCGTCCGTAATGGGGATACGCCGGGCAGCTCTTCTCACGTCCGCACTTTCTGTGCTCCCAGCAATTCACAAGATCCATTTTGGGGGCCTCCTTCAGTGAATTGCCCCCCTGACTCATTTTAGGGTACCCTACTATAGTGATCAACATCAACCAGGTTTTGATGGCAACTTTCTACTGTGCCAGGCCGTAGTTCGGTAAATTCTAGTCGCGAGAGTGTCCTTGACGAGGGAGAAACCGCGAAGTATGCTCAGCGACTCAAAGAAACAGGCTTATTTTTGTCAATGCGGCGGCAGTCTGGTCTCGACTGACCTCTTTCGCAGCCGCACGGAGCCTTTTGGCGCCCAGCGCTGCAATCCGTCGACTCGGTTGTGCTCTCTGAACCTGCCGTCTTGCAGGACCGGCGTAGGAGGCGATTGCCATAATTCCTGGCTTCTTGGGCAGCCAGCGCTTGAAGAACACCGGTAGGGGCCGGTGTCCCCCGGATCAGGTCCGGGGCGGGCCCTGCCGGCCGGAGCTAATTGATATTTTCAAGAAAAATGGACCGGCACGGAGGCCGGCGCCTACCAATGCCCAAGCCGCAATCGGACGTTATTTGTGACACTTGCGGCAAGGTGACAATGACTTCTTCCATACGTGGATATGCGAGCGTGTTAGCGGCCGCGGTGTTGTGGGCGTCTTCCGGGACCGCCAGCAAGGCCCTCTTTCTGTCGGGAATCACTCCGTTTCAACTGGTCCAAATCAGGGTGACTCTTGCTGCTGCCGCGTTGGGGCTGATGTTGGGGCTTTTTGCTCCGCGGCTTCTGAAAATCCGAGCGGCGGACACAATTTCTTTTTGGATACTGGGCGGAGCGCTGCTTGCTATGGTTCAGTTCACGTACCTCTTCACGATCAGCAAGATGCCCGTAGCTACCGCGGTCCTGATCCAGTACACCTCCCCGGCGATGGTCGCGCTGTATTCCATGTGCTTCTGGGGGGAACGACCGACAGCGCAGAAAGTGGCTGCTCTGATCTTGTCTCTTCTCGGGTGCTATCTGGTGGTGGGAGGCTATGCCATGAGCCTCCTGAGAATGAACATGGTGGGAGCCGCGACAGGTCTTGCTTCAGCGGTGTTCTTCGCTGCGTACAGCCTGTTCGGAGAACGAAGGATGCACCGATACGGCCCGTGGACCGTCTCGTTCTACGCGTTCCTCTTTGCCGCGGTCACCTGGAACGTGTTCGAGACACCTTTTCATTTTATTTGGGCCGGGTACTCCACGACCCAGTGGGGGTACATTCTCTACATAGCGATCATGGGGACACTGTTGCCGTTCGGCCTGTTCTTCGTGGGCGTGAATCACATCCGTTCCACCAGGGCTTCGATTACCTCCACGGCCGAACCGATCTCCGCCGGCTTCATGGCGTATGTCTTTCTGGGAGAGACTCTGGAGCCGTTGCAACTGCTCGGAGGAGCGCTCGTGGTCGCGGCCATTGTACTGCTCCAAATCCGGAAGGAGCGCATCGAGTTGGCCCCTGAGTCGGTGCGACCACGTCCGGAAGCCGTTTGATACCGCATCGCATTCAGAGAGGTAAGAATCGGGGAGGACCTTCTTGTAAGAAGGTCCTCCCCGACCCCCTCCCCAAGAACTTCCACCATTTTTCAGGATGCCCATTTCTCATATGGAGAAACGGGCATCCCTAAAACCGTGGGAATTTCTTGATGGGCCGTGAAGGCGCCTCTCTCACAAAGAAAATTTCCCCAATCTTGCCTCTTTGAAGGCGCATCAGTATGATGCAGGAGTTGGACGGCCGCACAAACCAAAGCACACGGCATCGCGAGGACAGTTTGCAGACGATTCTTGTGGACAAGTCTTCGTCAAATATGTTCTTGTCCCATCCCCGTCTAGGCTGTGTTATACTATGTACGAAGTGATGAGGAGAGGCCGCTTATGACCCGGAAAAGATCATATGCGAAAGATTACGGCGCCATCATCGAACAGGCGTCGATTAACAAGAAAAGGACGAAAGTTGTCGATCACGAGGGCCGGAAGATTGCCGCAGTGATCCCTATTGAAGATCTGGAATTCCTCGAGGAATTAGAGGATCAGATCGACTTGCTGGAAGCATTGGAAGCCGTCGATGAAGCGGTTCGTAAAGGCGGCGTCATTCCCTGGGATGAGTTCGTGTCTCAGCTGAAAGTCAGCGAACTTCCGAATATCGAATTGCCAAGATGAGTTGCTCGTGATGGCCTTCACCTGTATGGCCTGGTGGCCGCCGGCTGAGTTGGATGCGATGATGTCGTAGTCCGGAACGTTACCAGTAAAAATCGTTGCGATAAACCCGCGCCTACACACCTCAGCAGCGACGAGATACTCGCCAACTTGCTTGACGAGTTGGGTGTGACGACCCGATGCCATCGTTCCTCCTGTCCGTCTAACCGTTGTGGATCAGCAGCGACGCGCGCACGACCGAAGGATCGTGCGCCTCCATCACCATGGTTCCGGTCGCCACCAACCGCGCCTTGTCAGCTTCATCCGCTCGTCCGGCTGGAAGCCCACGTCTTCCCACAGATGAGAGGCTTAACGTTGCGGGTAACCTGCGGACCGGGGAATCGCGCGCCCGTTGCGCACGCAACGGGCGTGACAGGACAGACCTCAGGTTCACGCGCGTGTTAGCCGGAACGCCTCCTACGCGGCACGAAGAGGTGCCAGATCTGATTGCTTGATCGGAGGGAATCCCAGTTCCTTCAGCACGCGATTGATGCCGGCGGTCGTTACCTTGGTTGGCGCGGTAATCTCGATGCCGATAGGCTTCCCGCTGCGCGCGAAGTCAATGACGAGGCCACCGGCCGCTTTGGTTGTCCTGTAGCTCCGATCGCGTGAATTTCGAGGCAAGTACAGGTACGCGGCGACCGGCCGGCCGTGGCGGTACGTGATCTCCAGGTAGGCCTCCTTCACTTCAGTCCTCCTCCGCCGAATACGCAGTGACGACGACCAGAACCTTCGCGTCAGGATCGGGTTCGACGATGACCTCCCACCGGCGCCTATGGTGTCGCGTAATGATCACCCACCGACCCTCCACGACGTCGCGACGGTAAGAGGTAGCTCTGTCAAGCATCGCACGGAGATCCACCTCTGTAAAGCGACGGTCCTCCATCCGCTTTAAAACGTGCGGAATCAGCTCCAGTTCCCATTCCCACCACTCCGGCTACCCTCGTCTCAGAGCTGACCTCCCTACACTCCGTCCACGCTCAGGCCTTCATCGCTTCTGGCTAACAATAATTAGATGTATCCACATCAAATGCAAGGTTCTTTGTGTCTGTCTGCATAAGCGGTCTCTATTTCTGATGGGCTCGGCCCGGCAATTCAATAAGATGTCCCCAGAATTTGGAAGGAGCGCATCGAATTAGCGCCGGAGTCGGTGCGACCAGGTCTGGAAGCAGTTTGAGGCAAGTGCCGGGCAGGCGAAGTACATGATCGCGGGCTTGACTCCATAGGTTTGATGGAGGTAGGCTGCGGCTGAAGTCCGCGCCAACAATTCACACGTGACGTAACACGATCGACGGGGCAAGAGTTCTATTGCTTGAGGGCTTGAAGTAAACGGTTCCGTATCCGAGGTGAAGCTCATGGTCGAACAAGATGGAACGAGGGACGAGGTCATTCGCTTCAAGAAGAAGACGCGATTGAAAGGATACGTGTTGGGCGATTCCCCGATGAGCGGTGATTCGTCATCGGGCATTGTTACGCCCATTGGTGTTGGCGGATCAGGGGTAGTTTTCTATGCGCTGCAGGAATTATACAAGGATGTGGCCATTCCCCGGGCTTTGAAGTTCTTTATGTACAGGGATGATATCGCTCAGAAGACTCTGCATAGACATAGGAGCCCTATCAGTATAGAGGAGTTTGTCGAGGAGATCACGAATATTACTAAGTTTAGTCACGAACACTTGGTGAAGGTGGTGGACGCAGGAGTATATACTTCAGACGCTTACGAGATACCGTTCATCGTGATGGAATACGTTGACGGTCCAAACCTGCGGGACATTATCGAGTACAATGATTCAGGGACCGGAACTGGCCAAGCGTCTGATATTAGACGACGCTTTGGAGAGGATCCAGTCTCGGTGCTCACGTTTCTCATAAGAATGGGGTGGGCGCTAAAGCATATCCACGATAAAGGCTTCGCCCACTGCGATATTGCGCCCAAGAATGTATTTGTTAGCTGCGACGATGAGGTCAAACCAAAGATCGGGGACTTGGGTACTGCGAGGAACCTAGGCCTGCAAAGGAATGAGGTTTTCGTAATTGGTTCCAGAGATTATATGCCTCCGCGAGCGCGGGAACTTCTCGAAACCGTCGTACCATGGGAAAACTTCGTGGGGCTGCAACCAGAGTGGGACATTTTTGGTTTCGCTAAGACCGCGCAAGAACTGGCGAATTCACTTGATCTAGATCCCAGGTTGCCGTGGAAACTGCCGCTGGAGAGTTCTATTAAAGAGGCATTATCCGGGACGAAGTATCCCAATATCCACGATTTGATAACCCGCCTCGAGTTCTTGTTGCCGATACACAGGGAGTTGGCGGCTGTACCTGAATTGTCGGCGAGCGCTGCGCGCAGAAGTCGAAAGCTAATGCCTGTCGAATCACTCGCGACCTCTGCGCGAATTCGCGATCTCATACAGCATCCCGCACTTCTTCGCTTGGGTAGGGTACCTCAATTAACTACAGTTTACCAATTGTTCCCCGGGGCGAATCACACGCGATATGAACATAGCCTTGGCGTAATGGAAACCGTACGCAGGTACATTATCGCGCTGCTTGATCAAAGTGAATTCCTGGTTCATCTTAGCACCAAGAAGATCGAACTCGCTTTGATTTGCGGGCTGCTGTCGAACATGACCCGCTTTCCTCTGTCGAATGTGATACACGAACTCCGACGAAAAGGCCCGGCTATTTTGGATTCGTTTTCCAAAGAGACGCTGTTCGAGGAAGTTCTCCAGATTAAGAATAAGAGAGGACAAGCGATCTGTGAGGTTATCGACTTTTTATTCAATGGATTCGATGACCAGCGGATGAAAGACATATTGATGGATCGGAAGCAGACATTTGAAGCCGAAGATCATTTCGTTTACTCCCTCTTGAACTGCTCTTTGGATGCCAGAGTGATTGACTTCGTGAGGAGAGATTCACTGCACCTAGGTTTGATAAAGGGTGATACATTCGCATTGGAGGAACTGCTGCCTCATTTGACGGTTCATTCCCATAGACTCGCGTTGCGTGCGCGAGGAGTGACCATAGCGGAACAAATTATAGCGCTCCGTTATTGGTTGTTCAACCGGATATACTGGAACTGGCCAAACCGATCGTTCTCTTCAATGGTGCGCCACGTCTTCCTGGAATTGGGTAAGGATGGTCCAGCATTTCTGAACAGAATGCGTGAAGCCGTCCTTCATTCTACCGACACCCAAATCTTGAAACTGATGCTTCACGAATCTGAAATGGCCAAACGTGACGATCTGATAGACGTCATGAATTTGCTCGCCGGGGACGATCAGGTCTTGTTCAAGGTTGTGCTTGAAGCGAGCCCCAAGGAGCGTGCGGAACTACGAGTAGTTTGCAGGCGGATCGGAGAATTCGATTATGCTGAAATGGAATTACTGGCCAGAAAAATAGCCGAGAACGTTCCATCTATCAAGAAGCACAATAAGGAGAGCCAGAAAAGGACTCTGGTTCTCGTCGATATGCCGTATGAGCCAGGGGGCCGGAAACTTGGTGAGGACATGATGGTAATACGTCCAGATGGGGGCGTTGTAGATTTGATGGGAGTCTCGGGAATAATCTCGGGAATTTACCATAGCTTCGATGAATACTTGCGCCACCTTCGGGTCATGATTCACCCGGAAATCTACCCTTCTCCTGGGACGGATCGAAGGGACATGCAAAGGGAAATCGTCGAATACTTGACTAACGAATGTGGGTGATCAGCGAAGGGAGGGGACGGGGAGGGGGGATCGGGCTGGATTCAACGCGTGGCTGTATAGCGCGGCCATCGCACCGTTGGCCGCGCGAAAAGAGTTCGGACATTGGCGCCGCGAAAAAGGAAAGCTGATGTCAGCTCGTCCAGAAAGAGTGGGACGGACTTTCACATCCACCGGCGGCTGAGGGCAATCACTTACAAGGTCGTCAACGTGGCAGAGGCTGACCGCTCCAGCTATAATGCCAGCCTGCATCCGAGAGCCAAGAGGCAAATCACGGTGTTTCTGAGAATGGTAAGCAGATTGAGTTCTGCGGCCTGCGACAGGCGAGGAAAGCCGCGATGAGCGTTGACGAGTGGAAGCTACACGACCAATTCGATCTTGAAGGCTTGTGGTGGCTTCCACAGGAGAGCGACCGTAGAATTCGGGGGAAACTGAAGTTCGATAGGTCCCAACCGATAACCCTGAGATTAGAAGGGGAGCTAGGGAGACCTGATCTTCGCGGAGACGTTCGTCCGTTTACGCCTCGGGTCATTTTGGGAGAGACGACCGAGGGCAAAGCCGTGACGCTCGTGGACGCTTGGGAATATCAACGAGCAGACACCATCTCTGCTGGCATATCAACGTTCCTTGGCGAAACGGTCTATCTGGGCGCGCATTTCGACAGCCTGACTAATATCAGGTTCAGACGCCTATATATTGAATGTACCGAGCTCCACGGATGGTTGGGGGTGAATGTACCGCTAAATTATGACGATGCCCCTGGCAACAAGGCATTTCACATTCGTTTTTCAGACCTGGGACTGAAAGAAACGTTTGTGTGTCAAGTCCATGTGCCACGGATACGGGTTGCGTTCGTCAACAAGACGGCATTCAGCCAGGCTAGTCCGTGGATTTGTCACATGGCAACCGATCCATGTATCTCGATTACACCGCAAGAGCCGAAAGGACTTGAGTGGTACTTGCGGGTATCTAGCCGGATTTCTCAACTTCTAACTCACTTATTATGGAAACCGGTCTCCCTTGTGCGGGTATGGGGTAGACTGCCGCTCAGCGCTGAAGAAAAAGGAACGGGGCTTCAGACAGACCCGGTCTTCATCTACTTTCGACACAGCTACGTGGGGAAAGAGTCTAACGTGCCGGAGCACGTCTTCCGTTTCCCACAGGTGCGCCCAATATTTGAGAAGCTTCTCAATGGATGGCTCTCAAACGCTGAGATGCTTGGAATAGCATATGATTTGTGCGCCCACTCCTTTTACGAAGAAGATGCGGTGCTTGAGGTGAACTTTCTCCTCGTGTGTCATGCGCTTGAGAGCCTCCACAGGATGATCAAACGCGGCAAATACGTTCACTCCAGTGAATACGAAGAGATCAAGCGTGTCATGACAGATGCGATCCCATCAGGGACTATTGATCCCTTACGCCAGAAATTGTCAGCGGTCTTGCGATGGGCGAATGAATATTCCTTCCGAAGGAGAATAGACGCGCTCATTAAGATGGTCGATCCAGAGTGCTACGAGCTGATCGTAGTTGATGGCGACCGATTCCGGGATCAGATCACTGATACGAGGAACAGGCTGACCCACAATGATCCGAGCTTTTCCGGGCGGTACTTAGAAAGGGAGGATCTACTCCGGCTATATGTGAGGGCGCGTGCGATGCTGGTACTCTTGTTGTTGAAGGAGGCTGGATTGCCGCTGCAGTTGGCCGCTGAGGCGATCAAAAACACATGGCACCTTAAGGGCCAACTTCAGAACGCTCGGCTTCATGCCTGAGCACGTTGCTGGCCTTGTGGCTGTTCCTTTCATATCATGATGCTTCGCAATTCTGACATTTCCGCTGCGGAATGCCCGTACCAGGGCCCTCAAGAATTTTCTTACAGTTTGCTGACACTTCCTGGGGGTCGGTCTGAACGATTCCGGTAGGTTATTGGCTGGGGGACAAGGATTCGAACCTCGGTTACCTGGGCCGGAACCAGGCGTCCTGCCGTTCGACGATCCGCCGGCGCTCATTCCTTTCTCATGCTTTGCAGGCGAATGTATCGAGGGCTATCCGACGGGCTTCGTTGTTTTCCATACAGTGAGTGTTTGTATTCGTGCTAAACTACCCTCTTTTCAAAGCCGTTTCTTGCGGCGACTGAACCCGGGTCAAGTCAAGAGAAGTGGAAGAAAAGGATCACAAGGATGGCGCCCAAGATCTTCGTGACCAGACGCTTGCCCGAAGCCGCGATGCAAGCGTTGGAGAACAGGTTCGACGTTCAGTGCAACCCGCATGACAGAGCGCTGACTCGCGAAGAGCTGCTGGCCGGGGTAAAAGGCATGGACGGAATCCTACCGCTGCTCATGGATTCCATTGACGATGAGGTCTTGGACGCGGCCGGGCCCCAACTCAAAATAGTGGCCAACTATGCCGTGGGATATAACAACATCGATGTGCCGGCCTGCACAAGACACGGAATACTGGCCACGAACACGCCCGGAGTCCTGACCGACACCACCGCGGATCTGGCACTGTCTCTTCTCTTAGCCGTGGCCCGGAAGATAGTGCCCGCGGACTCGTACGCGCGGGCCGGGAAATATCAAGGCTGGTCGCCGCTATTGTTCTTGGGAACCGATGCGCATCACAAGACCTTAGGAATAATGGGATTCGGACGCATAGGGTTTGCCGTGGCCAAACGCGCCGCGGGTTTTGACATGAAGATCCTTTACCACGACTCCGTGAAGGCGAACTC
>VGSG01000060.1 GCA_016875095.1 Deltaproteobacteria bacterium
TTTCTTTGCCGACCATAGGTTGTTCTTCCTTACCACAGCCTATCGTCTGGCCTGTCAATCCGCTCGGCGGTGAACCACCGACCGGAGAGCCGTATGCGGGAGATCCGCACGTACGGTTCGGAGGGGGCAGCACCGGGTAACCGGCTGTTCCTACCCCTATCCTTGCCATGGTAGCACGATGTTTTGAGCGCCGGTACTTTTCAGACACCCTCCAAGATCTGTTCCCACATCCACCTCGGGTGGAGATAGGATAGTCCCGCGATTTTGGGGGAAAAGACGGGGATGAGAAGCGTGTTGGGAAGCGATCGGTTTCTCGTATGATTTGGGGATCGTTTGGAAATTTCTTGACTTCTCATGTATCCTTTCTATAATGAAATATGAATTCCTGTAAGTTCAATGTGTGCTGTGGTGGAGGGTTCTTGGGCTACCGGCTTAAGGAGCATGGTTGGGGTCTCAAGGGAGTGAATTATGGTCTATACCGATGCCCAAGCTTGGTTGGAGGCGCACGAAATAATAGAGTGCAAGCCGCTTAAAGGTCGCTGGACCAGAAAAACCTGTCTGGAAATTTCAAGACGTACGCGCAAAGCCCCGCGAAATGCCAAGAGTCGAGTGACGCCAGCTCTGGGCCGCACACTGCCCTGCGCCAATTGCCCCATCCTGGCCGCGCTTGAACAGTAGCAAATGCCCGATGTTTAGACTCCGGTGAATCCTTGTCGAGGAATCGGAAGAGAGGGCGCCTTATATGCCGACGACGAAAGGCCCGTAAGGTGTCCCCCGATCTCCCAACGTAGAAAGGCTTACGGCCTGATGTCCCGCATCGCGGCTAAGCTGCGGGCTACCGCCTCATGATTCCAATTCGGCCGCGATTCTCCCTATCTCTTGCTTCACCACTTTCTCGACAATTTCCAGGAGGCGTGCCCTAATCTCCTCGCGCAGAAGGGATCCCACTTCCTCCTTTGTGGGAAGAACACTTCTGGTCTTCTCGTCGAAGAGACCACGAGAAAGGGTCTCCAGCCAAATCTTCTCCGGCAACGCGTCCTGGATGGCGTGCGCGAGACTCTGAGCGAGTGTTTCTCGGAGAAGCTCCTTCTCAGGAAGCGCTTGTTTGAGATCGGCCAGCAGATCTTCTCCGGATGGGATTGCCGACTCGATGGAGGCTTTGATGTTGGCCATGCCGAGCGCGTGCTCGATTCTCGCTTGGAACATGTTTCTCAGCGCGGTTTCGAAGCCCACGCGATCCGGCATCACGGCCTTCACATGTTCGTCCAGACGTGAAAGAAGGGTTTCGGCTGAGGGGAACCCGTTGAATGCTCCCTCAAGGCGCTGCCGCACCTCTGTTTCATAAGGGACGGCCCGCAGAGCCGCCTCTATTTTCTCCATAACCGTCTCGGATCCCGGAATGGCTCTCCGTATAGCCTCGTCCACCTTTCGCGCAATGACCTCTTGCGAAGGGAGGGACTTCACGATGAGCGCATCGACCCGATCCAAGATCTCCTCACGACTCGGCAGAGCAACCGCAACCTGTTCCAGCAGGCGATCCATCAGTTCGTCCTTTGGCGGAAGCGCGCTCTCCACAGCTCCCGCAAGGGCCCGACGGAAATCCTCTCTTGGAGGTAAGGATTCTCGCAGCGCCTCTCCCGCAGTATCCGCAAATTGGCTCGTGGGAAGGGCTGTGGCCTCGAGTTTTTGCGCCAAGACCGCTGAGAATACCTCCTTCAACTGATCCAGGGAGGGAAAAGCCTCTCTGGCCGCGGCGGCGCCCGTGGGCCGCGGTCGCTCCTCGGACAAGAAAGGCTCGGGACCACCAACTTCCGGCCCCGGCTCGGGCCGGAATGCGGCGAGAGGTTTTTCACGAGCCGCCGGCGCTTCGGCAACTCCGGCCTCAGGCTTGATGAAAGGCTTTTTTTCGTCCTCAAACGTAATTTCGTCGAGGAGGATATCCTCAGTGACTTCGAGCACCGGTTCCTCTTCTTCCGGCTCCGCGGTCAAGGGCTCGGAAAAGCTCGCCCCTGCTCCAGGGGTATCTTTTGCGGGTTGTTCGGGTTTTGCGAAGTAGTCATGGCTTACTTCGGGTTCTTCGAACGATATCTCTTGTTCCAGGCTCAAGTCTTCCGTGCGGTCAGTGGGAAACACCTCAGTGGCGAATTCAGCCGTCGGCAGTTCTTCCCCGAAAAATTCCTCCGTGGCGATTGCTTCATCAGAGATGTCTTCCAGCGAGATCTCTTCAACTCCCAAGCCTGCGGTATCGATCTCTACCGTGGGACCTTCCTCCAAAGTCACGTCCACTGTGTCGTCGAATTCGGTTCCTTCCAGGTTTTCCTGAGCGAGTTGGGCCATGTCTTCATCGGACATGAGTTCCGTTTCTTCCATATCTCCCATGTCCACTACTTCTGATGCGCTCTGGATCGGCTCCAGCTCTTCCACCTCGAGTTCCGAGATCTCCGTATCCTCTTCCAGATCGATCACATCCAGTTCGTCGGCCGCCGCTTCCGCGCCTATGTCTCGGATGAGGGAATCGTCCTCCAACTGGAGTTCTTCCGAGGTAAGGACCACGGAGGGTTCCTCCACTTCAAGGAGTTTTTCCAAATCAGTGCTGTCAGGTCCTATGGAAGTCTCGGCAATAATTGCCTCATCTTCACTTGTCACTTCGAGTCCCAGGTCCAGGTCTTCAACATCCATCTCGACGGTGACTGAATCCTTGGCCTGGCGTGAGGCCCTTTGTGTAGGGTCAAGGTCTGAAGAGAAGTCAGGCAGAGCCTCATCGGATTCGACGGATATATCACCCGGTTCCAGCGATATCTCGCCCCTCACCCGCTCACCGGATACGCCCAACTCCTCGCTTCCTGAATCAAGCTCCACCGCAATGTCGGTCACCAGTTCGATGGTGGGCTCGGTTGAGGCAAACTCTTCATCCGTATCCTCCAGGTCCATATCGTCAAGGTTGAGCCGCACCGTGTCCTCGTACTCCGACGTAACGTTCTGGATCGTATCGGCGTCGAGTTCCGAGGCCATTCCTCCCGTATCGATCTCCACCGTGTCACCAACCGGGCTGGGAGTGTCATACGCGGCTACGGCAGGTCGTCCAACGGCCCTCCCGAGCGTGACGTCTTCGTCTTCACCGTCAAAATGAAGTGTTATCTCCTCATCAATGTCCAGCTCACCCCCGCCGGGCAAACCCAGGAGAGACCCGACCGCGTTCTTCAGAGCCGCGCCCTCGATGGGTTTGGCCAGGTATCCGTCCGCGCCGGCTGACTGGATCTTGCCGGCGGGCGGCCCTCCCGGATCTCCGGTCATCAGGAGGATGGGCACATCGCCATAATCTTTCGAGTCTTTTATCTTCTTGACGATGCGCCATCCAGGCGCGTCTTCCAAGACGGCGTTGAGGATGATAAGGTCCGGCCGGTAACGTTTGATAGCGTCTTTGAGCTCGCCGGAACTGGAAACGGTCACAAATTCATTATCCTGGTCGCCCAAGAAGCGAGTCACGGCTTCCCGGCTTCGGGGATCCTTATCCGCGACCACTATCCGGTGAGGCATGACAACCTCGCTTTTTTTCTTAGAAAATACAACGAATTGAGGGGAGATGTCAAGTTATTTGCAAGTGGTGCTTGCGAAACTTCAACCAGCAAACCTGAAGGAATGGAACAATATCTCGAACGAACTGTCTCTCACAATACTGTAGACGCTCAATCCGTTCATGTCAATCAAATGGGCAGCCAGACTTCGCGGACAAGGGCGATTGAGCGCAGGCTTCTCCCGGGCCCAACTCATGCGGGAGATCGCCCCGGGTCGTGAAGCGCGTCCCAAGCCGCCACGAGCTGATTTAGGCTTTTGCCCTCCATCATGGGGTGATCTGGCACAGCGGGTCCCCGCTTCAGTCGCGCGGCTACTTTAGCTTAGATCGATAACATAGCGTAAATAAGGGAAAACTTGACTTGTTTAGAATTATGGATTAAGAAAACAGATGAAATGCAGAAAGGAGACTTCCATCATGCCCGAGGCTCTCGCCACGGCCTTGAATACACCGACATTATCCAACCACAGCATATGGGCGCTTGTTATGGGCGCAGGGTGGGTCGTTAAGGGAGTGATGATCATGCTCCTCGTCTTTTCGATTGCGTGTTGGGGAATCATCCTTACCAAATCGCTGACCCTCTCCCGTGCGAAAAAACAGACCCAGCTCTTTTTCGACGCATTCCGAGAGTCCCGGAAGTTCTCCATCCTCTATGCTGAAGCTAAACAACTGACTTTCAGCCCACTCGCCCAGGTATTCAAGGCGGGTTACGCGGAATTGAACAGGCTGTCACGCCTACAGTCAGGCCAATCGAGAAACGGCGCGGAGGGGTCGCAAGAGCCCGAATACGAACGCACGGCAATGGACAACGTTACCAGATCCCTTCAGCAGGCGGTCACCGCGGAACGAACCCGCCTCGAAAGAGGTGTGAACTTCCTTGCCACTACGGGCTCATCCGCTCCTTTCATCGGACTGTTTGGGACGGTCTGGGGGATCATGGAATCCTTCCGGAGCATCGGGGTCACGAAGAGCGCTTCCCTGGCAGTAGTCGCTCCAGGTATCGCGGAAGCCCTCATCGCCACCGCCGCGGGATTGGCTGCGGCCATTCCGGCGGTAATCTTCTATAATTACTTTCTCAGTCGCATCAACACCATGGCGACCGAAATGGACAACTTCTCGGCCGAACTAATCAACATCATCGAACGAGTCTACTGGAAAAGGAAGTAGGCGCCCGCGGCCGCGAACGCGCCACGAACTCAGGCAACCGAGAGGAATCAGGCCATGGCATTCAGTACAAACGGCGGCAGAAATCGCGCCGCTATGTCCGATATCAACGTGACGCCGCTGGTGGACGTGATGTTGGTGCTGCTCATCATCTTCATGGTCACCGCGCCCATGATGCAGGAAGGCGTCTCAGTGGACCTGCCCGAAGCAAAAGGCGCGCCTGTGGCTACCAAGCCCGAAACCCAGGAAATAGTTATATCCGTGAACGCGGCGGACAAGATCTTCGTCAACGACTCCGCGGTCACGGAAGAATCCTTGGTGGATTCGGTGAGAGAAAAGCTCAAGGGCCAAGGATCGCCGGACGTGTACCTGCGTGCGGACAAGAGCGTTCCGTACGGGTCAGTGGTGCGCATCATCGCCAGTTTGAAAAGCGCGGGTATTTCCAATCTGGGAATGATCACCACTCCCCAACATGAGTCACCTCTGAAAAGATGACCGATTTTCCTCTCAGGTCAGCTCGCTCGATTTCACCGTGGATGCTCATGGTTTCCGCAATCCTTCACGGGGTTGCGCTGGCCGCGCTGATCCATATGTACGCGTCCTCGAGAACCAAGCCCATCACTATCCGCGGGGACGTGACCCACGTGAAGCTTGTGGAATCGCAGCAGACTGAGCCGGCCACGCAGAAGGCGTCCCAGGGGCCGACCCGCGAATCGCACATCCCTCCGCCGCCGGAAATCGAACCCATGCAACCGCCTCTGCCTGAGCCTGCCAAGCCGCGGGAAGCGATCCACCGCGCGTCGGTGACAACGGTCCCGGAAAAGGAGATCAAGCTCAAGAAGAGGAAAAAGCCGCCCCAACGAGTGGAACAGGCAGAGCCCAAACCCAAGAAGAAGCCTGAAGATGAGGCGGGCAAGAAACCGAAGCAGAAGGAAACCCCGGAGGAAATCCTCCGGAAGAGGCTTGCGGAAATACGACAGGATGTGGATCAAAAGCGGGCCGCCAGGCCTCCGACCCCGCCGGCGGACGCCTCCGGCGCCATGAGCGACCAGGCGGCGGCGCAGGGGCCGGCCACGGGCATTGTAGATCATGAGCTGCTGCGCTGGTTCGACATGGTCAGGCGGCGCATCAACGAGAATTGGTCAATGCTCGGGCACGATCCCGGCCCCGGGAAGGTCACCATCATCGGCATACAAATTACCGACGACGGTCGGCTCGTTGCCGCGTCCGTCGATCAGAGTTCCGGTGACACGGTCTTCGATCGGTCGGCAATGAGGGCGGTGCGCCAGGCAGCTCCCTTCCCGAGAATATCTGCGGAGATAAGCGAAAAAATCCGTACGGCGGGCGGACTCGCCCTGAGATTCACCCCAAGAGGCCTGCAGTGACAAAGCGAAAAAGGGTCTTAGAGCCTGGCGCTGAAGGGTCGGCCGTGGACGCGAAGTCTCGGAACAGCATGATCGGGCGTCGCAAGATTGATAAGCGTTTCGCCTGCCGCACTCGATCCGGGGCGCTCCTCTTCCTGCTCCTCTTCATGCCTTTTCTTGCCGTGATGCCCGATTTCGCTCGCGCAAAGCTTGTGATCGATGTGAACGATCCCAGCCTTGTGCGCATGCCCATCGCGGTGGGCGATTTTATTTCGGATCAACCGGGGATTGTCAACGGAGCGGAACTGGCGCGCATCCTCAAGAACGACCTGTACCTGACCGGGCTTTTTCAACTGGTGGAAATCGATCCTGCGCTGCCGTACGCGGCCAACGGCGGCCCGGACTTCCAAAAAATGTCTGAGATGGGGATCCAGGCGCTGGTAAGCGGACAGGTTCATGTGCAGGGAGATCAGCTTGTCCTGGAAGCCCGGCTCTACGACGTTGCCCTCCAGAAACAGGAACTGGGCAAACGATTCACTGCGGGGCCCAGGCAAGCCCGACAGATCGCGCACCGCCTCGGAGACCGGATCATGGGCCAACTCACCGGTATCCCAGGCTGCTTTTCCACCCGGATCGCGTTCGCGGGCGCGGGGAACCCTCGCGAACTCTTTACTATGGACTTTGACGGGCATGACCTGCGTCAGCTTACCAACAACGGCAGTATCAACCTCTCGCCCAGATGGTCTCCTGATGGTCGAAGCCTCCTTTTCACGTCGTACATGAGAGGTCGGCCGGAGACTTGGTGGCTGGAAACCGCGACGGGGAGACAGGCGTTGATTTCCGGGAGGCCTGGTCTGAATGCGGCAGCTCGCTACGCCCCGGACGGGAGGGAGATAGCGTTATCGCTAAATCATGAAGGAATACCAAAGATATTTATCATAAGTCCGCAAGGTAACATATTAAAAAGGTTGACTAACGGAAGGGGAAATGATATCTCACCCTCATGGTCGCCTGATCGGTCCACTATCGCTTATGTCTCCGACCAGGCCGGAACACCGCAAATCTATTTGATTCCGGTCACTGGCGGTCAGCCCAGGCGGCTCACTTTTGAGAGCAATTACGCAACGGACCCGGACTGGTCTCCACGGGGAGACCTTCTCACGTTCACTGCTCGAATCGAAGGGCGGTTCCAGATATGCGCCATCAGGACGGACGGCACGGACATGAGGGTCTTGACCCGGGAAGGCTCCAATCAAGCCCCGGCCTGGTCTCCGGACGGGAGAATGATCGTCTTTGGGTCCAATCGGGACGGGCAGTCCCGTATCTGGATCATGGATGCCCGTGGAGTGGTGCAGGCGCCGATTTCTCCCGTACCAGGCAAAGCGCCCGCGTGGGGGCCGGAAGTCCGCTGACGAGACCCGTGTCATTCGCTCTATTCGGAAGAATAAGCCGCATCAAATCGCCGTTCTATCCACTGCTCTGTCTCATCCTACTCTGCGCCTTGTCCGCGGGGTGCGCCCAGAAGGTCGTCAAACCCAACCCGCCTCATCCGGGATTCTCCGGAGCCCATCGAGCGGGACCGGTCGCGGAACAGGAACTTCAGGCGGTTCAAGCCAATCTCAAGGTAATCTATTTCGATTACGATCAGTACACGCTCGTTCCCGATGCCCAGGCTGCGCTGCAATACAACGCGCAGATTCTGCAACAGGCGCCCCATGTGAGGATCGTGGCGGAAGGTCACTGCGACGAACGCGGCGCCGCCGAGTACAACCTCGCGCTTGGCGAACGACGAGCTCGCTCCGCGGTCAATTTCCTTGCCAGTCTCGGCATTGACCCGCAGCGGATATCGACGGTTTCGTACGGTTCGGAGCTGCCTGCGGATCCCGGTCACAACGAGGCTGCCTGGGCTCAGAACCGGCGGGTCTATCTACGAGCCGTGCAGTGATTTTGGCGGCCATAACTAAGAAGCCACAACGAATCATGAAAGTTCTCGGCTCCGGCCCGCGCTCCGGGGCTTGGCCTCGGAGCGCGGCGACAAGAGCGTCACACTGCGCAATGATTTGGAAGGGAGACTCATCTCCCCTCCATACCACCCCATACGTAGACCCAACCAGGGGCGCTTTGCCGATAACTTCCACAGGAACCCGTCTGTCCGAACCGCATCCCGCCAGAAGTATTTTTGCGTCCTCTGCCGGGTTACGACTCGCCCTGGCGCTGGCAACGCTGCTTGCGGTTTCCGCCACGGGCTGTCTCAGCCGAACTCGCGCGCCCGGATTGCCTTTTGTGGAACCCGCCCAGTCTGTCCCGCAGGTGGACCCCGCGCGTTTGCAGATTGTCGCGCGTATGGAAGCGCTGGAGACCGATTTACAGCGTCTTCGCGACCAGGTGGAGCGCCTCCAAGTATCCGGCGCGGACCAGAATGCAATTCGAGAGCTTCAGAACAGGGTAGCTTTCATAGAGCGGCAATTGGGTATGGAGCAAACCGCGCCTGCCAGGGGTGAGTTCCAACCACCAGGGGCCGTTGCGCCTTCCGCGGTCGGCGGGCAGGCCCCGGGACGGCCTCCGCAGATATCACACGCGCCTGTGCCGGGGGTTCCCCTGGAGATCAGGAACGAACCGCTGTCCGAAGAAGAGCAGGCATTCAGACAGGCCTACACACTGGTGCGGGAAGGCTCGTTTGATCAGGCGATCGGCCTCCTCGACGCATTCCTCAAGCGGTACCCCAAGAGCCGCTTTGCGGTCAATGCGGTCTATTGGACCGGCGAGGCGCATTTTGCGGCAGGTCGTTTCAACGAAGCGGTCTTGCAGTTCGATCGCGTGATCAAAGAGTTCCCCGGCTCGGAAAAGGAGCCGAGCGCGCTCCTCAAGCAAGGTCAGTCATTTGAAAAAATGGGCGATCGGCAATCTGCGCGGATCATCTTCGATAAGCTCGTGAAAGAGTATCCCCACACCACTCAGGCGCGCCTGGTACGAAACCGTTTGAAATCCCTGCCTCAGAACTAATCCGTGATTTTTTCAAGATCTCCTAAAGATGCCTTTCTGGGCGGCCGCAGCCTGGTCGGAATTTGCGCACCTTTCGCACCGCAAATGCATCTAAATATGCAAGCGGATCGCCGTCAGGCGTAGGCGGTTTGGCCGGCCAAGATCTATAGAAGGCTGCGTTGAGATCTGCGCCTTTGGCTAAGGCTAGAATCCCCCTCTCCCTTCCCTCTCCCGCCAGGGGAGAGGGCTTTATGACCCCTCCCTTGATGGGAGGGGGAAGGGGGAGGGTGACCTTTCGCGCAAATCTCAATGCCGTTCACTATAGTGTGCTGTCCCGCTGATTCCTTGCATAAGCATCTGCCGAACGAGGCATCTGTGCCTAGGCTTGATTCGGACCATTATGCAGGGTAGTTGCGAGACAGGACACTAGGGTCACGGTGGCCGGCGAGCAACGTTTGTTGGAAATGATCTCAGAAAAGCGGAGCAGGTCGCGAAGAATCTGTATTGCTACCGCATCGACACGAAGGAGGTCGCGCCATGATAAATCACCGAGCAGCACCTTTCGAGATTCGTCTGAACGTCGGTTCCTCGACCCTTGTTCTCGCATCGGTTATGTGGCTCCTGTTGTTGGTGCCGGTGAGTGACAGTTTCGGGTCGGAATATGGGCATGGGCCCAGGCGGGGCGGCGTGGCCCCGGGATGGGGTTCGATAATGAATCAGCTCCAGCGACAGGCCATCATTGAGGATTACTATGCAACGGAGCGGAGATTCAACGAAATAGAAGCAGAGGCTGCGCGTCATCTTGCGGACATGGATCGTGATTCAAGTTCCACCGGGACGCAACGACAGTATCAGGCGCCTAAGGAAAAGACCGATACGAAGAAGCCGGGACAGCAAGCTACTCAGTCGAGCAAAGACAAGATCAAATTGCCGTCCGCCAAAAATAAGGACAAAACCAAACTGGTACCGGTGACGGTCCCGCCAGGTCTCAGTCCGACTCCATTGACTGCAATCGGGAAACCGGGCCGGACAACTGAACAAGGGTTACCCCGTGCTGACACAGGAATGGGAGCAAATCGTGATGGCACGATCCCTCGCATAAGCAAACCACCCACTGTCGGACCGGGGTTTGTGCCTGGCTCGCAGCCGGGCAAGACGATGACGCCTGGAGCAACACAGCCTGGTCCTATCACGAGAGTGCAACCGGGCTTCGGGCAGCCACCCGGCCCTCAATGGGTGCGCATGCCTCCGTTTGTAGGCCCGGGGTTCCAGCCCGGCCCCGCCGTGCAGCCGACTGATCCCGTGGGACCTGTCGAAACCGCTTCGAAGCCCGGGTCTGCCGGATTACCCGGAGGCCACACGAGCCCCTCCGGCCGCACTCCTCGAGGAGAATCCGCATCGGGCGACACTTGGACTTCTGCGAAGCCGGGGACCGTTCCCGGCAAGGGGCCAGGCGATGGGGCCGGCGGACCGGACAGCGCTTCCGCGCTGGATCCGTTTGACAAGAGCCGCTGGAAGCCGTCAACCAACTGGCAGGTTAGGACTGTACACCAACCCGACCCTAGGTCCGGGGGAAGAGGGAAACCAGAGATCTCCGTGGGAACGGAAGTGGTCTTTGTCGAGCTGAGACCGGCCATATATGTTCCCGACTTGGGAACATCGGTCCATGCAGAGGAGCGTGGACCAGCGGTAAAGATCAAATTCGTGGGTCAGGGTGGTACGATGGGCCTGGGGGGAGCCTTCCCCGGCAAGTCAGGGTGGCAAGACATGGAAACACGGGAACCCGTAATACCTCATGATTTCGAGGGGAGCGGCACAATAAGCTTCGGGCCTTCGATCAAGTTGGGGCCGTTTCAACCGGTAGATTCCGGAGCGGTAGTGACCTTCGAAAAGGTCCGGTTCGATGGGGAAGGCGCATCAGATAGAAAGTTTGGAACCGGGTTCAATCTCAATCCGCCTTCTTACGGAACTGAAGCCGAGTTGAGACTTACGGGCCAATACAAGGGAAATTGGAGGTTGGTGCGCGGTAATCCGTGAGGGATAGAACGCACATACCCGAGATTTGGGAGTTTGGACTTTTTCGTAGGTCCTGAGAGAGGAGCGTAACCATGGAGACCCGCAAACGATTCTCACCACTTCTGCCGCATTTGAGAGCCTTCGCGACGTTTGGACTAATCGTCTGGTTTACTCTCGGTTTCGGCCCGCTCTCCGCTGGGGCTGCTGCTGACGCGGATGACCAAAGCGCGGAGCAACTTGCGTGGGCAGGGTTGAACTTCTATCGAGGGCAAGGTGCTAGGCAGGACTACGAGCAAGCCGCGAAGCTCTTCCAAAAAGCTGCCTCGCTTGGCAATCCGCTTGCGGCTTGTTATCTCGGCCACATGCTCCACTCCGGCATGGGAGTGCAGAGGGATGACAAAGAGGCGGTCGAGTGGCTCAGGGGCGCTGCGAGAGCGGGAGATCCCATGGCCCGACTGCTCATGGCCCGTATGTATCGCAACGGCTATGGGGTATCTGCCGACGAGTGGCTAAGCGTTCACTGGATGGCCAAGTTGAATTCCTCCATGTCGAGCGAAAGCGCAATCGAATCGGGGACAAACAGTTCCCCGTATGTTGAGCCGTACGCCCCGATCGCCGCCTATTACGTTAGGCAAGCCGAAGCAGGAAACGTGCTGTCTCAGCACGATGTGGGGATTATGTCACGCTACGGACTGGGAATGACCAAGAATGTCGAGAAGGCCGTGGAATGGTACCGGAAAGCTGCCCAATCGGACTATGTGTCTTCGAAACACAATATAGCCAATGCCTACCGAGCGGGAGTGGGGGTTCTACGGGACTACGCTGAAGCTCTGCAGAGGTATCAGGAACTCGCGAACAAGGGCTTTGCGCCATCCCAACTCACTTTGGCGGAAATTCTTCTGGCCGGTCAGGGAACCGCAAGAGATCCTGCTGAGGCTTTGAAATGGTATCGGAAGGCGGCGGAGCAGCGCTTCCCGCCGGCGATGAAGAGACTGGGCGATCTCTACTTGCGAGGTACGGGCGTGCCAAAGGATTACAGCCAGGCGCTCAAATGGTACCAGAAGGCGGCGAATAGGGGTGACGGTACAGCGCAGTCAGCGCTGGGTGATCTGTACGAAGGCGGCTTTGGTGTTGAAAAAGACCAAGCATACGCGATCAAGATGTACCAAAAGGCTGCGGAGCAAGAGGCGCCGGATGCTTACGTCCGGCTTGGCAATATGTACCTGGACGGCCGCGGTGTGACCCGGGACGACGTCCGGGCCGCACAACTCTTCTGGGCTGCGGCGGATAAGGGCCACGCGAGCGCTCAGGTCGACCTGGGGTGGATGTACCAGAATGGTCGTGGCGTCGAACAGGACTATCAAGAAGCAAAAGCATGGTATGAGAGGGCAGTGAAGAAAGGTAATGCCCAGGCGTATCACAACCTCGCAACGCTCTATCTTTCAGGGAAGGGCGTGGAAAAGGATCAGTCGCAGGCTTTGAAACTTTTCCGGACCGCGGCGGAAAAAGGCTTGGCGGCTTCCCAGTATCAAGTGGCAAGGAAGCACAAAGCTGGAGAAGGTGTTCCCAAGGATCCTGACGCGGCCGTGAAATGGTACCTCAAGTCGGCCGAACAAGGCTTTGAGCCAGCAATGCTGGAGCTGGCTTCAATCTATGTCGCGGGCCGCGACGTTCCGCAAGATTATAGCAAGGCTCTCCATTGGTGGCAAAGAGCAGCACAGGCAGGTTCCGCAACTGCGCAGGTCAGCGTAGGCTTATTGTACGAGAAAGGCCTGGGTGTCAAACAAGATTACGCCCAGGCAATCCAATGGTACAAGAAGGCCGCGGATAAAGAGCTACCGGACGCAAACTTCATGCTCGGCAATATGTTCCTGAACGGTCGAGGGGTGCCCCAGGACGATGCCCAGGCCGCGAAGCTCTACTGGACTGCCGCTGACAAAGGCCATGCGTGGGCTGGAGTTAGCCTGGGGTGGATGTACGAGAACGGTCGCGGTGTCGAGCAAGATTATGAAGAAGCAGTCGCGTGGTATGAGAGCGCGTCGAAAAAGGGTCTTCCCGCAGCGTATCACTACCTCGCCTCACTGTATCTCTCAGGCAAAGGTGTGAAAAAGGATGAGGCGCAAGCTTTCAAGCTCTACCTGGCAGGAGCGGAAAAGGGCTTCGCGCGTTCCCAAAATCAAGTGGGAACAATGTACGAGCAGGGCATAGGAACCCGCAAGGACAAAGCTGAAGCGGTGCGCTGGTACGAACAGGCGGCTCGGAGCGGGCAAGAGGAAGCCCAGGAACGGCTCAAACAGTTGAACGCCCACCAACGCTAGGAAATATCAGAGAACTCAACGTCGACCGATTAGATCTTCGAACACACGGAACTCTTTGTCAGGGAGCAGATACTTTGCCTGACGCGGCAATTAGGAATATTCGCCAAAATAGCACTCGCCCGTGTCTTCCCCCAAGGGAGACTCTCGCAGTAAGGGCAGACACACGGGTCTGCCCTTACTGAGGAATATCGGCACGTAGGCGCGCCACAACTGATCATGCCAGCCGCTGGGCAATGAGTTCTGTGATATCGAGGACTTTGATCTTGCCTTTCTTCTCTCTGCGGGCTCTTGCCGCGGCCTGATTGAAGGTGCCTTTGCACGACGGGCATGCGGAAACGATCGCTTCCGCGCCGAGATCTATGGCAGAAAGGAGCCGCTTGTATCCGATATCCCCGGCCATCTCGTTGTCAAAGCCCTTCATACCGCCGCCGCCCCCGCAACATTTCGCCTGGGCGCGGTTCAGCGGGAATTCCAGCAGCTCGACGCCAGGTATGGCCTTGATCACGTTGCGGGGAGGCTCGTACACGCCCATGTGGCGTCCGATATCGCATGGGTCGTGGTAAACGACCTTCATGGCCGGCGCTTGCTCATCGAACGGGAGCTTGCCTTCACCAATGAGCTTTTCGATCAATTCCACGCCGTGGAGCGTTTCCAACTTCCCATTGTCTCCATACTTCGGGTAAAGGTCCCGGAAGGTCTTGAGGCAGCCCGCGCACGTGGTGATCAGTTGTTTGGGCTTATACTTGGACACGCGCTCCAGATACATCTCCATGGTCTTCTTGAAGGTCTTCATGTCGCCGACCAGGTAGGCCAGGTACCCGCAGCAGGTTTCTTCTTCACCTATGGCGCCGTAGTTGACCCCGGCCTTATCCAGGATTTTCATGAATGAAGGGATTATCTTCACGTCCTGGAAGCTCGCGACGCATCCAAGATGGAGCATGGCTTCGGTTTGACCGGGAACGGCCTTCTTGTAGCCTGGAGGATAGCTGTCCGTTCGTTTCTCAGGCGCCGCGAGGAGCGGATTGGCCGCGTCGATCATAGCAGCCAGGGCCACTTTGAAGCCTTCCGGAAGAAACCCCTTTTCCACGAGCTTCTGGCGGGCGTTCCGAATGATGTCCGCGACGTTCACCTGGGCAGGGCAAACGGACTTGCAGTTCAAACAGAGCATACACTGGTACAACCGTTTTGCCAGGTCCTCGGAAGATTCCAGTCGACCCAGCAGCATATTGTACGCGAGGGTCACTCGGCCTTTCGCGTTGAGTGATTCAAGCGTGCTCTCGGCAAAGGTGGGGCAGCCGGCTCTACAAAACCCGCACTGGATACACGCGACGATTTCCGGCGCCACGTCCTCCGGAAAGCGATCGAGCTTGTCCGGTTCGCGGATGAATTGTTCGAAGCTGCTTTCGTCCAAGATGTCGCGGATCGCGTCGTCAAATCCCATCTTGCCCGGATTGAGAATATTACTCGGGTCCAGAGATTTCTTGATCTCCTTCATCACCGCGAGGGCTTCACCTAATTGCTTCCCGATGTAGGGAGATTTGGCCATGCCGATCCCGTGTTCCGCGGAAACAGTCCCTTCTTGGCGCAGGGTCATGTCTATGAATTCAAGCGCGATGGATTTGACCTGCTTCCAATGTTCGGGGTCAGTGGGGTTCATGATGAAGGTCGCGTGGAGGTTTCCGTCACCAATGTGGCCGAAGGTGGCTACCGGAAAACCATACTTCTTTCCGATCTGCTGGATTTCCGCGATGGTGGCCGGAATCCGGCTTATGGGCACTCCCAGGTCTTCCACCAGCGGAACCAATCGATGAACCGGCTTGAGTCGGCTCATGGCCGGAACCAGTCCTCCGCGAGCAGCGAAGAGCTTAGCCTTTTCCGCAGGGTTGTCCGACCAGAGATTCCCCATACCTCCCACCGACTTGCAGATCTCGTCGATTTGCTCGATCTGGTCACGCACCGCGCTCTTGGGGCCGTCAAGCGCCATAAAAAGCTGACAATTCACATCCGCGGGAATATCCATCTTGAGCGCGTCCCGAGCCACCTGGAGGCTCACATTGTCCAGAATTTCGCAGGTGGCAAGCTCGATGCCCGAGGTGAAGATCTTCTCCACCGCTTTGGCGGCAGTGTCCACATCAGGGAACGATGCTTTTGCAAAGGCTTCGTATTCGGGCATAGGGAGGATCTTCACCACCGCTTCGGTGATGATACCCAAGGTCCCTTCCGAACTAGCGAACAGGTGTGTGAGATCGTAGCCCGCGGAACTCTTCGGCGCCACGTCACCCGTGCGAATCACCCGGCCGTCCGCGAGCACAACCGTGAGGGCCTTGACGTAATCCTTGGTGGTGCCGTACTTGGCTGCCCTGACACCGCTGGCGTTGGTCGCGATCATTCCTCCGATGGTGCAAATGGCCGCGCTGCCTGGGTCCGGAGGAAAGAAATGGGTCGGCGCCAATGCCGCGTTAAGAGCGTTACAAATGACCCCGGGCTCAACAACCGCGAATCCGTCGGCGCGATTGATCCCCTTGATTTTATTCAGCCTGGTGAAATCCAGCAGTATCCCGCCCTTGGGCGCGAGAGCCGCGCCCGTGACCGACGATCCTGTGCCTCTGGCTGTCACCGGAATCTTTTCCTGGTTTGCCAGAGCCAACAGTTTGCTCACCTGGTCCGTGTCCGTGGCAAAGACGATTGCGTCCGGAGCGCCCCAGTGCACGGACATATCTCTGGAATAGGCGAGGCAATCGACTGCCGAGGCGCTGATGTTTCCGGGTCCCGCTATCTCGGCGAGCTTTGTGAAAACGTCCATTTGTGTCTCCTCCCTAAGATGCTAGTCTCTCGGATTAAGCTGTGCGCCATGCTATGGCAAGGGCTTTGCTCCCGACGGATTCGCTGTGACCGAAAGAAATGATGGTTCGACCGAATTGCCTCTACGCAGGCGCGCCGCGGCGCCACGTCCTCATCCGGTCGGCATGCGCAATCCGGCCCGGTGGAGGCGTCGTGAAGGGATCGGGAGATGGGGGGCGTCCTAAAGAAGGCGAATCACCTGCGCTTCCTCAAGGTGGATCTCGTGGAGATTCTTCGTCCTACTGAAAAAGCATGATAGCGTAAGTGGCCGCAAAACTCAAACCCCGGTCGTGGGCGCGTCTTTCGCCGATTTTCAAGGAGAATGCTGAACAGTGGGTGGAGCAAGCTGCCAACACACCCGACGAGGCGCCTCACACGAAGCACGCTTCTTGTGCCCTCGGCGCCGGGATCCCGCGTTTCGCGGGAACGTCCCGGCCACCCATCGGAGCACTACCTTCCGAGAGGGGAGGGCCGGGCGCTAAACTCTCCCGTGGCCGGATCACTCAAAACCGGACAGGCATGAATCCTGCCTCCACAGATACTCAGTGCGACGACAAGACGCGGGCAAATGCCGGTTTCTGCGCCGCGATGCCTCCTTGTCGGCATCGTGCCACGATTTTGCGATTCCCTGCACGTTTGTGACAGCCTTTGACTTGCTTCTGCACGCCCCCGCGAACCGTCGGATCGACTTAACAAGAATCAGCCCTGCGGTTGCCTTTACTTCGAGGATACCGTATGGTATGAGTCTTAAACCGCGTTGCGCGCGTATCATAAGGAGGAAGATTACGTACGATGTTCGAGGCTGACCAAAAAAGACCCATTATTGAGAAACACAGACTGCACGAGAGCGACACGGGCTCGCCGGAAGTTCAGATTGCGCTCCTGAGCGAGCGGATTTCTTACTTGACCGAGCACTTCAAGATTCACAAGAAAGACCATCACTCACGAAGAGGACTGCTCAAGCTCGTGGGCCAGCGACGCCGCTTGTTGGACTATCTGAAATCAAAGAGCGTGGATCGGTACAAGAAGATCATCGGCGAACTCGGAATCAGGAAGTAGACCATATTCCGGATACTTTCCGCGCAGCCGTTTGCTCATCAGAATTGACAGAAGAGGATTCCCAATACGATGGAATATAAAGCATTTGCCGATGTTTCAGGAAAACAAATCACTCTCGAGACCGGGCGCCTGGCAAAGCAAGCTTCAGGCGCTTGTCTCATAAGGTGCGGAGAGACTCTGGTCTTGTGCACTGCGGTATCGGAAAAACACGGGCGGGAAGGAATCGACTTCTTCCCCCTCACAGTCGATTACCTGGAGATGACTTACGCTGCCGGGCGAATACCCGGCGGTTTTTTTAAGAGGGAAGGAAAACCCACTGAAAAGGAAGTTCTTACCGCGCGCTTCATCGATCGACCGATTCGGCCGCTCTTTCCCAAGGGTTTCAAGGCGGAAACTCAGATCATTGCCACCGTCCTCTCATCCGACGGAGAGAACGACCCTGATATCCTCGCCATCAATGCGGCCTCAGCGGCGCTGCACGTATCGGATATCCCGTTTGAAGGCCCCATAGGGGCGGTGCGCGTGGGACGCATCGACGGGAACTTGGTGGTCAACCCCTCGGCCATAGAAGACGCTTATTCCGATCTCAACATAATCGTGGTGGCCGGGCGCCAGGGAATCGTGATGGTCGAAGGGGGCGCGGATCGAGTCCCGGAAGACACTATCCTGGAGACGATTTTCCTTGCTCAGGCTGAAATCGAAAAGATCCTGGACGCGCAGGACAAGCTCCGTCAGGAAGTGGGCAAACCCAAGAGAGAGGTCCCCTCAGCGGTGGAAGACGCGGAACTTCTCGATCGAATCCGAAAAGATTGGGGAGGCGAGGTGGAAAAGGCTATGGAGATCCACCGGAAGCTTGAGCGGCAGGACACGCTGGAACGCATCTATCGCCGCATTCTCGAATCTCTCGGCGAAGAGGGTGATCTCAGACGTCAGGAGGTGCTGGGCTATCTGGAGCAAGTGGAAGGGGAATACCTCCGGCGGATGATCCTTGAAAAGAACGTGAGAATCGGAGGCCGGGCTTTCGCCGAAGTTCGGGACGTCTCGTGCGAAGTAGGCGTATTGCCGCGCACCCACGGGAGCGCTCTATTCACCCGTGGCGAAACCCAGGCCCTAGTCATCGTTACGTTGGGGACTTCCGCCGACGAGCAGAAGGTGGAGGCCCTCGTCGGGGAGCAGTACAAGTCGTTCATGCTCCATTACAAATTCCCGCCGTTCTCCGTAGGCGAGGTCAAATTCCTGCGCGGGCCTTCTCGAAGGGAAGTAGGCCACGGCGCACTTGCAGAGCGCGCGTTGGCCTATCTTCTGCCCAGTGACGAAGACTTCCCGTATACCATACGGGTGGTTTCAGAGATCCTTGAGTCGAACGGTTCATCGTCCATGGCGACCGTCTGCGGCGCGTCGCTGTCTCTTATGGACGCAGGGGTGCCGCTCAAGGACCCAGTGGCCGGTATCGCCATGGGGCTCCTCAAGGAAGGCGACCGGATCGTGACACTTTCCGACATCATCGGCGCGGAAGACCATTACGGTGACATGGATCTTAAGGTCGCGGGGACCCGGGACGGGATTACCGCTCTTCAAATGGACATCAAGGTCACGGGCATCACCAGAGAGATCATGTCCCAGGCCCTGTACCAGGCGCGTGAGGGACGCAAGCATATCCTCGACATCATGGGGCAGGCGATTCCCGAGCCACGGAAAGAGGTGTCTCCGTACGCTCCCAGGATCTTCATAATGTACGTGAATCCGGACAAGATCAGGGATATCATCGGTCCGGGGGGCAAGACGATCCGAGCCATGCAAGAGGAGACCAACACCAAAATCGACGTGGACGACACCGGTAAGGTGGTCATTGCGGCAGTGGATGTCCGAGGCGCTGAAGAGGCCCGTAAAGCAATCAAGCAACTGACCCAGGAAGCCGAAGTGGGCAGGATCTACAGCGGCGTGGTCAGAAAGGTGACCGACTTCGGCGCGTTCGTTGAGATCTTTCCCGGGACGGACGGATTGGTGCACATTTCGCAACTCGCGCCCGAGCGGGTGCGCAAAGTCACTGATGTGGTCAACGAAGGGGACGTCTTTCCCGTCAAAGTCATCGGTATCGACGCCCAGGGCAAGATCAAGCTTTCCAGGAAGGACGCCATCGGAAAAACGCCCGACGAATAGTCGTCCAAATTGTGGGCTTCCCTTGCGCACCAGGCACGAAGAAACGAACACCTACCGAAAGACTGTGCTTCATAACAATCTTCGGGTGATCACCGAGGAAGTTCCCCATATGAAGTCCATTTCTATGGGGATCTGGGTTCGGTGCGGATCGCGTTTTGAACAGCCCGCGCTCAACGGTATCTGCCACTTCATCGAGCACATGCTGTTCAAGGGAACAGAGCGCCGATCCGCTTTCGACATTGCCAGGGAAATGGATTCCGTCGGAGGGATCCTCAATGCGTTCACCAGTAAGGAGCTGACCGCGTTCTATTGCAAGGTGCTGGGTGAGGATATGGAGCTGGCCGTAGACCTGCTCAGCGACCTGTTCATCAATTCAAGCTTCCCCGAAGAAGAGATCGACCGCGAGAAGCAGGTGGTCTGCCAGGAGATCAGCCAGCTTGAAGACGCGCCCGAAGAGCTGGTTCACGAGATCCTCGGTAATCGCCTCTGGCAGGGCAGTCCCCTGGGTCAACCGGTGCTGGGGACCGTGGCCACGGTTCTTTCCATAGATCGAGACTCGATCATCACATTCAAGGACGCGGCCTACGCTCCCGCAGAAACCCTTGTATGCGCGGCGGGTTGCGTGAACCACGACAGATTCCTGGGGCTGATCGAGAAGCACATGGGAAGCCTCCCTCAGGGCCCGGCACGGAACAGCTATCCAAAGCCTTCGGTTGAACCCTCACACCAGGTGATCCCTCGAGATCTTGAACAGGTCCATATATGCGTCGGGCTGGAAGGTCCCAGCGCGGTAGACAATAGTCGTCACGCAGGACATGTCCTGAACACCATATTGGGTGGAGGCATGAGTTCCCGACTTTTCCAGGAGGTGCGCGAAAAAAGGGCGCTCGCCTATTCGATCTACTCATACCTCTCTTCGGTGTCGGACACGGGAATTTTGGCGATTTATGCGGGATGCGACCCCGGCCGACTTGATGAACTCCTCACTATCTTCAAGAAAGAGACCGCAGAGCTTGCCGAGAGCCTGACCGAAGAAGAAATAGGCGCCGCAAAGAATCAGATGCGGGGCAACCTCATCCTCTCCATGGAATCGTCCGACTCACGTATGCACCGCCTCGCGAAGAGCGAGTTCTATTTCGGGCGATATATCACCGTAGACGAGATCATTGACGCGTTTGGACGAGTCACCTCCGAAGAACTGGCCGAAACCGCCCGGCGCCTCTTCGCCCCGGGACGTTACTCGCTCGTGGCGATCGGACCGGTGGACGACGGAAACGAGATCTTCCGCATGTTTCAAAGGTAACCGTCAGTCACAGGGAACCCGCCCCGATCACGTCCAATCCTCCATAAGCAGTCCGAAAGCCCTTTTTCCTGCGATCAGCACGCCCGTGTACCCACCGCCCGGATCGCCCCACGCGCTGGACAGGTACAGTCCCTTTATGGGCGTTCGATTGGAGATACGTGTCATGAAGGAATTATCCATACTCTGTTCGAGACCGTATATCGCGCCGGCCGTATTCAGGGTGTAACGGACGTTCGTTAGGGGTGTGGCCGATTCCTGCGCCGCGATCATGCTTCTCAGTCCGGGAATCAATTGCTCTTCAACGCGTCGGATCAGGATTTCGGTAATAGCCTTCTTTTTCGCGTGGTACTCTGTCTTCTTACCGGCGAAATAATCCTGCTCGAACTTCTTCCAAGGCTCGTATCCACAGATGAAGGTTATGCTCAGGGTAGTGGTCCCGGGCGGTGAAAGCTCCTTGGAGATGTTGTTGTAGATACACACACCGATGTTGCTCTTGTCGGCCTGAGCCTCAAGACAATGCTGATGAGCTCTTTCAGGATCGAGTTCGGCCTGCAGGAAGACATGAGAATCCTTGACCGCGCCTGTAATGTCCTTGCTCAGCCCAAGCCACACCTGAAAAGACGAAATGCTGGGCTTGAGAGCGTGGAGCCGCCGCCGGTAGTCGGCAGGCGCAGCCGCTTCCGGAAGCATGTCCGAAAAGAGCTTCAGAATGCTGCAGTTGGCAACCACCGCTTTGGCCGTCAGAGTCTCCCCTCCGGATGTCTTCACGCCGACTGCCCGGCCGTCCTTGATGAGCGTTTGTGCGACCCGCGTGCCCAGTCGAACCTCGCCGCCCTTGGACTCGATCAGCTCAGAGATCGCGTTGCTGATTGCCTGGGAGCCGCCCGAAGGATAGGAACCGCCGTATCGAAAATAACCCCCGGTCGCGGTCATGTAATAAAAGCCTGAAAGCTTGCTCGGGGGCAGCCCGTAGTATCCGCAGAAGACCGACATCACGGATCTCAAGGAAGGGTTGGTCGTATATTCATTCAGATAGTCGGCCAGTGTCTTTTTTCTTGCCGCCCACAAGCGCGGGAAACGTAACGGAAACATCGCCTTCTTGAACGTGGTCAACGGTCCTTCTTCGAAGAGTTTCTCAGTTTCTTCGCTCACTCCCACTGCGTCCGCCATGAAAGCCTGGACACCCTTTTTCTCTTGCGGAAATTTCTCCATGAGGACCTGTTCGATGGCCTTCGGATCGCCCCCAGGACAGGTGATATCAAGCCCCACGCCAAGGACCCTGAATAACTCACGGCATGTGTAGAAGCGAACCTTCTTGAGCACCTCCAGGTCCGTCAGAATGGCTTTCCCCGCGCCTCCCAGGGCGGTCTGATGGAGCGAAACATCGAAGGTGAACCGGCCTCGATCGCGTGTGAAGGTGGTCGCGTACCCTCCCGGAACGTCATGCTGCTCCAGCGCCAGAATCTTGAAACCCTGCTTTGCCATGTGCCCGGCAAAGGCCAGTCCACCCAAACCCGCGCCGATGACGATGGCGTCGTATTCGCCTTCCTTCGGACGCTGAGCAGAGGCCGGAGTTACCGCAGGCGCATTAAGCGCCGCGGCTGTGGCCCACAACGCGGAAGCCTTGAGGAAGACCCTCCTATTCATCCGATTGAAGCTAAAGGGAGACATCGCGAACCTCCTTCGAAGGGGATTGACGCCAATGCGCGATCAGACAAGTTGCTGGTGTCCGGCGCGCCGGAGATCTCCATCTCTTCGGACGACGCAGGGCTGCCGAACCTTTGCTCGGGAGGCGCCTACGCTGCCGCGATGACCATACACCGCTCATCGTGAAGTGTCAAGTGTTACGTGACAATATATAAAACAAGAGATCTATCTGCGGCAATCCCTCTTGACGCAGCGGTTCCTAAACTTCTCGACGGTCTTGGCCGCACGTTTCGCACGGTCGGAGAAGAGCGTCCGAGAACCGTTGTGGAGTGAAAGCCGCGTAGGATGAGGTTTCCCCGCGAGACGCCATTCGCGTTAACCTCCGCTGAACCGAACAGCTTTGAATTTGACTATCGATTCACGTTCAAAGCGGTTCGGACCTATGATATCTTAGGGTCTGAGCATCAGTCGTTGAGCTTACCCGCAACCGCATTCCTCAAGAACGAGGCGCCGGATGGACAAGCCCGTACACGTGTTGATCGTCACTGCCGCGCGCGAAGAAGACGAGGCAGCACGGAAGGTCGACGACGGCGCTCTCCGTGAGTGGAAGGAAATCGACAGACCGGAAGGGTACCCCTTTGAAGTCTGGGTCCGGGAATACCAAACCCACGATGGCGGGCTTTTGCGGGTTGCATTGACTACCGCCTACGATATGGGAACGGATGCAACCACCAACGCGGCCGCTCCCCTGACACTCTTCTACCAACCCGAATGCCTCGCCATGTGCGGGGTTTGCGCGGGAAACCCTGGCCGCACCAAACTGGGGGACGTAATCATTGCCGACCGCGTGTACGATTACGACAAGGGAGAGCATCTGAGGGAGGAAACTGAAGGGCCTCTCCACTTTCGCAGCGAGATGATGACGCACCAACTCAAGGCCCAATGGAAACAGGCGGCTCAGCGCTTCAAGATGCCTGCGGATGCTCCTTGGTTGTTGGAACGGCCCAGGCCCCTCGAATTGCAGTCACTTTGGTTATTGAGAGAGCACGTAGAAGGCCGCGATCCGGCAGCCTCACCGCATCAAGAGACTATGTGCAGGGATTGGGCCCTCGCAATTGACTGTCTCCAGAAGATGAAATTTCTGCGGTACAACAAGGGAAACCCTGTTGTCACCGCCGCGGGAAAGAACCACGTTAAGGAAATCCTTTACAAAAACCGGCAAACGCTTCCTGAGCAGGACTCTTGGAAAATCTGCGTGGGCCCGTTGGGAACCGGAAAGAACCTGAGGCGTGATCCAACAATATGGGATCAGCTTGAGTCCACGCAACTGCGCATACGCGGCCTGGATATGGAAGCCGCCGCGATCGGTCTTACCGGTTTTCTCCAGGATGTGCCCATGATCGTGATGAAGGGCGTGATGGACTACGCGGAACCTGAGCGGAATGACATTTTCCGCCCTTTCGCGGCGCGAGCGGCCGCAGAGGTCCTGATCGGCTTTCTCCGGCAACACTTGGAGCTGCAAGAGGACAGGCCCACTGGCTCTCGCCGGAAGCAAGTGGAGGCTGAGCGCGGCAAGTCTCCCAAGGACATATTGTCGGACAACATCTTCCAGACACTCTCGTCGGCAAGCAACCCCGCAGCCCTCCTCAATGCGCGGCGCCAGGTGGTCCCCTTCTTCGATGACCTACGCGCGACGGAATTGAAAGATCTGGAGCAGTGGTGCGCCGCCGACACAGCAACCAGCGTGCGCTTGTTCGTGGGTCAGGGCGGTTCGGGCAAAACCCGCCTTTTCATCGAATGGGCCAGGCGGATACGAGATCAAGGGTGGGACGCAGGGTTCGTGCGTGAGGAAATGTCCGAAGAGGATATTGAGGCCCTCTTAACACCGCAGAAGCCGTGCCTGGCTGTCATCGACTATGCGGAAAGCCGGCCGCGGCTGCGAAAGTTCCTGAGCCGGGTAGCCGAACGCTCGTCAACCGATGTCAAGCCGTTACGAGCGGCCCTTTTGGCGCGGGAAGTCGCGGATTGGTGGAACGCCCTCCTGGAGCCAAACGACGCGATAAGCGACCTGCTCAGCGTACATCTACCCACGCGGTTGGAACTTGCGTCAATGGAAAGCCCGCTGCGATTGGAAGTTTGGAAACATGCGGCAAAAGCGTTTGCGGGCAAGCTCGGCAAAGCCGTACCCGCGAACGAGCCGGATTTGAGCAGCGATTTGTTCGGCCGGCCGTTATACCTCCACATGGCAGCCTTAGCCGAGGTGGAAGAGAAAAGGATGCCGGCGAATGAACTGCTGACCGGCATCGTCGCGCACGAGAAGAGCTTCTGGCTCACGCATTACCCGGAGCGGACCGCGGAAAAGGACCTGGACAGCGAGGACTTCTTGCTCCGCGCGAGCCGCATGGTGGCAGCGGTAACGCTACGGGGCGGCCTATCCACGGTTGAGGAAGCCGAAGATCTGAACGCAAGAGTCGGTGTACCTGAAGAGCCGTCATTTACCAAGTTTTTGCGACGGCTGTATCCAGGGCACAGTGCGAACCCCCAGACTCGCTATCTTGCCCCTCTGGAGCCGGACCTCCTTGGTGAAGCATTGGTAGAAGGCGTTCTTGCAGACGCGAACACTCGGCAAGATTACCTGGCGCAGGTCTTTGACGGAACCGACCAATCCGCGTTGCGAACCGGCTTGACCGTTCTTAGTCGTCTGTCCGTACGTCGTCCCGAAGAGGCCGCGGAATGGCTGCGGCGGGTCCTGGACGCGGATGTAAAGGGCAGGGCGACACCAGCGCTTGACGCGTGCCTGGCTGTCTGTTCGGAGAGCGCTCACGCGGCTACCGGCCGTGTGCTTGCAGAAGCCCTTGCTCGCGAGGGCACGCCTGAGCTGGCTCGAGACTTCGAGGAACGACTCCCTGAACAGACCGTTTTGTTGCGAGAAGTGGGGGTGTGGGCAACAACAAAGCTCGTCGAATACTTGCGGGCGGATCGGAGACCTCAGAGTAGGTTCCTGTACCTGCGACGAATCTTCAGCTTTGTGCGTGGGGATCGGAGGGACGAGCATACGCGCGCTGAGGAGGCCCGCTTACTCAACAACCTGGGAAACATGCTGAGCGATCTGGGCCGCCGCGAGGAAGCGTTGAAGGCTGCCAAGGAGGCCGTGGAGATCTATCGCGATCTTGCCAAGGCCCGCCCGGACGCGTTCCTGCCCGACCTGGCAATGAGCCTCAACAACCTGGGGGGCAGGCTGAGCAATCTGGGCCGCCGCGAGGAAGCGCTGGAAGCTGCCCAGGAGGCCACGGAGATCTATCAAGGGCTTGCCAAGGCCCGTCCCGACGCGTTCCTGCCCGACCTGGCAATGAGCCTCAACAACCTGGGAAACAGGCTGAGCGATCTCGGCCGCCGCGAGGAAGCGCTGAAGGCTGCCCAGGAGGCCACGGAGATTCGCCGCGAGCTTGCCAAGGCCCGGCCGGACGCGTTCCTGCCCAACCTGGCCGGGAGCCTCAACAACCTGGGGGGCAGGCTGAGCGATCTGGGCCGCCGCGAGGAAGCGCTGGAAGCTGCCCAGGAGGCCGTGGAGATTCGCCGCGAGCTTGCCAAGGGCCGTCCGGACGCGTTCCTGCCTGACCTAGCAATGAGCCTCAACAACCTGGGGGGCAGGCTGAGCGATCTGGGCCGCCGCGAAGAAGCGCTGGAAGCTGCCCAGGAGGCCGTGGAGATATATAGAGGGCTTGCCAAGGCCCGTCCGGACGCGTTCCTGCCCTACCTGGCACGGTCTCTCGGCACGCTGGGCTTTTGTCTGCGAGCGGACTCCAGGCTACAAGACGCGGCTGAAGCGTTTCGCGAGGGCATCCGGATCCTTGAACCGTTCTTTACTTCGCTGCCCAAAGCGCACCGCGGACTAATGGCCTGGTTGGTGGAGCAGTACGAGGACGTCTTGGACGAGGCGGGCAAGGAGCCGGATTACGAACTGCTCGGACCCATCAAGGCCACGTTCGAAGCCATGAAAGAGGATGATGCGTGATTGGGGTCGCGAAGCCACAGGG
>VGSG01000061.1 GCA_016875095.1 Deltaproteobacteria bacterium
ATGCCTGAGCTCCAATGGCACTGGGGTTACCCCGCGGTTCTGATCGTCATGGTTGTGGCGGCTCTCACTATGGTGATTCTGTTTCGGCGCAAGGGGTGGTTCTAAGCGCTCCACAGGGGTCGAAACATATTGACAGGAAGAGCTTTCCCAGTCAGATACTGGGGGTGATTCCTCTTAGCGGGCGCCACTGCCGGCCTTTGTCTTGTGAACGGTGGGTAGGACAAGAAGGAGCTCTCGGCCCCGCTTGTTTGACGCCTCTTCGAGGGAAGCGTGCCGCAAAAACCGGAATCAGATACCCCGACATCATTGGACGGGAGCAAGCGCCTCCGTGGATCCGAAGCGGCCCAGTTCGTCCGTGACGTGAAAGCGGGCATGGATGATGAAGCGCTTGGGAGGAAGTATGACCTTCAAGGCAAGTCTTTCCAATCTCACAAGATCGCTGCGCTGAATTTGCTGGGTCAACGGAAAGGCGGCAAGTCCGGCAAGCCTTCTGTTAAGATCAAGTCCCGTGAAGTGGTCAAAGACATCAGGGCCGGGCTGGACAACGATGAGCTCAAAGAGAAATATCAGCTCAGCTCCCGCCAGCTCCAGAGCCTGTTTAGGAAGATAATCGACGCGAAACTCATGAGCCCCCTGGAACTCGCCAGCAGGCTCAGCGTGACCCCCAGTCAGGTGAGCGATGTGATTTCGGACATAAAGGACGCGGTCAAGGAGCTTGATTAGAGCGCCGCTGTTCCCGGAGAGATGGCGCTAATTCCCTGAAAAAAAGAGGCAATCCATAGGAGGATTGCCAGGAGGGTATGGTTGAGAATCATGTTGCTTGTGTAGACAAACCCCTGGAGTTTTGGTTCCCATTTTGAAAAAAAATCCGCGATAAGCCGATCAAAGTTTCTTTCGGCTCCCAAAGAGGTGTTCATCGATGAACTTAAAGCCTGAGCTGCCCCTTCCGCCTCATTTTGATCCCAAGAAAGTCGGGGAGGTTTGGAGCACGCCGTACGAGGAACGTGCGATCCAGGCCGAGGAGTGGGCCCGAACCCACGACCTGCTTCCTGCGTCTCAGGACCGCACGCGGGTCTGTCTGCTGCTTGTGGACTGTCAAAACACGTTTTGCACACCCGGGTTCGAGCTTTTCGTGGCCGGGCGCTCAGGCATGGGCGCGGTGGAGGACAATGTTCGGCTTTGCCGGTTCATCTACCGAAACCTTGGCCGGCTCACAGAAATCAGTCCCACCATGGATACTCACCAAGCAGTCCAGATCTTTCACGCCTTCTTCTGGGTGAATGCGAAGGGCGAACACCCAAGACCGCTGACCGTGATTTCCGTTGAGGACGTGGAACGCGGCGCCTGGATGCCCAACCCCGCGGTCACGGCCGGAACCGCGCGCCACACATCTCAGGACCTCCGGAAATACGTGTTCCATTATGTGCGTGAGCTGGCCCGAGCGGGCAAGTATGCGCTCACCATCTGGCCTTATCACGCCATGCTGGGGGGGATAGGGCATGCCTTGGTCTCCGCGGTTGAAGAGGCGATCTTTTTTCATAACATTGCGCGGAGCACTCAGAGCTTTTTTGAGGTCAAGGGCGAGCACATGCTCACCGAGCACTATTCCGTGATGCGTCCGGAGGTTTTGAGAGACCAATCCGACAGGCCGATCGCTGAAAAGAACAGGTTCCTCATCGAGAAGCTCCTCGACTTTGACGCGGTGCTTATCGCGGGCCAAGCGAAGAGCCATTGCGTGGCCTGGACCGTTGACGATCTGCTCAGCGAGATCAGGGACAAGGAAGAAGGTCTTGCACGGAAGGTCTATTTGCTGGAAGACTGCACATCGCCCGTCGTGGCGCCCGGAGTGGTGGACTTCACCGAAGCGGCTGACGCGGCTTTTGGACGTTTTGCCGATGCGGGCATGCGCCTCGTGAAATCGACCGAGCCCATGGAAAAGTGGCTCTTCAAAGATGGATGAGCCGCATAAGTTCATGGGAACCTGAGGAGACAGGTTCTCCCCTGCCCTCGCAATAACACTCTTCCCTAGATGTTGGCCATCGAGCTGAGTTTCAACTGGACATAAGAGGAAGAATGCGTTAAGCCTGGAGCAAAGCAGTCCGCCCTCCAAAAGGATGTCATGTCTTCTGAGACTCAGTTGGCCCAGTTCATCATCTCAGGTATTACGACAGGCAGCATCTACGCTCTGATCGCGCTCGGGTTCTGCATCATTCATAACGCCACGGGAATAGTAAACTTTGCTCAGGTGGACTTCGTCAGCCTGGGCGGACTGATGATGTACACCCTGCTCCTTTCGCTGGGCCTGCCGCTCATCTTGTCCTTTGCTCTCGCCGTGTTGACGGTGACCGCGGTCGGCGCTCTCGTAGAACGGCTGGCGATACGCCCGGCCAGATCCCGCGCCGTGATTGTCCTCATATTCATTACAATAGGCGCTTCGATTTTCATGAGGGGCGGCTTCAAGGTCCTTTGGGGCAAGAATCAGATGGCGCTCCCTCACTTTTCCGGAGAGAGCCCACTCGTGATTCTTGGGGCGGCGGTCCTTCCTCAGAGCTTATGGATCTTGTTCATAACATTAGCCGTGGTAGGACTACTCCATTTCTTTTTCAGCCGTACGAGGATAGGCAAAGCCATCCGCGCCACATCGTATAATCCCAGGGCTGCGGCGTTAATGGGAGTGAACGTCAACCGTATGATTCTCTTCTCCTTTGCTCTCAGTGGGGCTCTGGGAGCCGTTGCAGGGATCATTATCGTCCCAATCACGACTCTTTCGTATGAGATCGGGGTAATGCTCGGGCTCAAAGGCTTTGCCGCGGCCGTGCTGGGAGGTTACGGCAACAGCATCGGCGCGGTGATAGGCGGTTTGCTCTTGGGGGTTCTGGAATCTTTGGGGGCCGGCCTGATTTCTTCCACCTATAAGGACGTTATGGCCTTTGCCATCCTGGTGACCGTCCTTTTCGTGAAGCCGAGCGGACTGCTGGGCTATGGGGATAGTGAGAGGCGCTAGTTGGCCCAGGAACTCCACAGCAAGAGAGCTCCGGTGAGCCTGATCGGTCTGGCTGCCGCCATTGTTCTCTTTCCTGTCTTGACTCAGAACCCCTACTATTTGAATGTGGCGAACATAATCGGGCTCAATACCATAGTTGTCGTGGGTCTCAATCTCTTGATCGGGTACGCGGGTCAGATCTCTCTCGGCCACGCGGCTTTCTATGGGCTGGGAGCATACATTTCCGGCGTGTTGACGGTAACATACAACGTATCGCCGTGGATCGCACTTCTTAGCGCTGTTTGCGTTACCGCGCTGCTGGCGATGCTGATCGGAATCCCGACTTTGAAACTGCATGGCCATTACCTGGTGATGGCGACCCTGGGGTTCAATCTGATAATCAACATCATTATGGTTCAGTGGGACAGTGTGACGGGTGGTCCGTCAGGCTTTCCAGGGATTCCCAACCTGAGCGTCGGGCAGTGGAGTTTCGATTCCGACCGAAAAATGTATTACCTGATCTGGGGAGTGGTCTTTGTGGCTATCGTTTTGGCGCTGAATCTTGTCCGATCCAGACCCGGTCGAGCATTGAGGGCTTTGCACGGGAGCGAGCTTGCCGCAGGTTGTTTCGGGGTGGACACAAAAAGTTACAAGGTGAAGATTTTTGTTTTGAGCGCGATTTACGCTTCGCTCGCAGGCAGCCTATACGCGCATTATCTTACGTTCATCAGCCCGAAGACTTTTGATATTTTCTTTTCCGTCGAGTTGGTCACTATGGTGATCGTCGGAGGAATGGGCAGCATCTGGGGCGTCCTGTTCGGTACGATTTTCTTGACCTCTCTTCCCAATGTATTGCACTTTTTCGACGAGTACAAAGATATTATCTATGGTTTGATCCTTGTTCTCATTCTCATATTCATGCCGCAAGGTGTCGGGGTCGCCATTAGGGAGAAATGGTGGAAAAGGGGAGCGTCGGAAGGTCCCGCGGACGCGGCTCGAGGGCTCGTTGCAAGCGGCCGCAGCGAGAGCGCTTCTGTTGAGCGCGCCAAAGATGGCGCAGCCGGGGTGGCGCCTCTTGCGGTAGGGGATTCGAAGCCGATCCTTCGCATACGAAATGTTTCCCTCAACTTCGGCGGATTGATGGCGCTGGCCGATGTCTCCTGCGACATACCCGACGGCGCGATCACGGCCTTGATCGGTCCAAACGGCGCGGGCAAGACTACAATGATCAATGTCATTTCGGGTATTCACCGTCGTCATCGCGGCAGACTCTTTTTCGGAGAGACGGAGACCCGCGGCTTGAATCCACACCAAATGGCGAAAATGGGAATGGCGAGAACTTTTCAAAATGTTGAACTCTTCGATCATATGACCGTTTTGGAAAATGTTATGGTCGGAATGCACGCCGGCACGCGCAATGAATTCCTGCATTCGCTGTTTCGGTTACCGGGCTTCACTCGGGAAGAAAGGCTCATCGAGGGCCGGGCTTGGGAGGTTCTCGCTTTTGTCGGTCTGGCGTCGAAAGGTCTTTTTCCGGCATTTGGCCTATCGTTTGGAGAACAAAAGCGGCTGGAAATCGCTCGGGCGCTTGTGACCGCCCCCAGGCTGGTCTTGCTGGACGAGCCGGTCGCGGGACTCAACATGACGGAATCCCTTGAAATTGCCGGGCTTATCAAGAAAATCCGGTCCCAAGGGATCTCGGTCTTGTTGGTGGAACACGACATGAATGTGGTCATGAAAATATCAGACAAGATTATTGTCCTCAACTTCGGCACCAAGATCGCGGAAGGGCAGCCGGAGGAGATCCAGAGGAACGAGCAGGTCTTGTCCGCTTATCTCGGGGGTGTGGCTTAGATGCTCGAAGTGCGGAACCTGAAAGCTTATTATCGAGGCAATCAGGCGCTGAAGGATGTTTCACTGGAGGTGAATCAGGGAGAAATCGTCTGTCTGATAGGCGCCAACGGCGCGGGCAAGAGCACGCTGCTCAACTGTATTTCGGGCGTGCACGAGGACCAGGCGGGGCAAATCCTATTTGAAGGCGCGGACATTACTCTTGCCACGGCTCAGGCCCGAGTGAAAATGGGCATCGTGCAAGTTCCCGAGAACCGGCAACTCTTCGGTCCGCTCACCGTGGAAGAAAATCTTGAAATGGGGGCGTATCTCAGGGCTCGTCGCATCAGCTCCGCGGAACTGAACAGAGAGATCCAAGGGATAATGGAACGCTTCCCTGCGCTTAAGTCTCGTGGGAGGCAACGCGCGCATAGTTTGTCGGGTGGTGAGCAGCAGATGGTTGCCATGGGACGAGGGCTGATGTCGAATCCGCGGTTGCTGCTGCTCGATGAGCCTTCGCTGGGCCTGGCGCCCATCTTGGTCAGGGAAGTGTTTCGAACTGTTGAAGAGCTCCGGAATGAAGCAAGAACCATCTTGTTGGTCGAGCAGAATGCCCTAGGCGCGCTGGCCATATCCCAGAGGGCTTACGTGCTCGAAACGGGGCGAGTGACGCTGAGCGGAAGCGCTCGTGACCTCGCGGAGAACGACGGAGTTCGCAGAGCGTTCCTCGGACATGATGTTCTTGCTCAGTGATGGGGAATAGCAGTGATTAACGGATTTCTGCAAGGGAAGGAGGTGAGGCGCACAAGCTTGTGAGGGATTTCTGCGCCTGCTTCCGCGCGAAGGAACGGGCGTCGCCTATTGTGCCGGCTCTTCCAAGTGAATACGGGAATTCAAGGAGATCGTCATGAAAAAAATCACCCCTTTCCTACTGATAAGTTTCTTAGCGCTCCTCATTTCACCTGTAATGGCCGCAGAGCCGATCAAGATCGGCGCGTTCTATTCTTTGTCAGGCCCGGCCGCGGCTATCGGGACCCCCACCAAACTCGTCACGGAGATGGTCGTCGAGAAGATTAATAAAGAAGGCGGAATCAATGGTCGTCCCATCGAGCTGGTCCTCGGGGACACCGAATCCGAGCCGACCAAGGCTGTCATGGTGGCAAAGAAATTCATCAATGTGGACAAAGTCGCCGCGATCATCGGCCCCGACCGCACGGACCTGGGCATGGCAGTCAAGAAGATGATCGAGGAGGCCGAAATTCCCACCTTTATGACCGTGGGAGGCGATCCTGTGATCATGGGTGGCGGCCCGTTGGGCACCTTCAAATGGGTCTTCAAATCGCCGCAGAGGAGCTCCGTCGCGGTGGAGAAGCTCTATGGATATTTGCAAAAGCAAAATCTCAAAAAGGTGGCGCTTATCACCGCTTCAGACGGCTTTGGCAAAGACGGCAAAGGCTGGCTCGACAAATTGGCGTCGAAATTCGGTCTGACAATCGTCGCGGATGAGTCCTTCAACCCGAAGGATACGGACATGACCGCGCAGCTCACGAAGATCGCGGCGGCTACGCCTGACGCAATCGTGTGCTGGACCATAGGCCCCGCGGGAGCGATCGTGGCCAAGAATGTCAAGCAACTCAACCTAAAGAGCCCGCTTTTCCAGTGCCACGGATTGCCGGATCCGAAATATATCGAGCTTGCCGGCCCGGCTTCTGAAGGCAACATGATGCCGTCCACCAAATTGATGGCCTGGGAGGCGCTCCCTGACACCGATCCTCAGAAGAAGGTGATCAAGGACTTTGTCACCCTGTACAACGACGCGTACAAGATCAACAAGCAGTTCCCGATCAACACACATTCAGGCTATGCGTGGGATGCGATCTACATCGTGGCCAACGCCATGAAAAAGGCCGGAACCGACCCCGCGAAGTTGCGAGATGCCATCGAGCAAACCAAGGGTTATGTGGGGATCAGCGGAATATATAACCTGACTCCCGAGGACCACAACGGCCTGGGCGTCGATTCCATGATCCTGGTGCGCATCGAAGACGGGAAGTGGAAATTGGTTCAGTAGAGGTCATCCATACCCGATAACGTTGGCGTCTCGGTCGCCGGGGAGTTCTTACGGGATCTCCCTGGCGACCCGTGTGACGCTCTTTCCACCTCAAGGGCGCATTCTTTCATATCATCGCTCGTTTGGGACCAGACGCATGCCTCTGCGGAATGCGGTTGTGTTGATTTCCACCAGGTTGGGGGACATGTAGTCCGCGACGGCTCTTGCCAGGTGGTCCTCGGAAATCGGCAGCAGGCCTGCACCCGCGGCCGCGCCGATCAGTACGATATTGGCCAGGATGGGATTGCCCATTTCCAGAGCTTCTTTCGTGGCCTCAACGAAGTAAACCTGTTTGCACAAGAATCTGATCTTTTCCAGGAGCAGGTCAGCCTCAGGGTATGCCCGATCGCCGCTGATCACGTCAACCGGGTAGACAGGTCTGGTATTGACCAGCGCAACAGTCCCCGGGTTCCCGAATTGCCCGAGCACGCGGGCAGCTTCACTCGGTTCTAGTGCAATAACCAGGTCCGCTGACCTGGGAGGGATGAGCGGCCCCAATTGCTGCGCCTTGGAGACACGCACATGACTCATGACCGACCCGCCCCGCTGGGTCGCGCCATATGTTTCGCCGATGGTCACCTTGTAACCCAGCTCCACCAGGACCGCGCCCATCAACTGTGATCCGACGACGTTCCCCTGCCCGCCGACTCCGGTGACGATAATATTATACGGGTCTTTTTCCATTCACGCGGTCTCCTTTACGATGGCTCCACGCGGGCAAACGTCCGCGCAGACTCCGCATCCTGTGCAAATCGCTTCATCGATCTTGGTCTTGCCCACGCTCACGTCCCAGTTGAGGCCCGGACACCTGAAGACCCTGGTGCACAGCCGGTTGCATCCGCAATCCTCACCGATGCACTTTTCAGGATCCACAGAGACCGGCCGACGTTTTGGACCCGTCTTGGCCCTGACCAATGCACACTCCTGGCGTAGGACCAGGCATCGGGGCCCTTTCTCCTGAAGAAGCTCGTAGATGGTCATCGCGGCTTCTTCGATTATGAACGGGTCTTTCACGAGCGTCTTCACGCCCAGCGACCGACACAGATCTTCCAAGACAATCTGGGGCGCTTCGTGTCCCATAGCGTCCACCGGCCTGCCCGGATGCGGCTGAAAGCCCGTCATGGCCGTGGCGCTGTTGTCCAGAAGTATGAGCAGGAAATCCGAGCTATGATGCACCCCATTAATCAACGCGGGGATGGTCGCGTGATATTTCGTGGAGTCACCACACACCGCGATGGCAGGCTGAGTAGCTCCGAACCTCCCCAGCTTGCCGAAGCCCGCTGCCATACCGGCCCCAGAGCCCATCGCATGGAGCGTCTTGGCTTGATAGAACCCGGTAGCCATATAGGCCAGGGAATAACATCCGATATCACCGAAGACCACCCCGTCTCTGCCGTCCAGAGCAAGCGCCTTCTTGATCGCCCAAAAAGAAGCGCGGTGAGGGCAACCCGCGCAGAAAGCTAAAGACCTTGCAGGGGCAAAGGATTCCAGAGCCTCCTTGGCTGCAGTTTCGAAATCGGAAGGAGCGTCCGGCGCCGTGGCGCCCATGAGCTCCCCGACAATCCGGATTACGGTCCCGGGCGTGAGTTCTCCCGTGTCGGGAACATCTCCGGAGCGCTTTCCGAGGAACCGGACCCGCGGCAGTTCCATATTGCGGTCCGCATAAAGCTCCTTCACGTTGTTCTCCAGCACCGGATCGACTTCCTCCAGGAAAAGCACTCGATCCGCGCTCCGCAGATGCTTGAGCAAGAAAGCTTCCGGCAACGGCCATGTGGTTCCGATCGTAGCCAGGCCCACCCTCGTTTCCAGCCCGAGAAGGCTCACCGCCTCTCCGGCAAAGAGCGATGCCGCTCCACACGCCAGGATAAGAAGTTCCGGTTTTTCCGGACCCTTATAAGTGTTGAACCGCGAATCGGCCAGCATTTCGGCCGCCTGTTTCAGCCTTTGGTGGATCCGAGGGTGAGTAACGGACACCGGCATGGCGGCCAAGGGTCGAGATGTGTCGAAGTGAGGCGCAGGTCGCTTCTCAGGCAATGATCCGAGCACCACGTTCCCCCGCGCGTGCGATATCCGGGTCACACTCCTGACAATGACCACGTTCTCAATGGCTCGAGACAGAGCGAAGGCCTCGCGAACCATGTCCTTGGCATCGTGAAATGTGGCGGGCTCCAGGAGTGGCAAATCCGCGAGCTTGGCAAATACGCGGGAGTCCTGCTCGTTTGTGCTCGATATTCCCGACGGATCATCGCACGCGACCAGCACTAACCCTCCCCGGATGCCGGAGAGGTTCAAATTCAACAGAAAATCCGAGGCGACGTTCATGCCGTTCTGCTTCATGGCCACAATCGCATTCAATCCGGAAGCCGCTCCGGCCGCGGCTACTTCCAGAGCAACCTTCTCGTTGATGGACCATTCCACATAGATGCCCAGCTCCTCGGCCACCTTTGACAGAGACTCGATGATCTCTGAAGACGGGTTCCCCGGGTATGCGGCCGCTACGCTGATCCCGGCTTCCAGGGCGCCCCTGGCTATGGCCTCGTTCCCCATGAGCAGGAACTCTCGGCCCGGTTCGTTCTTGCTGATGAGCGACATCGCGTAGCTACTCCTCTCGGGCGCGCGTTCGGATCGGGAAGAGGTCACGGAACGCCGCTTCCTGCCTCAAGGGGCGCGCCGGCCGGTTCCGACTACAGTGCGGGAATGCATGAATTCAATATCTAGACTAGTCGAAAAAAGCACGCGGCGTCAACCTCCCGTTATCCTAGGTGGGACAAGCATCCTGCCCCGAGTGGTGGCGCTTGGCGCTAAAGCGGGCTATTGAAGCGCGGAGCCGAGTCTTTCACATACGCGAATCTTTCGCGGATCCCGCGCATCTAAATCGTTAGGAATTTAACAAGAAGTGGGGCCGAGGAGGCGTTATAATGTGAAATTGAGTGACGCAAGCTCGCGATCTCGGCGAGCGGAGCGATAAGGAGGCAGTATGCAGCCAAGGCCCGTGATAGCTCTTTGTATTCACCAGGTGATCTTTGCGCTCTTCCAGTGGCTGAGCTATACCAAGTATGGACTGGCGGCCCTGGTCGGCGCGTGGAGCGTAGTGATAATCGTTACTTGGATCGAAACCAAGGGCGCCTCATTCAAGGTGGGGCAGACCGTCGTGCAGACCGCGTGGTTCATTTTTATGCTTGGCGGAATCCACATGGGACAATTGCGCCTGTGACACGATCTGCGCTCGACCGAGAAGGCGCCTCCGCGCGTTTCCGAATTTCTTCAACCTGTGGCGTAGGAGAACCGACTCGGCTTGATCCTTTTTTCCCTAATCTTTGGAGGGGAAGTCGCGGTGAGACCTCATCCACAACTCAACTGACGAGGTTGGAGACGGTTCCCCAGTTGACGGCGTAAGCATCGCCGAACCGAAGGTTTGGAGGCGGTCATGAGTTCCGCAAGCGTTTTCATCGTCATTGCGGCGACGATCATGTTGTCCATGGCCCTGTTTATTCTTGAGGCGGCGCCGGGGTCCATTCCTTTTATCGTGTTCTTCGGGTTGATCCTGTTGTTCACAGTGGTTTTGGAGTCGGTGCTGAGCCTTTTCTGGCGCTATTTTTCGGAATTGCGACGCTTTTGAGTTGCCGCACATAAGAGACCGGCCGATCCGCAGCCCGTTGTGCGCTGATTGATGTGGGCTTCGATCCTGGTTCTTGACTTGCGAAGATCTCCCGCGGTAAACATAAAATTGAGGGAGTTTCGCCAGAATTGATTCCGGACCGCCACGCATATACTGTGGCTCCGCTTCACAGTGAGGATTGTCCATGAGCGCGTGGGACCAAGCAAGCAGGGGGGCTTGCGTGCAGCTCGTCAACAAGCTAGATAGCGTCTCTGTCCCGCCTCTTGCATTTGAAAGCTGAAAGCAGTAGAATAAATAGATCGGGGTTAGTCAAGGGAGTGGTTGTTTGACGACTAACGCTAAGCTGTTGAAACTATTAGGTATACTTGTTTTGATGGGCTTCTTGGCCTCCTGCAATGGCGCCCAGCAGACCAGCTCGTCTGCGCGCGCTCCGGCCCCTCCGACCAACGTTAGAGCCCAGATCGTCGACTCCTCGATTCATGTCGCGTGGGATGCTGCAGAAGGCGCCCTCCATTATACGCTCATGTGGGGGACCGATCCGGGAGAGTTCAGAGATCTCGCGGACTTTCCTTCAAATTCCGCTATCATCAATAATCCGAGAAGGGGTGAGCGGTACCATTTCGCGGCAACAGCATGGAACCATTCCGGCGAAAGCGCCTGTTCACGTGAGGTTACAATCATCTTCGACGATAGACCGGACCGGGCAGATCGCTACGTCTCCAAGGGTAACGAATTCATGAACCAGGGTTGGTACGAGGAGGCTGAGCTTTATCTCTCCACAGCCATCCGGCTGGACCCGGAAAACCCCGAGGCCTATCAGAGTCGAGCCCGGGTTTACGAAAATAGGAAGAAACCCGACCTGGCTAAGAAAGACCTCGCGATGGCAGGTAAGATGTTGAAGAAAAGACCTGTCTCGAGCAAACCCGCCCAGTCCGCAGGACTAATCCGCACCACCCAGTGACCGACTCCCTTCCGTTCGCTTCGCGCAGCTAACGGCCCGGTTTTAGAACAAATTGACCAGCCTGTCCCAGAATTTGGCGATGGTGTCCGCGACGGCCTCGCTCTTTTCGCCCAATTTTTCGGAGAGACCCTTAATATCGCTGGCCAGCGCCTGAACCTGCTTTGAAATTTCGCCTCCGACCCTCCTCTGGTAGATTTCCAAGCTGGATGCGGCTCTGGCGAGGGATCTCTTCGCTGCGTCGAATTCTTGCGTCGCGTGCTGTCGGGCCGCGTCGGCCAAACTCCAGCGCGCCTGGACCAGCGGAAGGTCCACCTCGTCATATTCGAAGATAACCTCTTCCTGGACTCGCGCCAGGGCCCTGTCCGCGTCCTCTAAGTTCCGCTTTTCCAGGAAAGCTTTTGCCTCCGCCAACGCGTACTTGGTTTCGCTCAGGTCGAGCAGCACGCGTGTGTACTGAAGTGCTGCGCCACCCGCGGCGGCGTTTTCTTCCGTTTCTCTCTTGGCGCGCCTGATAGGGACCAAGATTGAACTCACTTCATCGAGTTCGGCATATACGGGTATGAGTCCCTGTTGCACGGATTGCTCGTCTTCGTACGTGAGATCTCCGGATTTGATCGAGCTGGTGACCGTGTATTGGGGCAGGGCCTTTTCGATGATGGACACTAATTTCAACGCATTTTCCGTATGGCGCAAGGAATCCTTTCCATCCTTGTGCTTGATGTCCACTCGCGCCTGTTGAACGTGTCTCAAGATTCGCACCGCGGCGTAAGAAATGGCTTTTCGCTCCTTATCGGTCAGTTTGGCCTTGGCCGTGACCTGCGCCTTGGACTGGATGCGCTCTTGGGCCTGAAGGCCGGCCGCGCTCACGCCCAAGATCATTATCAGGCCTAGCGCGAAAAGACCGCGGCCCAACCTGTTTTGCTTCGGCATTGGGACTTCCTCCTGTTGTCATGTGTGAACGTTCCGCCGTCGGTTCCTATGATCCGGGTCAAACATGCCTCTCTGCATCGACAGGCGTGCGATATCAGAGTCATCTTCATGTTTCAACCAACGGGATCGCCTTGATCGCGGGCGCCGCCACTTCCGTGAGATCCGAATCTCTTTGAGCACACCTTGGTGATTTCCGCGCCGAGAAAGAACACTTGCGAAGAGTAATAAACCCAGACCAAGAGAATGACCAAGGATCCTGCCGCGCCATAGACGGAGAGCAGCACGCTCAAGCGCAAGTACATCCCGAAGAGATATTTTCCCGCCAGAAAGAGCAGTGACGCTACGACCGACCCGATACAAGCCTCCTTCCATCCGACGGGCGTGTCGGGTATCAGCTTATACGCAAGAGCGAGAAGCAGAGGGACCATTGCGAAGGACGCCAACAGATTCAGCCCGTGGATCAGCAAGTCCGGAACAGGGAACAAATCGGCGAAGAAAGCCTGAATCGCGGCCAGGACTGCGCTGGTGGTGACCGAAACGAGTAAAAGGATTCCTATTCCGACCACGAGAACAAAGGACACAAAGCGTTGAAGCAGGAGCTTTAGCAGGCCCTTGATCCCTCCGGATTTCACGCCCCAGATCGCATTAAGCGAACTCTGGAGTTCTGCGAACACCGCGGTCGCGGCCACGATCCCCGCTCCAATGCCGACAATCGGCAGGTTCCTGGATTTCAATTCCAGCCAGAAAGACTGGAGGACCGATGCGACGTACGCGGCCACATCCGGCGTCAGGAATTCCTGAATCTTGGCGTTGAGTTCCGATTTTGCCGCGGTCTCTCCGATGATTGCGCCGGCGACTCCCAACCCAATAAGGAGGGCGGGCGCTATGGAAAAGGTGGTGTAAAAAGCCAGCGCAGCCGCCATGCGCAGGACATTGTCCTGTGACCAGGCCTGGAGCGTTTCCTTGATGACGGCCCAAACTTCGGTCAAGAGCATTGAAAACACTCTCCACATACCATCTTCCCTATTCAGGTTGGAGAGCCGTAATTACGCGGCTGTTTCATCTCTTTCTTGAATGTAGCGATTACGCTGCTTGCGGAACTCGGAAACAACCTCTCGCACCGGTTTGCCGGACCTTTTCGATTCCGTGCCGATCATCTCCCAGAAGCTCTCGATACGCGGGTACGTCTCTTTCGTGAATGATACTGTGAGCGTGCTGCCGCAGATGCAATTCCGGTACTGCAATGTCCGCGGGACATCCAGATCCTCCAGATAAGGCTCCAGACCACGGCCGAGAGGATTGGTGTTATGAATGTAGTCGGGGAAACTGGGGTAAACTGCGCCGCAGGCGCGGCATTTCTTGGGAAAGATTCTTGAATCCTTGCCGATCTGAGCGAACGCCTTGATAAACTTCAGAAACGTCCCGTTGTATGAAGACTTCATACGCACTGTCGGGCCGACCTCTTTTCTGCGCGCCTCTGCCTTAGACAGCCGTTTGTACAACATGCGCGCGTGGATTTCAAGAATGCGCGAAGCGCGCGGCTCGCGATGACGTATCAAGTGGGCTCTTATCCCCAACAAATCAACGCTTGTCCGCGCATCCCGGTTTTGCTTGACAAGGTCGGCTTTACCGTGGGAATGTGAGTAGTCGTTCGGAAACCGAGCGTCCGCTCATCAATGATTTTCGATGGCGAGACCCGACTCGTGAGCGCCATTCCCACCACAGTTAAGAACCAGGAATTAGTTGAAAAACGGCGCGAACAGATCGTTCTGGCGGCTATCAAGCTCTTCGCGAAAAAAGGATTTCATAGAACCACCCTGAGAAACCTGGCCGAAGAGGCCGGCCTGAGTCAGGGCAATATCTACGACTACGTGGGATCCAAAGAGGACATATTCTTCCTGATACATCAGTTCGCGGCCGGCTCTGCGATGGAGGCCATGACCAAGGCGCTGGAACAGGTTTCCGACCCTTTGGAGAAGTTGCGCCGCATGGTTCGAGCCGAATTCACCACCATGGACAGTCTTGCCGACGCTATTATGCTTATCTACCAAGAGGGCCATATCCTTAAGAAGCCGCTCTTGCGCAGCCTCCTGAAGAAAGAACGGGCCCATCTCGAAGTCATCGAGTCCATCATCGAGCAATGCGTCAAAACAGGGGCGCTCCGCTCGTGCAACACTCGTGTCCTGGCCAATTTGGTGAAGTCCATGGTTGACGCGTGGGTGCTCAAGAGATGGGATCTTCGAGGGCACGCCACCGCTCAGGAGGTGGAACAGGCAATTCTGGATTTGCTCCTGCACGGATTCCTCACAACGGACGACGTTCCGGGACGCCACGAGCAGTCCAAGCGCCCCCTGCAGGGGAAGGTCGCGATCGTGGCAAACGGCGGCACCGTCCTGGGGTCGGCCATTATCTCCTTTTTTCTTTCTCAAGGGGTTACTGTGGCCGCCCACATGGAATTCGTCAAGAAGAGCCGCGAGTATCCTGTCCTCAACCCCAAGAGTGGAGGAGACCTTACTTGCTATGTGACCGCAGACCGCGGACCTATGAGCCCGGAGCTGTTCAGAGAGATGGAAAAGGCCAATGGTCCGGCTGACATCTTTGTTTACGACATCGGCATCGGCAACCTACGTGGAATCCGCGGGCAGCGCGAAAGCCTGGAAGCAGCCAAACAGCTCCGAGATAACGTCACACGCGCTCAGACAATGACTGGGGCCGTACAGGAGAGCATGTCACGGAGGTCTTCCGGACGGATCATCTATTTGGCCCCGTGGGCGTGGGACAAATATCCCGACTCGATGAGCTATGAGGCGGCAAAAGGCGCCATAATCGCGCTTACCCATGCGTGCGCGCGGGATATGGCTCGATTTCGCGTCAACGTCAATTGCATTGTGCCGGGGTTCATACGCGCGATACGACCGTCCAAGATCCAGAACGAGCTGGCGGACCGGTTGAACAAGGAGATCCCTGCCGGTCGCATGGGGGAAATCTCCGACATAACCGACACCGTACTCTTTCTCGCCGGTGATTCATCGAAATATCTCACCGGCCAGATACTCCGATGCACCGGGGGCGCCGACTAGAAACGCAATATTCCCGGTCATTTTCTTCTGTCGCTCATCATGTGGCGGGGGCGTTCATGGCATCGATATACGAAGAGAGACCCTGGTTGAGTTTGTATCCGGAATGGGTTCCCGCTAACGTGGAGACCGGGTCTGCCACCGCTATTGGCGACTTCGTGAACACGGCGAAAACGAGGCCGGACGCGCGCGCAATCTGTTACTTCGACTACCCGATCTCGTACGGGAAGCTAGATCGGCTTTCCGATGCGTTAGCCGCTGCATTCCGCGATTTCGGACTAAACCCCGGGGATCGCATCATTGTGGACCTCCAGAATGTCCCGCAGTTTCTCATCGCGGTGTACGCCGCGTGGAAAATCGGCCTGATCGTAGTCCCTCTCAATCCAATGTACAAGGAGCGGGAACTCTCGTACTTCTGCAACGATTCAGGGGCCAGGCTTTTTGTGACACATGACGAGACCGCGGCGAATTTGGATCCCTCTTCCCTCAAGCGCGCCCAAGTTGAACGGATCATCACCACGTCGGCTTTGGATTTTATTCCCGCGGATTCGCCTCCTCCCCAGACTCTCGAGGGCGTGAAGCGACTCTCCGTAGAAGGCTGCCTCGACTTTGCAGAGATCCTTAGTAGATATGAAGGCGAGAGGGTTGATCTCGTCGAGGATTCTCCGGATCGGATCGCGTATTTGACCTACACGTCCGGCACCACCGGACAACCCAAAGGCGCTATGAATACCCACGGAAGCATCGCGTTCAGCGCACGCGTGTACCGCGCCATGATGCGCATCGACACGAGCGACGTTGTCCTCGGGGTAGCTCCACTCTTCCACGTCACCGGAGAGGTGGCCCACGGCGCGATAGCGGCGCTGGCCGGCATTCCCGTGGTTCTCTTCTACCGGTTCGATCCGGCCGAGGCGCTCAGGCTGATCGAACGATGGAAAGTAACCATGACGGTGGCTTCCATCACGGTGTACATAGCTCTGATGAATCACGCCGATATCACGAAAAGGGATTTGTCGGGTTTTGTGAAGGCTTACAGCGGCGGAGCGCCCGTTTCCAGCGCCATGGTGGATCGTTTCAAAGAGCTTACGGGTCTCATGCTCCATAACGTCTACGGCATGACCGAAACGAATTCTCCTTCGCACATTGTCCCACTTGGCAAGCGGGCGCCGGTGGATCCCGAGAGCGGCGCTCTTTCCGTGGGCGTTCCGGTTCCCAGCTCAGTCTCCAAGATCATGGATTTGGATGACGGCACGCGAGCCCTGGCGCCCGGGGAAGTGGGCGAAATTGTTAATCGCGGCCCGATGATCGTGCCAGGGTACTGGAACAAGCCCGATGAAACGGCGAGCGCCATAAAGGACGGCTGGCTGTACAGCGGGGATGTGGGCAAGATGGATGAGAACGGGTGGTTTTTTGTGGTTGACCGTAAGAAGGACATGATCATCGCTTCCGGATACAAAGTATGGCCGAGAGATGTGGAAGACGTCCTGTACCAACATCCTGCGGTGCGGGAAGCCGCAGTAGTGGGCGTGCCCGACCCGTACCGAGGTGAGACCGTCAAGGCGTTCGTGGCCCTAAAGGAAGGCCGGGAGCATTCGGTGACCGTCGATGAAATCATAGCTTTTTGCAAGGATCGCATGGCGGCGTACAAATATCCAAGACAGGTGGAAGTCGTCTCAGAGATTCCGAAGACTTTGACAGGGAAATTCTTGCGGAGAGCGCTCCGCGACAAAGAGCGTGTTTAAGGGCATTAGCGTTCCGCAACCGCCATTCCCACAAGGAGGATCAAACCGTGAGCATGATGACGGGAAAGGAATATAGAGAATCGCTGCGGAAATTGAAGCCGGAAGTCTATTTCATGGGAGAGAAGATCACCGACGTGGTGGAGGAGCCCATGTTCGCGCCTCACATCAATACAGCGGCGATGACGTACGAGCTTGCCCATGACCCGCTTCACCAAGAGGTTACAACCGCGACGTCGCATCTAACCGGAAATAAGATCAATCGCTTCACCCATATTCACCAGAGCATTGACGATTTGGTGAAGAAGATACGCATGATGCGCGTTCTCGGGCAAAAAACCGGCACCTGTTTTCAACGTTGTGTGGGCTATGACGCTCTCAATGCGCTCTACGCCATAACCTACGACATGGATGCGAAGCTGGGAACCGAATACCACGAGCGTTTCAAGAAGTTTCTGACCTACATTCAGGAGAACGACCTGATGTCCGCGGGCGCCATGACCGACGCCCGTGGGGATCGGAGCCTCAGGCCTCATCAGCAAGCGAATCCCGACCTATACCTCCACATCTCGGAACGGACCGACAAAGGAATCGTGGTCAACGGCGCGAAAGCTCACATAACGGGCGCGATCAATTCACACGAAATCATCGCATTGCCCACGCGGGCATTGGGAGAAGAAGATCGCGACTTCGCGGTGGCGTTGGCCGTCCCGGTGGATGAACCCGGGATTAAGCTAGTTTTCGCACGTCAGACAAATGATATGCGACGGCTGGACGGAACCTTGGACACCGGAAATCCCAAGTACGGCAGTATCGGCGGAGAGGCGCTCATCATCTTCAAAGACGTCTTTGTGCCCTGGGAAAGGGTCTTCATGGCCGGCGAGTATCAATTCGCCGCGCCCTTGGTCGAACTCTTCGCGGGCCATCATCGATCGAACTACGGCGGGTGCAAAGTGGGCGCCGCGGACGTGGTGGCCGGCAGCTCCCATTGGCTCGCGGACGCGCACGGGATTGCCAATGCTTCACACATTATCGACAAGCTCACGGAAATCGTGGCGATGGCCGAGACTTGTTGGGCCTGCTCGCTCGCGTGCGCGTATGAAGGTCACAAGACGCCGTCCGGCGCATACAACATCAACCCGCTGCTGGCCAATGTGACCAAGCTGAACATCACCCGTATGGTTTACGAGTGGATGCGCGTCGCGCAGGACATCGCGGGCGGTAAGATTATCACGCTTCCCTCGGAAGAAGACCTGAAGCACCCCGAAATGGGGGACCTGATCGCGGGCTTTTTTGCCGGCAAAGCAAATGTGGATGTCCACCAGATCCTGAAGATGCTCAGGCTCGTGGAAAATATGTCGGTGGGCGCGGGACTCCCTGAGGCCATGCACGGAGCGGGTTCTCCGGCCGCGCAGAAGATCATGATCGCCCGTCGCGGCGCGTTCGACAAGAAGCGAGAGCTCGCGGAGACCATCACCGGCATACGAAGAGACGAGGCTTTTGAACGCATCGTGGGGACGACCGAGGAAGACTATCTTCGCAGCCAGCAAGAGAAGATCAAGGCGGAAGAGGTAAGGATTTGCCGCCGCATCATCAAGTGACTGCGAGCGTGCGCCGCGGTCTCATCAAAGGATTGTCCCGAGATCATGGAATCGAAGCCACCCACAATTCAAGTGCGCTATTGCGGTGGCTGCAATCCCGAGATAGATCGGAGCGCGCTGGTAAGCCGATTCGTGAAGATCGCTGAGGAGGGTGGCTTCCGCGTTGATGTTTGCGACGATAGCGGCGCTGACTGGCTCCTCCTGGTTAATGGATGTCCACGGGCGTGTCTGGAGGAAGAGCGCCCGGAACTCGCGACCGCGCGGCGGCGCGTCTCTGTTGAAGGATCCCACGTAGGCCATCAACCGGTATCGGAAAATGACCTTCCAGGCGCTGTTTGGAAAGCTTTCAACGCGCTGCCGGCCTTACGGGAAGGGGCCGTAAGTAATGGCCGAATGGTGAATCCGGGTGATGTCGAATCGACTTTCAGTGGTCAAGTGGGAGACGCGCCATGAAAAACACTTTTACGTTGAAAATGGGATCACCCTTGAGGACGAAGACTCATGCATCAAGAAATCTTTGACCTCAGCGGCCGAGTCGCCGTCGTAACGGGCGCGTCAAAAGGTCTGGGAAAGGCAATAGCGCATGCCCTAGCCGCGGGCGGCGCGGACGTCGCGCTCTATGCTCGAAATAAAGAAGAGCTTGAAGCGGTGAAGGCATCTGTGGAGTCGCTCGGCCGGCGGGCGGAAGCGTCCTGCGTGGACGTCTTGGACAAACAGGCTATAGATGAAAACGTGAAAGCCACCGTGCGAGCGTTCGGGCATATAGACATCCTGGTGAACAACGCCGGGGTGAATGTTCGGAAGCCCGTGCTGGAATTTACTTCGGAAGAATGGGACCTGGTGCTCAATACCAACCTGAAAGGCTATTTGCTCATGGCCCAGGCCGTGGTCCCTGATATGCTGTCTCGAGGGTATGGCAAGGTCATTAATATGGCCTCTATCTTGGGAACGGTGGGACTCCCGTCCCAGGTGGCCTATGCCTCCAGCAAGGGCGGTGTGATGCAAATGACCAAGGTCATGGCCTTGGAATGGGCCAAGCGGGGCATACAGGTGAACGCGATCGGTCCTACCTACTTCGAGACGCCGTTGGTCGCCCAGCTTCGAAATGACCCCGAACGATACGGTTTCATTGTGGATCGCACTCCGATGGGGCGCTGGGGACAACCGGAGGAACTCGCCGGGCTGGTGATTTTCCTGGCGTCACGAGCGTCGGATTTCATAACCGGACAAACGATCTTCATCGACGGAGGATGGACGATCTGGTGACCGCGGAAAGATAGGTTTCACCCTTTGAAACGGCAATTATAGAAGGCTGCGTTGAGATCTGCGCCTTTGGATAAGGCTGGAATCCCCTTCTCCCTTCCCTCTCCCGCCAGGGGAGAGGGTTTTATGACCCCTCCCTCGATGGGAGGGGGAAGGGGGAGGGTGACCTTTCGCGCAAATGTCAATGCCGTTCACTATAAATGTGGCGGCCTGTCCGCCGGCAACAAAGGAGGGAAAAGATGGGCGGGCGAGCTTATTACTATGGTGAAGCAAGCCGCGCAGGCGGGCCTCTTCGACAAGATCAAGCACGTGATGTTCCCTGTGGGCGCGGCCATGGACGTTCTTGAAGGGCTTGGCGCCGAACTGCCTGATAACATCTGGATTTCCGGACGCTATTTCTTCCTGTACCCGGATAATCCGCAAAACAATGAGTGGGTGGCTCGTTTCAAGAAACGGTGGAACCATTACCCCGCCTACGTTTCCGAAACCGCTTACTCTGCCATGTACGCGTTCAAGAAGGCGGTGGAGGCCGCGGGATCAAAAGAGACCAAGGCCGTGGTTCAGGCTCTTGAAGGCATGGAGCTCGATTCGCCCGCGGGTCGTCGAGTCTTCCGTAAGGAAGATCACCAAGCAATGTACGACGTGCCCTGGGGCCTGACGAAAGCCGATCCGAAATATCCATTCAAGATTATGGGTAAGCAGGTAATGATCCCGGCGAAAGAGTGCTTCAACCGACCGCCTTTTGAAGGCGACGCGTGCAAGCCGCCGTTCAAGGCATAGAAGCGGTGTGAGGCGCCGGGAGCGTTAGGGGCGGGTTTCAAACCCGCCCCTTCGAGAGCGCACAAAGACGGTGATCAAAACGAGGGAATCGCTCGTCTCTTTTCCTGACTCTGCACGAAGCTCCCTTAGAGTAGTCAATAACCGGGAGTGACCGCTTATGTTGCAATCTTTGGCGCACGTGTGCCTGGCGGGGATCTCCGCAGGCATGTTCATCTGGTTGGTAGCAAGTGGGCTCACCCTCATATTCGGTGTGCTCAGGGTGCTCAACTTCGCCCACGGCAGCTTTTACATGCTGGGCGCGTATCTGTGCTTCACCGTCCTAAAGGTGATGGGCGGCAATTTCTGGGTAGGGCTCGTGCTCGGTCCTCTGGTAGTCTGCGCGGTTGGGTATGCGATGGAGCGGTATCTGATCCGCTATGTTTATCATCTCGAGCTGCCCTATCAACTACTCTTGACCTTCGCCATGGTGCTCATCTTCGACGATCTGGTGAAGATGATCTGGGGCGCCGGCTCACTGAGTTCCCCGAGCGTGCCGGGACTTTCGGGGTCCATACCGATCCTGGGCCGAAACTTCCCGGTCTATAACCTCTTCATCATCGTGGTGGGCCCTCTGGTCGCGTTGGATCTGTATCTGCTCGTGGAGAAAACCTGGTGGGGAAGGATAATTCGGGCTGCGGCTTCCGACCGCGATATGGCCGCGGCCATTGGTGTCAAAGTGCCTGCGCTCTATACCGCAGTCTTTGTGTTCGGGGCCTGGCTGTCTGCGGTGGGAGGCGCATTGGCGGTTCCCTATGTAGGCCTCCTCACCACCGGGATGGGCGAAACGATCATCATCGGCGCATTCGTGGTGGTCGTCATCGGAGGATTGGGGAGTCTCAAGGGAGCGTTTCTCGGTTCTTTGGTGATCGGCCTTCTCGCTTCATTCGGGACGAGATTCATACCCATGCTCGATATGTTCCTTACCTTCATACTCATGGCGGCGGTCCTGTTGTGGCGGCCGCAAGGTTTCTTTGCAGAGAGCTGATCGATGAACCGCTATTGGACATATGCGTTGTTGGGAGCGGCTTTGGCAGCTTTGATCCTCCTGGGATTGTCGGCCGGTCCGTTCGTCCTGTACCTTGCGATGCGGGTGATGATTCTCGCGATCTTTGCGCTTGGGTACAACCTGCTCCTGGGCAGAACAGGACTACTTTCGTTCGGCCATGCCGCGTTCTACGCGGCGGGCGCCTACGGGCTGTCGCTGGCGACGATACACATAAGCCCCCATCCGCTCTTGGGCATCTTTCTCGGGGTGGCGGCCGCGACGTTTCTCGCGTTGATCATCGGTTTCTTCTGCGTGCGCCATACTGAGATTTATTTCGCGATGCTCACGTTGGCCTTCGGCATGATGGTCTTTTCACTCATGTGGAATGCTCGAAGCGTTACCGGAGGGGATGACGGGCTGTACGGAATTACACGCGCAGCTATCTCCCTCGGGATTCTGAAGATCCCGATCTACAAGGAATACCAATACTATTTCTTGGTGCTCTTCTTCTTTGTTCTGAGTGTCTTCCTGATCCACAGAATCTATCGTTCCCCGTTCGGCCTGATCCTTGCCGGTATCCGCGAGAACCATGTTCGCGCTGAGTTTGCGGGTCTGCCGGTAAAGCTGTATCGGCTGGGGGCGTTCGTGGTGTCGGGGGCTTTTGCGGGACTAGCCGGCGCTCTCGCGGTTCTGCTGGAAAGCAATATCACTCCCTTCGCATCGCATTGGAGCAGGTCTGCGGAGCCGGTTCTGGTGAGCCTCATCGGAGGCTTGCAGACCTTCACGGGACCCCTGGTGGGGAGTATCGTCTTTGTGGTCCTGCGAGAAGTGGTGGAACGATTCACCCACAACTGGATGTTCTGGTTCGGGGTTATTTTGCTGGCCATTATCATGGGATTCCGTGGCGGAATCGTGGGCTCCACGGCGGAGATCCTGAAACGATACTCGCGAGCGTAACGCCAACCGCCATCGTCAGAGACCTACAATGAATCATGAAAGTCATTGACTCCGATAAGCGCTCCGCGGCTTCGCCTCGGAGATCGGTAACAAGAGCGCATCGCTGGGCAATAATTTGGAGGAGAGACTCATCTCCCCTCCAAGCCTCTCCATACGGAGGCCCGACCTCCTGCCGAGAATGGGGATATTCTCATACGAATGCGCTTTGAAAAAAGGAAAGAAACAGTGACATGACGGAAACGCTGCTGGACGTTCGCAATCTCAACAAAGCCTTCGGCATGGTGACCGCGGCCAAGAATCTGAATGTCTCCTTTCAAAGAGGCGTCTTGACGTCCATCATCGGTCCGAACGGCGCGGGCAAGACAACCACTTTCCGTTCGATCATGGGTCTCACGCCCGCCAAGACCGGGATTGTGCGGTTCAAAGGCCGCGACTGCACAAAGCTGCCTCCGTACAAAAGAGCGAGACTGGGACTCGGATTCGTGCCTGAAGATCGCAGGATCCTCGGACCATTCACGGTCAAGGAAAATCTCGGACTCGGGAGAATTCCCGGACGCACAGGCCGCTGGACCCTCGAATCGGTGCTGGAGCAATTCCCCGTGTTGAGCCACATGCTCGACCGCCTTGGAGGGACTCTCTCCGGCGGCGAGCAACAGATGCTCACGATCGCGAGGGCTCTCATGAGCAACCCCGACGTGCTGGTCCTGGACGAACCGACCGAGGGGCTGGCGCCTGTTGTGGTATCGGTCCTCAAGGACCTTATGATGAGCCTTAAGAAAGCCGACGCGACCATTCTGCTCTCCGAACAGAACATCCGCTTTGCGATGGGTGTGTCGGATGGTGTGGTGGTCATCGACAAGGGCCACGTGGTCTTCAGGGGCCCCATGGAAGATTTCAAGAAAGAGGAGAGCATCCAGAAGAAATATCTTGCGGTTTGACTACAGCCGCTTCCAAGACTTAGGGCAGGAAGGTGGGAACAAATGGCCGGCGTAAGATTTTTTCAGACTACTCCCCGGATCGTTATGGGTCCTGGTTCGCTCGATTCTTCCGCGGACGAAGTCAAGCGCCTTGGCGGAACAAATGTGACGATCGTTACCGATCCCGGGCTCGTGAGCACCGGGATTGTGGAGCGCGTGGAAAAGCTCCTTTCAAGGGGCGGGCTCTCAACGACTCGGTTTGACGCTGTGGAGCCGGATCCCGGCTATGAAATCGCCGCCAAGGCTGCGGACCAAATCCGCGCTGCCCGCGCCGATCTGGTGGTGGGAATTGGCGGAGGCTCTCCGCTTGACATAGCTAAGGTAGCCGCGGCGCTTGCAACGAACACCGAGCCTGTGGAGTCGTTCTTCGGCATCGACATGATACCGAAACCGGGAATTCCGACTATTCTCATACCTACGACCGCGGGCACAGGTAGCGAAGTGACCCCCATCGCAATACTCTCGGACTATCAGGAAAAGCTCAAGAAAGGCATAGTCAGCCCCCATCTTTTCCCGCGAACGGCTCTGCTGGATGCGGAGCTCACCTTGGGCCTTCCCGCCGCGGTCACCGCGGCCACGGGCATGGATGCGCTTATCCACGCGGTAGAGGCTTATACCTCCCGCAACGCGACGGGCATTACCGACATGTTGGCAATAGAAGCGATGGACTTGCTTGCCTCGAACATTCGCACCGCTTACGCAAACGGCGCCGATCTCTCCGCGAGAACCGCTATGCTCGAAGGGAGCCTCCTCGCGGGGATGGCCTTTGCCAACGCGGGAGTGACCGCGGTTCACGCCTTCGCGTACCCTATCGGCGCTGAGTTCCATATTCCCCATGGGCTCGCCAACAGCATCATGCTCGCCCCGGTTATGGAGTTCAACATGCTGGGCGATCTTGAGAAGTTTGCCGATATCGCGAATGTTATGGGTGAAGATACGGAAGGCATGAGTCTCCGGGACGCTGCGATGTGCGCGGTGGACTCCCTCAGTACGCTCGCGGAAGATCTGAGGCTCTCCAGCCGACTGAGCGACTTCGGTGTAGCGGAGGAGCACATCCCCGAATTGGCGAAAGGCGTAATGAAAGTTACCAGATTGCTTGCCAACAATCCGCGGGAACTGACGCTCAGCGACGCGGAAGCTATTTATCGAAGCGTTCTCTGATAGTAACCTTCTTATGGCAAACTCCTTCGCCTCGGCGCTATCCGCGCGCCGAAGAAAGGAAATTGAAGCATGCGCGGCTTTTCTAACAAGATCTTGAAGATAAACGCAAGGGACATGACCTTTGAGATCGAGACTATGCCTGACCGGCTACTCGAAACCACGCTGGGCGGCAAGGGGCTGGCGACCCATCTGTTGTTGGCGCACAACCCTCCGAAAGTGGATCCTCTCGGGCCTCAAAACAACCTTATTCTTGCCCTGGGTCCTGTAACAGGAACAAGGATCTGGGGCTCGTGCCGCCATGCGGTCTTCACCAAGTCTCCTCAGACAGGCTATTACTCGGAATCGTATTCCGGAGGCAAAGCCGCTGAGTATATGTCTACCGCGGGATTCGATGCAGTGATGGTAAACGGCGCCTCCGCGGCCCCGATCTGGCTGGAGGTGTGCAACGAAAAGGTCTTTTTCCATCTCGCGGACGACCTGTGGGGCCTTGATACGTTTCAGACCGAAGATCGCGTCAAGGCGTGGATCAAAGAAAATCGGCCCGAAGCCAAGAACTGCGGTGTGCTGGTGGTCGGACCTGCGGGGGAAAACGGAGTAAGCTTCTCCGTGATCGAAAACGATTATTGGAGATCCGCGGGCCGCACAGGCGCGGGCGCGGTCATGGGTTCCAAAAAGATCAAGGCAATGGCCTTCTGGGGGGATCGCAAGAAAGAGCTTGCCGACCCGGAGTTGGTCAAGGCTTTTGCCAACCGGCTCGCCAAGAGCGCGAAGGAGAACCCCGGGGTCAAAGCTTACAAGAGCCTGGGAACCCCCATGATGGTCGATATCATGAGTCACGTGGGGAGCTTCCCGACTCGCTACTGGAGAAAAGGAACCGCGGAGCATCGGGAGCGCATCAACGCTGCCGCGCTGCACGAACGGCTTGCGGTGCAGCCCCACGCGTGCCTGAGATGCTTCATCGCGTGCGGTAGACTGGGAACCGTCAAAGAGGGTAGGCACGAGGGGCTCCGCATTGAAGGCCCCGAATACGAAACCATCTACGCGTTCGGCGGCTTGTGCGAGGTGGATTCAATCGAAGAGATCGCACATCTCAACGACGTCTGCGACCGCCTCGGCATAGATACGATCAGCGCGGGAAACCTCGTTGCCTTGACGATTGAGGCGTCAATACAAAAGAAAGTCGATTACGCCATAGAGTACGGCCAGGTGGACCGCATAGCGGAACTACTTGAAGATATCGCCTATCGCCGCGGACTCGGTCAAATCCTTGCGCGAGGAATCAAACACGCGGCGGAGGAATTCGGTCTTTCCGACCAGGCAATACATGTGAA